>DAISJZ010000041.1:0-25861 GCA_036821145.1 Spirochaetota bacterium
AATGTTCTTTCACAGAAAAGACCGTCCCGTTCCGGTTTCAGAGTCCTGTAGTTAATTGTTTCAGGCTTTTTAACCTCGCCGTAAGACCAGTCCCTGATCATATCAGGTGAAGCAAGCTTAATCTGAATAGAACTGAAATCGTTAAAGTCCCTCATGATTTATCCTTAAACAGTAAATTTAATATATCACCCATGCACCCGTTTCCGGGCACACTAATTAATCATTATAATCTTCGTTTTCAAGAGTTTCGATATGAATCTTTCTTTTTGGTTTACTGAAGCCCTCACTCCATTCAGAAAGACTTATCTCGGTTCCGTTATCGTCATAGATCCTTACATCAAGAGCAAGGCCGCGAAGTTCCTGGATAAGAACGTTAAAAGATTCAGGTATACCAGGTGATGTAGTATTTATCCCTTTAACAATGGCTTCATATATTCTGGCCCTTCCAAGCATATCATCTGACTTAACTGTAAGAAGCTCCTGGAGTGTGTAAGCAGCACCGTAAGCTTCCAATGCCCAGACCTCCATCTCTCCAAGCCGCTGACCGCCAAACTGAGCTTTACCGCCGAGAGGCTGCTGTGTAACAAGAGAGTATGGACCGGTTGATCTTGCGTGAATCTTGTCATCAACCATGTGGGCAAGTTTCAGCATGTATACATAGCCCACCATTACCTCCCCTTCAAAAGGCTGGCCGTTTCTTCCGTCGAAAAGCACAGATTTTGAAGTTTCAGGGAGACCCGCTTTCTTGAGGCTCTCCTTTATATCCTCCTCTGTCGCGCCGTCAAAGATCGGTGTTTCCATGAGAACATTAAGATCATGCGCTGCCCAGCCAAGTTCAGTTTCAAGGAGCTGGCCAAGGTTCATCCTCGAAGGAACACCAAGAGGATTAAGAACAACATCAACTGAAGTTCCATCAGGAAGATACGGCATATCCTGAACCGGACATATTTTTGAAATAACACCCTTGTTCCCGTGGCGTCCCGCCATTTTATCACCGGTAGAAATCTTTCTCTTATCGGCAATATATACTTTAACAAGTTCTTCAACTCCGGGAGCCAGTTCATCACCGTTCTCCCTTGAAAATCTTTTTACATCTACGACAATCCCCTCTACACCATTCGGCACCCTGAGAGATGTATCTCTAACTTCGCGGGCTTTTTCTCCGAAAATTGAATAAAGAAGTTTATATTCAGGAGTAAGATCCTGTTCACCTTTCGGAGTAACCTTACCAACAAGAATATCATCAGGCTGAACAAATGCTCCGACTCGAACAACACCGTCAGCATCAAGATCCCTGAATGCTTTATCATTAAGGTTCGGGATATCACGCGTAATCATTTCACGCCCGAGTTTAGTTTCCCTTGCCTCAACTTCAAACTGTTCTATATGAACTGATGTATAAACATCTTCTATAACAAGTCGCTCTGACAGGATAATAGCATCCTCAAAGTTATATCCCATCCACGGCATGAAAGCCACGAGGATATTTTTACCAAGAGCAAGCCTTCCGTTATCAGTTGCAGGGCCATCGGCAAGTACATCGCCGGCCTTAATCTTCTGCCCGCCCTTAACAATAGGCTTCTGATTAAAACATGTACCCTGGTTTGTTCTCTTGAACTTCTGAAGAGGATATTCATCAACCTCACCATTGGATGTCTTAATTCTAACAATACTTCCATCGGAGAAGATAACCTCTCCGCCCCGTTTTGCTATTACAAGGACACCGGAATCATATGCAGCTGATGCCTCCATACCTGTTCCCACAAGAGGGGCCTCTTCAGTAAGGAGAGGAACTGCCTGACGCTGCATGTTGGAGCCCATAAGCGCCCTGTTAGCGTCATCATGCTCAAGAAATGGAATGAGGCATGTTGAAACAGAGAACACCTGATCAGGAGCAACGTCCATATACTGGATCTCTTTCGGTTTCTTGTACGGGAAGTTACCTCTGTTCCGGCAGGGAATAAGAGCTTTTATAAAGTTACCTTTGTCATCAAGCTCGGCATTTGCCTGGGCGATTGAATAATTATCTTCAATATTAGCAGTAAGATACTCGATCTTATCTGTTACAACACCTTTCTCGACATACCTGTAAGGAGTTTCAAGAAAACCATAATCATTGATTCTTCCGAATGTACTGAGCGAAACGATAAGACCGATGTTCGGTCCCTCAGGAGTTTCGATAGGACACATCCTTCCATAATGAGAGGGGTGAACGTCACGGACTTCAAAGCCCGCCCTTTCGCGGGAAAGACCGCCAGGCCCCAGGGCGTTGAGGCGTCTTTTATGAGTAAGCTCCGCAAGGGGATTTGTCTGATCCATGAACTGTGAAAGCTGGCTGGATCCGAAAAATTCATTTATAACGGCTGTTATTGGCTTAATGCTTATTAAAGCCTGGGGAGTAATAACATCAAGATCCTGAATTGTCATTCTCTCCTTTATAACACGCTCCATTCTCTGGAAGCCCACTTTTATCTGGTTCATAATAAGCTCGCCGACCGACCTTACCCTTCTGTTCCCGAGATGGTCTATATCGTCAACGATAGTATAAACATACTTTTTCTCTTTCTTTCCGCTTTTACCTGTATAATCATATTCATATCCATCCGCTTCTGCGATTAGAAAGAGTATATATTTTACAGTGTGAATTATATCATCTTTTGACAGAGTCTCACTCTCAGTATCAAATCCGAATTTACTGTTGATTTTATAGCGCCCTACTGAACTGAGACTATAACTCCTCGGATTAAAAAAGAGCCTGTCAAGTTCAGATTTCGCGTTATCCAGGTTTGTAGGTTCGCCGGGTCTCATTATCGCGTGAAGAGCAAGCAGTGCTATTTCAGATGCGGTATAATCATGATCCGCTTCAACGCGGAGATTTTTCTTTATAAATTCAGGCTCAGTCTGGAATGTTGCGCAGAGATAAGCATCCTCCTTATTATTAGGAAATTCAATAAGCTCAACATCTGCCACCTTTTCTTCTTTAAGCCTGTCAATTATATCTATGTTTATCCTTTCAGATGCCTCGATTATTACTTCTCCGGAAGATTTGCTTATTACGTCAGAAGCAACGCGTCTCCCGTTTAGAGCTTCATAATCCTCTTCACCCTTAAGTTTCTGTTTTGAAACATTGTAGAAAAGCTTAATAATCTCTTCATTCGTTTCGCAGCCAAGAGCTTTGATAAGGAGAGTGACCGGAAATTTCTTTTTTCTGTCGATTCGCCCGACTATATAGCCCTTTGAATCCATTTCAAATTCCAGCCATGACCCTCTGTCAGGGATTACCCTTGAGTTATAGACACGCTCATCTTCCTCATAAAAGAAGAAAATACCGGGGGATCTGTGAAGCTGGTTTACGACAACCCTTTCCGCTCCATTAATGATAAAAGTCCCCCTTTCGGTCATAAGCGGAATGTCCCCCATATATACGGACTGTTCCCTTACCTCCATGCTGTCCTTTCTTATAAGCCTGATCGTGGCTTTAAGAGGTGCGGCAAAAGTTACATCTCTCTCCTTACATTCATACTCGGAGTATTTCGGATCCCCTATCTCATAATTTACAAATTCAAGCACAACATCATCATGGGGGCTCTCTATAGGAAATATCTCTTCAAAAACGGCTTGCAGACCCTGCGGCTTCTTTTTGGAAGTCCTGGACTGAAGAAACCATTCATAGGAAGTTAGCTGGATTTCAATCAGATTTGGCAGGTCAATTTTAGATTTGATTCTACCGAAATTAACGACTTTTCTTGACTCTTGCATCTATATAAACCTTAACCTTTATTTTATTTAAGGATATAAAATTTCATTGATAAAGTAATCACTGTGGACATATGAAAAAAACATAAATTTGAAATAAGAGTAAAAATATCAAGCATAATTAACACCAATAGGTTTGACCCAACAGATCAAACCTATTGATGGAAAATACAAAATTGAAGGACAGTCTTCTGTTATTCAAAATAATCTATTATTATAAATTACTTCACGTCAACAGTTGCACCGGCATCAACGAGCTGCTTTTTGATTGCTTCAGCTTCGGTTTTAGAAACTTTTTCTTTAACCGCTTTTCCGCCAGCTTCAACAAGCTCTTTTGCCTCTTTAAGACCAAGACCTGTTATCTCACGAACAACCTTGATTACGCCGACTTTCTGATCGCCGAAACCTGTGAGGATAACATCAAATTCTGTCTGCTCTTCAACTTCAGCAGCGGCAGCAGCAGGACCCGCAGCAACAGCAACAGGTGCAGCAGCAGAAATGCCGAATTTGTCTTCCATTGCTTTTACGAGTTCAGCAGCTTCAACAAGTGTCAGACTTCCGATAGCATCGAGAAGTTCTTCAATACTTAATTTTGCCATTTTTTACTCCTTTATACTTAGTGAATTACTTCAAGTTAATGCGGTCTTTGCCGCAAAAACCTATAAAGGGCGTAGGCATTGATCCGTAAATACGCTAACGCTTATATATGGAACTAAACCTAAACCACTTATATTTTAATAATTAAATCTAATTAATTATTGTTTGCCTCTGCTACAGCCTTTATCCCTCTTGCAAGAGAAGCCATAATCTGGTTCATACCGGTCGCAATAGATCTTGCAGGACCGTTTATCATAGACATAGTCTGTGAAAGGAGAACCTCTTTCGACGGGAGATCAGCTACTTTTCGAATCTGGTCTTTCCCGTAAACTGTATTTTCAAGAATACCTGCAAAGAATGAAAATTTATCATTCTTATCTGCAAACTCCTTGAGCACTTTTGCCACCTCGCCAACCTGTTCACCGGCAAATGCAACACCGATTGGTCCTTTGAGGTATTCATCTATATTCTTATAGCCTGATTCTTCAAGAGCTCTTCTGAAAAGATTGTTTTTTACAACCTTATATTTTGCACCTTTCTCAGCAAGCTGACGTCTGAGAACAGCAATATCATTTACCTTTACACCTGAATAGTCTGTAAGGATAACATTCCCTTTTTCCTGAAGCCTTGCTTTGAGTTCAGCTACTTCATCTACTTTATATTGCTTAACCATTATCTTTCGATCCCCTTGTGATTGATTTTTATACCAGGACCCATAGTAGAACTTATATAAACAGATTTGATATAGTTACCTTTCGCATCTGAAGGTTTATCTTTCATAATCTGGTTATAAAAAGCTTTTATATTTGAAGAGATTGCATCAGTATCAAAGGAGACTTTACCAATCAGCATGTGAACAACACCGGTTTTATCAGCACGGTATTCAACACGTCCCCCTTTTAGTTCTTTTATAATCTCTTTCACATTATCAGTTACAGTGCCTGATTTAGGCTTCGGCATAAGGCCTTTTCTTCCGAGAGTAGCTCCCAGTTTACCAACCTCTTTCATCATGTCAGGAGTTGCAACAACAGCCTGGAAGTCAATCCAGCCCTCTTTAATCTTCTCTATTACATCTTCAGCTCCGACATAATCAGCGCCAGCTTCAAGAGCTTCTTTCTGTTTGTCGCCTTTACATATTACGAGAACTTTTTTGGTTTTACCTGTACCAGCCGGCAATACCGCAGATCCCCTGATGTTCTGCATACTTTTGTGTACTATTTTAATAGACATATCAATAGACTCGTCAAATCCAGCCCATTTCAGCTCTTTCATAAGCTTAATAGCTTCCTCAACGCCATGGAGGACTGTTTTATCCACCTTCGCGCGCGCCTCAGTAATCTTTTTTCCTCTTTTCATTCCTTATACCTCTATTAGCATTGCCGGTTGTTGTCAGTCAACAACCTCAACTCCCATGGATCTGGCAGTTCCGCCGATAATATTTGCAGCAGCATTTATATCATTGGCATTAAGGTCAGGCATCTTGATCTGAGCTATCTCTTCAAGCTGCTTCCTTGTTATTTTGCCAGCCTTGGTCTTATTCGGTTCACTTGAGCCTTTTGCAAGTTTGAGACTTTTCATAATAAGAACAGACGCCGGTGGTGTCTTTGTAATGAAAGTATATGACCTGTCTTCATAGACAGTAATAACAACAGGGATAATTGTACCCATGTGCTCTTTTGTTCTTTCATTAAAATTCTTGCAGAAATCCATTATATTGACGCCTGCCTGACCAAGTGCGGGACCCACAGGAGGAGCCGGGTTTGCCTGTCCGCCTGTAATCTGCAGCTTAATCATCTTCATTACTTTTTTCTTTTTCGGTGCCATTTCTCTATCCTATATCGATAACTCAAAATTATTGTTCGTGAAACAGGGTCTCACTCCAGCAATGAATCGATGTTTAAAATAATTCAATGCTGTGCTTGCGGGATTTTCCAGAGGTACACCCTCTACCCGATTATAAAAAATTAAAATATTATATCTTCCCTACCTGAAGGAAATCAAGGTCAACCGGGGTACCCCTTCCGAATATCTCAACTCTTACTTTAAGGCGCCCTTTATCCGGATAAACCTCTTCTACAATACCTGTAAAATTACTGAATGGTCCATCTGTTACTTTTACATGCTCTCCGATAACAAAATCCACATTTATCGAAGCTTTTTCTCCGGTTTTCTGTTCTCCGCCAAGAGAATCAAAAAGAGACGCAACTTCATTATCACTTAATGGTTTAGGCTTATTCGAGCCGTAAGCGCCCACAAAATTTGTGACTCCCGGAACACCTTTAACAACACTCCAGGTGTGATCATTAAGTTCCATTCTAACAAGAACATACCCGGGGAAAACCTTCCTTGACTTGGTCTTCTTCTGGCCGTCCTTGACCTCCTGCACCTCAACAGTGGGGATCTTTACATCTATAATCTCCTCAGTGAGACCAAGATTCTCTACTTTTTTTTCAAGGGTTGCCTTTACTTTATTCTCGTGGCCGGAATAAGTATGGATTATATACCATCTTTTTGCCATAATTAGTTCATCACCACCCTGATAAGGGCCATAAGACCGGTGTCAACCAGCCATAAAAATATGGAAAAAATAACAAGGGCAACCACAACAACCACGGTAAAGCTCGTAACCTCATCCCTGTCGGGCCAGGTTACTTTACGAAGCTCCTCCCTTGAATCCTTGAAAAACTGTATCCAATTTTTTATTTTAGCAACCAATGGGGGTAACTCTTAAGCCTTAGTTTCTTTATGAACAGTATGTCTTCTGTCAAATTTGCAATATTTCTTGATTTCAAGTTTTCCGGACTGCCCTTTTTTATTCTTAGTAAAAGAATAATTCTTATTCTTGCACTCCTGACAGATAAGTAATACCACATCTCGCATATAAATACCCCACACTTATATATAGTAAACCAAGAGCAAACTAATATTTGCCCCTGTCCAGTCAAGCATTTTTAATGCAAGACAGGGAAAAGATTTCATTTAAAAACATAATTAGCCTACGACCAGAATCGAACTGGTGACCTTTTGCTTACCATGCAAATGCTCTACCGACTGAGCTACGTAGGCGTTTATATGCAATTTAAGGGAAAAATCAGGATAAAATCATAGAAAGCGCCCTTTCCATGTCAACAATTAATTTTACAGTTTTAAGCTGATTTTGTGCCAAACCGGAAATAATTTATTAATGCGGCCGGATAATTTCCCTCCCCTCAGTGAGCAGAACATTAGTAAATTATATTTATAGGAAGATAATGTCAAGCTGTAATAGACATTTCTCTTTTATTTAATATAAAACTTCAATATTAATACATTAATTTATCTGCGATGTTTTAATAAAAATGTATTCTTCTGCCTTTTAAACCGGCTTCTGTTTTTTAACATTTTCTTGAATCCGTTGATATTTCTCTCTATATTCTCCGCATAAATAATTTTACCCGATTAAAGTACGGGCTGGCGGCAAGCTGTTGCTTAAAACTTTCAGTATCCGGAGGGCCAGATGAACCAGGGGCCGGTAAATATCATCAATGACTCAAAATTAACAAAGTCTTCGATCTTCTCAGAAATAATGCATAAAAACAACAGAAGAATGCTTAAGGCTTTTCTCTCTATCATGGTTATAGCCAATATATCCGTTACCCTGATAAAATTTTCAGGTAAAGGCTCTCAATATCTTACATATTCAGCGATAGCAGTTGAAATTGCTGTTATTTCAGTGATTCTCATTTTTTCAGAACTTCTGATACGAAAGAGACCAGGCACAATATTTTCCGGATATGTTACGCTCACCTCAATTTTTATAAGTCTTATGATTTTTCAGACAGCTTTTTTCGGTGCGCCTGAACTTTTTGCCGCAAACTACATTGCTCTTACCCTCAGTATCTTTTATTTCAATCCCTGGTTGTGCATCTACAGCCTCATACTTGTATTAGCAGCACAGACCGTATCTTTTATATACAGGCCTGAACTCATCCCCGGCGGTCCTGCAAGCAATCTTATAGTCCGGTATATTGTCTACTGCATGGTGGGACTGGGGGCCACAACCGGGGCTTCTGCCGCGCGTCACCTGCTGAAGCTTACAGTTGCAAAGCATAATGAATCACTGGAAAATATTACCACCCTCAAAGAGATGGCCAGATCAGTACTCAATTCGATCATGTTAATGAAAAAACATGCTTCAGAGCAGGAGGAGATCTCCACAAGTATGAATGATATCTCAGAGAATCAGGCTGCGGCCCTTAAGCAGATAACTGTTTCTCTGGATACACTGACAAATGACGCCGATGCGGTAAGCAGCACATCCCGTTCCCTTTGCGAAGAGATGGATATAACAGTGGAAGCCATTAATGATCTGAAAATGGTGAACGATTCGCTGCAGAGCGATTCAATACAGGTGCAGAAATCATTAGGCGAAGTTCTATCCTTCTCTGAAAAATCTTTTTCCCAGATTGAAACAACAAAAGACAGGTTTTCCACTGTTCAGAAAAAAAGCAGGGAAATGTCTAATTTTATACAGCTTATCAATGATATTGCAGACAATGTTAACCTGCTATCCCTGAATGCTTCAATTGAAGCAGCGCGGGCCGGAACAGCGGGGAGAGGTTTTGCAATAGTTGCTGAACAGATTTCAAAGCTTGCAGATGAAACAACAAGAAACTCGAAAGAAATTGAAAGAATAATTAACGAAAGCACAAAGCTTATTGATGAAAGCTCAATGTTTATAGGGGATTCATCATCTCTGACTGATAAACTGCATGAATCAATTCGTATGATAAAAGAACAGATTGATGTGGCAGTTGATAAAATCGGTGATATTGATATTACAATAAAAACCATAAGAAATCTCAATGACAGAGTTCATAATTTCAGTAAATCCATTGAATCATCAACAACTGAACAAAAGAGAGCAACAGAGGAATCGAGCCACACTACATCGGATATTGCTTTGCAGGCAGGGGAAATCGTGAATATTTCAAGGAGAATAAATGAATCCACAAGGATACTTAATGACATTGCCGAAGGGCTTCGCGGAATGACCGGAGAGATTATTGTTTAAATTTTTTCTCTTTTCTGAAAAAAATATTTGACAGACCAGAGAGTCGGCTGTATTTGCTACATTAATTGAAATAAAACCTATGAAAAACTTGATGAAAAATACTGCAAACGCAGCTTTCGCGCTCACAGAACCGAAGTCTTTCTGCTTTGGTTATTTTTATTTTTACTTTTATGGTAACTATTCAGTAGTGTGACGCGAGTTTTATCCAGGTATATATAAAAAGACCCTTTGATGAAACTCAAAGGGTCTTTTTTTTTAGGTAAATCTGCTTCGATGAAGGAGTTAAATAAGATGAAGAATCTCAAGCTTGTCAAATCTGAAGATTTAAGTAAAAGAAGTACTTTTAAAGTCGGAAATTGTGAAATCGGGAAGGATTTCATTATTGTGGGGGGGCCATGCAGCGTTGAAACTGAAGAGCAGACCCTTCTCACCGCGGAAGCTGTGAAAAAAGGCGGCGGAAATATGCTCAGGGGAGGAGCTTTTAAACCAAGAACTTCACCCTACGATTTCCAGGGGCTCGGGCTGAAGGGACTGAAAATACTTGAAAAAGCCAAGATTAAAACCGGGCTTCCTATTGTGACAGAAGTTATAGACCCGCGTGACGTCTCATGGGTCTGCGAGTATGCTGACATACTTCAGATTGGCGCGAGAAATATGCAGAACTTCTCTCTGCTGAAAGAGGTCGGGAAATCCAACAAACCTGTTTTATTAAAGCGGGGAATGTACTCAACACTGAGGGAATGGCTCAACTGCGCTGAATATATTCTTGCCGAGGGGAACCCCAACGTAATTCTCTGCGAGAGGGGGATAAGGACATTTGAAACTTACACGAGGAATACACTGGACTTAAGTATTGTGCCTGCGATCAAGGAGCTTACTCACCTTCCTGTGATGGTTGACCCTTCACACGGAGTGGGAAAATTGAGCCTCATTGAGCCAATGAGTTTAGCTGCTGTTGCGGCAGGGGCTGACGGTCTCCTTATAGAAGTACATATTAATCCCAAAGAGGCGCTCAGTGACGCTGAACAGCAGCTTACACCTCAGCAGTTCGCGGATTTGACAGCAAAGGTTCTGAAGCTTAAAAAATTTATGGATGAATCGATCTATCCGCCGGAAGGACTGGAGGATTAATTTGAGAGAGATTAAGATCACTCTTGAAAACAGGATTTCCACTGTTTATGCAGGTGAGAGTTTATCCGCAATCAGACGGTTTACCGGTCCTGAGAACAGTGTGATTATAACAGATGGCAACATCCTCAGGCACTACTCTGCCATGTTTGATGATTATCCTGTCATTGAAATCGGTACCGGGGAGGAGATTAAAAACCTTTCCACCATAGAATATATCATGCGGAGAATGATTGAACTCAGGTGCACACGGAATACATTTCTTCTGGGGATAGGAGGGGGAATTGTATCGGATATCGCAGGATTCGCTGCTTCAATTTTCATGAGAGGGATTAAGTTCGGGTTTGTTTCCACCTCGCTGCTTTCACAGGTCGACGCGAGTGTCGGAGGAAAAAACGGCGTTAATGTTGACATGACAAAAAACATGGCGGGAGTTTTTTCACAGCCTGAATTTGTTATCTGCGATCATAGAATGCTTGAGACGCTCCCTCGCGAGGAATACATAAATGGAATAGCCGAGCTTGTTAAAACAGCATGCCTCGAAAATAACGGGCTTTACGAATTCATTCAGGCTAATAAAGAAAAAATTTTATCAATGGATACTGATTCTGTTTCTGAAGCTGTATACAGATGCGTTAAATATAAAGCCGCTGTTGTTGAAGCTGATGAGAAGGAGAATGATTTAAGGAGAGTGCTGAATCTGGGACATACCGTGGGGCACGCGATAGAAAAAGTTAAAGGAATAAAGCATGGATTTGCCATAGCAGCAGGGATCGGCGCTGCTCTTGATATTTCTGTTTCTACCGGAGATGCTGATAAAGCTGCCGCCGACGAGATTAAAGCTTTGCTCTCATTTTTCGGACTTCCATGCTGCATAAATGATATTTTAAATAAAGATGATATTCCTGCGATTATGGACGCTGTTGAATCTGACAAGAAGAGGGAATACCATAGCGTAAATTTTGTTTTACTCAGGGGACATGGCGAACCATTTATCAAAACCGTAGATTTCGCCGACCTCTCCGATATATTATACGGTGTTTTATCAGGAGATGGGGGTGGCATATGATTTGTGTCAGTATCGCTGACGTAACAGCAGATGAAGCATGCAGGATAATAAGGGAGCATGAAATTTCCGAGGTACGCCTTGACAGAATAAAGTTTTCTGACAGCGATCTTGAAAAAATATTCACTTCAGGTAAAACAGTGGCCACATTCAGGCCCGTTGACGGTATTGATGATGAAAAGAGGATTAACATACTCAAGGCTGCTATTAAGCACGGAGCGTCATACATTGATATTGAAGTCGAGAATAATGATGCATACAAAAACGAACTTAAGGAAACTGCGGCAATTACCGGATGCAAGACTATAGTTTCTTACCACGATTATAAAAAAACACCCGTTATGCGTGAACTTGAGCAGCTTATCACATGGTGTTTTGAAGGTGGAGCTGACTTGGCTAAAATTGCCTGCCAGGCAAACAGCATGAGTGACGCGGCGAGACTCCTCTCTCTGTATTCACTCGGGAAGCCTGTGATTTCAATAGGTATGGGGAAAGAAGGGAAAATCACACGGATAGCCGCTTCTCTTCTGGGAGCTCCTTTCACTTATGCGTCGCTGGATGCCGCAAGAGAGACCGCACCCGGACAGATAGATGCGGCAAAGTTAAAACAGATTATTGATATGATAAGGAACTCATAGTGGACAGGGGAGACAACATTTTACTGGGCGTTGCAGGGGACCCGGTGCTTCACAGCAGAAGCCCGCAGATGTTCAGGGAGATATTCCTCAACTCTGGATTGAACGGAGCCTATGTCAGGTGCGCAGTAAAGAACGCAGCAGAAGCTGTACGGCTTATAAATGAGCTTGGTTTTAACGGGATGAATATTACTGCGCCATTTAAAGAAAAAGTTATCCCTTTTCTGAATACTGTATCGGATGACGCTGAATCTATTGGTGCAGTTAACACAATTACACAGAGCGACGGAACCCTTACCGGGTACAATACAGACCATTATGGTGTTACAGAACCCATAGAAAAAAGAGTTGGTAAAATTGCCGGAAAGAGATGCCTGATACTGGGAGCGGGCGGTGCGGGGATTGCCGCAGCATACGGCCTTAAACAGAAAGGCGCTGAAGTTATTATACTGAATAAATTCGAGGAACAGGGAAATGCTGCCGCATTAAAAACAGGCGCTGAGTTTGAAAAACTTGAATTTCTCCCTTACCAGATAAAACAGGCGGATATAATAATCAACACTATACCTTATGAAATCGGAGCACTTGATATTTCAGGGATCAGAAGTAACTCGCTGTTTTTTGACGCAGGATATAAGAAATCTCATTACAATGCCGCAGTAGAAAAGGCAGGAGCAGCATTTATCGGCGGTGAAGAGTGGCTTATACATCAGGGTATTCATGCATGCAGACATTTTCTCGGATTTCTCCCTGATAAAGAGATACTTTCTTCCGCGCTTGAACGCGCCGTTTCAGATAAAAGTATTATCTCGTTTACAGGATTCATGGCAACCGGAAAGAGCAGCGCCGGCCGGATGCTGGCTGATAAATTGGGATATGAATTCGCTGATACTGATGAAATTATAGAAATGAAACAATCAATGAGTATCGCTGATATTTTCAAAAATTACGGCGAAGAGAAATTCCGGGATATGGAATCTGACACTCTCCTTTCTTTCAAAGGAAGGAAAAAACTTGTAATCTCCTGCGGCGGAGGTGCTGTACTAAAAGAGATAAACAGAGACTTTCTCGCAGAAGAGACTGTCCCCTTCTGGCTTTATACATCTATGGAAGAGACCCTGAAGCGGGGGAATGACGGGACACGGCCTCTGCTTAATAATATGGAAAGTCCCGGACAGCTGATGGAGCTTTTTGAAAAGCGTAAACATCTTTACGCTTCTTTATACGGAACCCTTGTAATCTCTGAGGGCTCCCCCGAACAGATTATGGAGCTGATACATGAAGAAATACGTTTATCCCTCTGACATAGGAGGGAGCATTGCCGCCCCTGCATCAAAGAGCGCGATGCAGCGCAGTATCGCAGCAGCATTACTTGCAGAGGGTGAAAGTCTGCTCGTGAACCCGACATTCTGCGATGATTCTCTTGCAGCAATGCGCGTCGCAGAGGGACTTGGCGCAAAAATCAGAAAAAAATCTGACTGCGTGTTAATCAGCGGCGGGCTGAAACCTGTTACCGGAAATTTAAACTGCGGAGAATCCGGACTCTGCATAAGGATGTTCACCCCGGTTGCAGCTCTTACCGGTAAGGAACTGACAATGACAGGGGAAAAATCTCTTGCTGAAAGGCCGGTATCCGCCATAGAAGAACCTCTGCGGGAACTTGGGGCTTTTATATCTTCCAGTAACGGTAAACTGCCTATTAAAATATCCGGCAGGCTTCTGGGAGGGGCAACAGAAATTGACGGCAGCATGAGTTCACAGTTTCTCACAGGATTACTCATGGCTCTCCCTTTATGTGAAAAAGATTCGTTACTTAAAGTCAGAAACCTCAAAAGCAGGGAATATATTGATCTGACAATTAATATACTTAAAAAGTTTTCTGTTGAAATTGATAACCGTGGATACAGTGAATTCCTGATAAAAGGGAACCAGAAGTTTATTCCCGGAATAATTGACATTGAAGGTGACTGGAGCGGAGCGGCATTTCTCCTCTGCGCAGGCGCCATCGCAGGCGATATTTCTGTCAGCGGGGTCAGCACTGATTCAGCCCAGCCGGACAGGGGTATTGTCACAGCACTCCGTAAAGCCGGAGCTGATATAACAATATCCTCAGACACAATTCGAATCAGAAAAAGTCAGCTTAAAGGGTTTGAGTTCGACGCATCCGAATGCCCGGATCTGTTCCCCCCGCTTGCAGCTCTCGCAGTTTACTGTAAAGGTGAAACCGTCATACACGGAGCAGAGAGGCTTAAACACAAGGAGAGTGACAGGGGTGTCACTATAAAAACCGAAATGGAAAAACTCGGAGCAAAAGTTGCCCTTCATCATGACTGCATGGTGATTAATAACTCACAGATTCGTGGAGCGGAGGTTGAATCACACGGAGACCACAGAATTGCAATGATGTGCGCTGTGGCAGCACTTGGGGCGGATTCTCCTGTCGCAATAAACGGGGCTGAATGCGTCAGTAAGTCATATAATGAGTTTTTTGATCATATAGTGAAACTGGGGGTAACTGTCAAATGAACAGTTTTGGAACGCTATTCAGAGTATCTGTTTTCGGAGAATCTCACGGCCCGGCAATTGGAGTTTCAATTGATGGAATACCCCCGGGGATTGAATTCTCTGAAGCGGATATGGAAAATGATATCGCAAGGAGAAAGGCGGGTGCGCCGGGGACAACCCCGAGAATTGAGTCTGATATACCGGAGATTCTCAGCGGTTTGTTTAACGGCCGCACAACAGGCGCGCCAATGACCATAATATTCAGGAACAGCAATACGCGTTCCGGGGATTATGAGTCATTAAGAACACACCCCCGCCCCGGTCATGCGGATTTCACCGCGTTGAAAAAATATCACGGATTCAATGATTACAGGGGCGGCGGGCATTTTTCCGGCAGAGTTACCCTTGCAGTAGTGGCCGCAGGAGCTCTTGCAAAAAAAATAGTTCCCGCGATGCAGATATCATCAGAGATACTCGAGATAGGCGGAAAAACCGATTACTCATCACTCCTTGATGAAGCTGTTAAAAACGGAGATTCTCTTGGCGGAATTATACAGGTTAAAATTTCCGGCCTGCAGTGCGGGCTTGGCGAACCTTTTTTCAACTCCTTTGAATCAGTATTGAGTCACTTTATATTTTCAATCCCGGCTGTAAAAGGAATTGAGTTCGGAGCAGGGTTCTCCTCCGCGAAAATGAAAGGGAGCGAAAACAATGATATGATAATATCCCCCGACGGCAGAACTGCCACAAATAATGCCGGCGGTCTAAACGGCGGAATAACAAACGGTAATGAAATAGTATTCAGAGTAGCTGTTAAACCGACCCCCAGCATCAGCCAGGTACAGCAGACACTGAATTATTCAAGCGGTTCGGCTGAACCCCTTGAAATACGCGGGAGGCATGACGCATGTATTGCCCTCCGCACACCGGTAGTATTCGAGGCATGCGCTGCAATCGTTTCCGCAGACATGTATCTTATAAATAAAGCATATATTTAATCGGAGCATAGATATGAAACTTGAAGAGATAAGAAACACGATAGACCAGATCGATTCCAAAATTCTCAAACTTCTTAATGACAGGATGGAGCAGGCTCTGCTTGCGAATAAATTCAAGACAAGCATTGAAGATCCGTCACGGGAGAGAGAGATAATCGATAAAATAAAACATACTCCTAATCTTCTGCTGGAGCCCTCTTTTACCGAATCGCTTTATAAGCTTATTATTTCATGGAGCAAGGATCTTCAGTCAAGAGATTATCAGGTTATAGGATTCCAGGGGGAACATGGTGCGTACAGCGAAGAGGCGGCCAGGCGATGGAACCGCGACCTTCTCACTATCCCCTGCACCACTTTCAACGGAGTATTTGAAGGTGTAAATTCAGGAATGTTTGATTACGGAGTAGTCCCTGTTGAAAACACATTGGGAGGTATTGTGGGCCCTGTTAACGAACTCCTGATAAACACTGAACTTTACATTGTCGGTGCAGTGGACATGCCGATTCACCACAGTCTCATGATGCTACCCGGCACAGATCACAGGGAGATACGCGAAGTATACTCGCATTCCCAGGCACTCTCTCAATGCAGAAGATTTCTTTCGAGGAACAACCTGATTCCAGTGCCGTATTACGATACAGCGGGAGCGGCCAGAATGCTCACTGAGAAAAAACCGCGCACCATAGCCTGTATTGCAGGGAGGCTTGCTGCGGAACTTTACAGCCTGGAAATACTGAAAGAAAATGTTGAAGATTCAGATATTAATCGCACCCGCTTCCTGATTCTTGCCAAAGACAACATTGAGAATTCAGGAAATAAATGTTCTATTACTTTTACAACGGAACATAAATCCGGCACCCTGTTCAGCACTCTTGAAATCTTTGCGAAGAGAGGGATCAACCTCACCAGGATTGAATCTATTCCAACAGAACCGGGACATTATTCATTCTTCCTTGATTTCGACGGGTCTGACAAAGACCCTGTAATAAAAGAGGCCCTTGAACTTGCAGCCGAAGCTACGTCAGATCTTAAGCTCTTGGGCTGCTACTGTGAAAGATTTATAACTGATGATATTTTGAAAGGAGAGATTTAATGAAAATTTTTATTATTGGCGCAGGGAAAATGGGGAGCTGGCTTGTTGAAGAACTTTGCTTTGATCATGACGTTGCAGTTTTCGATATCAACCCTGCAAATCTGAAACATTTTATTAACATAAAACGTTTCATGAAACTTGATGAAGTAAATGATTTTAACCCTGATCTTCTTATCAACTGCGTAAATCTTCAGAAAACAGAGGAGGTCTTTAACCAGGTAATGCCATTGATCTCCGAACATTGTATAATTTCTGATATCGCATCAGTTAAAAACGGCCTTGCAGATTTTTATAAAAAAACCGGAAGAAGATTTGTTTCCACACACCCGATGTTCGGACCGACTTTCGGCAATGTGCGGAACCTCAGTACAGAGAATGCGATTATTATAAAAGAATCCGATGAGGAGGGAAAAAAATTTTTCAATGATCTTTTTCAAAGGGTAAAACTTAATATTTATGAATACTCATTCGCTGAACATGACAGGATAACAGCCTATTCTCTATCTACTCCATTCGCTTCATCACTTGTATTCGCCGCTTGCATGAATAAAATTGATGCCCCCGGTACAACCTTCAGGAAACACATGGATATTGCCCGGGGTCTTCTTTCCGAGGATGATTACCTTCTTTCGGAAATTCTGTTCAATCCTTATACACTGAAGCAGATCGAAAGTATAAACCAGCAGCTTTCATACCTTACTCACATAATTAAAGACAGGGATTATGATGAGATGGTTAAGTTCCTTGGGAAACTGAGGGAGAATATTAAATAACGTGTAAAATTATTTATTTCAGCAATGGGCTGCAGCCCATTGCTGAAATGGAACTTTTTATTCAACAGAAAAAGAAGATATATTATCCCCGCTTAAAGAATCCTTCACCCTGTACATCTCGCTCTTACTTCTTATGTCTTCAACTCTCACCTTGAAGAACTCTCCATCCTGAACAATTCTTACAGGTTTATCTGTTATCCCTTCAATTCTTGATTTAAGATTTTCAGCATTTTTCCGTGAATAGAATGCACCGGCCTGTAGCTTGATATCACCTGCATCAGAATAATTATATGCTCCTTCACTCTTTACCCTGCGTACAGGATACTCTTCATCCGAAACCGGTTCAATATATTTCGAACTATAACCGGATCCTGCGGCGGCATTACTGCTCCCCATTTTAATTACACTTATACCGACTTTAGCCTCTCCGCTCCTTACCATATCGAGATGTCGCGCAGCACCATATGACACATCAATAATCCTGTTCCCTCTGTACGGGCCCCGATCATTAATCTTAAGGCGCACAGCTTTGCCATTATCAAGATTTTTCACTTCAACTATCGTTCCGAAAGGGAGAGTCTTGTGTGCAGCAGTCATATTATTCATATCGAATTTTTCACCGGATGCTGTGGCCCTGCCGTGAAATTCCCGTCCGTACCATGACGCGACTCCCTTCTGATAAAATGCTTCAGAATCGACACCGGCATCAGCATAATCTGTATCTTCCCTGCTATTATAATCCCTGCCATCGTATGAATCTGTCTCACGATATGATGCGCCTCTGGCATTATTATATCCTTCACCGGAGTTATTCTGCCTGTCGTAATTCTTTTTTATCCTGGCAATATTATTATCATATTCTTTGCCTGACTGGTTTTCCCTGCCTGAATTTGAGACTTTACGGGTTTCCCTGTAGGGTGGAATTTCATCATCATTCACACTTCCGCCGTTATCAAACGCTTCAAATTCTTCTGTTTCAAAACTCCCTTTATAATCGTTCCCCCTTGTCTGAGCTTTTCCCGGAGTACAACCCGGGAGAATCATGAAAATAAAAATGGCTATAAGAGAGATCGCGGTTCCTTTCAGCGCTTTTTTCATTTATAGTACCTCCGAATATACAAACACCTGTTTATTATATCGGATTAATCAGCCGGGTCCTTTATTCTAATTTTCTTTTTATGTCGCAAAAATCCTTGACCTCTGTAAATAATCACTTAAATAACCTTTTGTATACCTGAATCTCTCAGAATACCAGTTACTTCAGAAAACTAACAACGAGGAATAAATGAAAATCGTATCGAGTAAACCCACGATAACCAGAAAAGAGCTTGAGGGTGTTCTTGACTGCATGATACATGACGAACTTACAACAGGGAGCACAGTTAAAAATTTTGAATCTGTTCTATCAGACATAACTGGAATAAAGTACCCCCTTGCTGTTAATTCACTGGTATCGTGTTATATTCTGATATTAAAAGCCCTTGAAATCCAGGGCGATGACGAAATCATTCTTCCTTCATTTTTCAGCAGTGCACCGCTAAGCGCAATTCTTCTTACAGGAGGGAAACCGGTACTTGCTGATTCAGATAATAATTCATTATTCCCGTCAGGAGCGGCTATTAAAGAGAAGATTACGGACAAAACAAAAGCTGTTATTATAGGAGATATGCTGGGTTTCCATTTTGACATAGAGGAATTGAATGACATAAATATTCCTCTTATTATAGATATATCCCATTCTATCGGAACTGAATATAATGAAAAACCTGCGGGTAACGCCGGTTCTTTTGCTGTTGCATCTTTCGCTCCATCGATGATGATCACAACCGGTAACGGCGGAGTTGTTCTGACTAATAACTCCAAGTATTTTTCATCAATGAGAGACCTCCGGGGAGGGAGCAGTGAAGGGATAAACTTCGATTTTACAATGACTGACCTCCAGGGGGCAATGGGGCTTTCACAGGCTGCAAAACTGAAAGATTTTATAAGACGCAGAAGAGAGATTGCGCTGAAATATTACGAGTCAGCCCGCATAACATCACACAAACCGCTGCTGCCGTACAGTGAATCATCGGCATACCAGACCTTCCCGCTGATATTTGATGCGCCATCCGACAGGGTGGAAAAATACTGGAAGAAAAACGGCATTGAGCTGGACAGGGTTGTAACTCATCCGAATCATGAACTTCTCGGGTTTAAAGGCTTTGACTATCCCAATGCTGACAGGCTTTCAAAAAAGCTTTTTTCACTGCCGATTTACCCGACCCTGACAAAAAAGGAGATTGATAAAATTTCAAAATCGCTTGGTGCATTTATATAACAGTAACTTAATCTGTTATTTTGTATCTATTTTATCATACATAAATATATCACCACCCGATTCGCTGGAGGCACAGAGAAGACGGAAAATGTGGAGTTTTAAAATTATTCCAATTTTACATAAACTCTATATTATTTTTCCTCTGCAAGCTCCGTGACTCCGTGGTGATTATTATTTTTATATTATACGCCTACGGAGAAAAAAATGTACATACTGACAATAGAAGATCACTTTGCATCTGCTCATCAGCTCAGAGGATACAAAGGAAAATGCGAGAATATTCACGGCCATAACTGGAAAGTTGTTATGAGCGTTAAAGGGGAGAAGCTTAATGAGATAGGTTTACTTATTGATTTTCATGATCTTAAAGTGATACTTAAAAAAATCTGCGGAGATCTCGATCATAAAAATGTGAATGAAGTTGAACCTTTTGATAGAATTAATCCCAGTTCAGAAAATATAGCGGGCTATATAGCAAAGCGGGCACAGGAGGAACTCGACAGAACCGGGCAGGATATTGCTGTCGATTCTGTCACTGTGTGGGAATCTGATACATCAAGGTGTACTTTCTACCCCTGAACCTTTTTCAGGGCAAGAAGCTCCCTTATCTTGTTTTTAAGTTCATCAAGATTTGACGATTTTGTCAGGTAGGCATCAGCTGTCCATGTCATGAAATTGCTTTTATAATTTGAATATGCGGTATAGATAATTACCGGGAGTTTTTTCTCCATAGTAATAATCTTCCCGAGAGTCTCAATGCCGTCCATCTCAGGCATCCTTATATCCATAATTACAAGATCAAAATCCCCTTTCCTGACAAGATCCATAGCCTCCTTGCCGTTAATGGCTTTATCAACATCATAACCTGATTCTTCAAGATCTTCAGCATATAATTCCCGAAGGTTCTCTTCGTCTTCAACAATTAAAATTTTCGGCATAATTATAACCCGGATTATTTTTTTTTAAAATAAGTATTTCACCTGAAAATAACAAATTTTTATCAGATATTTTCTTTAATATTTATAACTTTTGTTTCTGATGCTGGAAGCGGTATTTTAATTACGAATTCAGCTCCCCCCTCCTCCCGGTTAAAGGCCCAGATCTTTCCCCTGTGATCTTTAATAATTTTTTTAACATTTGCAAGTCCCAGGCCTACACCTGTAATTTTTGTAGTAAAAAAAGGCTCGAAAATAACATCAGGGTCATCCGCCTCAATTCCGCTTCCTGAATCTAAAAATCTTACATAAATATCAGTTTCATCACTTTCCGTGAGAATATGGATCACCCCCCCCGCAGGTGTAGCGTCAATGGCGTTCTGAAAAAGGTTCAGAAGCACCTGTTTCATCTGGTTAAAATCCGATTTCACATTGGGGAGTGTTTCATCAAGGTCCATTTTCACTTTAATATTCTTTTCAAGGAGAACATTTTTCAGCAGCCTGTATGTATCCCTGATTATATGGTTTATATCATTGAATTCCTTGATATATTTCGAAGGTTTGGTGAAATCCATCACATTAGAGAGAATTTTTTCAAGCCGTTCTGACTCCTTCAGAATAATATCCGCAGACTTTGTAATCTTTTTTAAATCCGGACTGCCGTCAGATGAATGTTTAAGTATCCTCTTCGCATAACCGCCCATAGTAACGAGGGGATTTCTTATTTCATGCGCGATATGCGACGCAATCCTCCCCACAGCCGCCATTTTTTCAGATTCGACAATGGCCTCCTGGCGCTCTTCAAGCTTCTTCATCTCCTTCTTGATTTCTATAAGGTTAAGATAATTCTCAATAAGAAATGCAGCCTGGAAGGAGAATATTGAAAGAAGGTCGATACTTTGTGATGAAATTCCTGTCATATTATACTTATTGTCAGCAACAATAATTCCGATTACCTTGTTAAAAGAGATCATGGGCATAACAACAAATTCATCAACCTCCATAAATTTACGCATTTCTTCATCAAGCCTGTCATCACTCCATGCATTTTTTATATGAACACGTTCCTTGTTTTTTAGAGACCATGTAAAAATATTGTCATCGTTTAAACCGGCGCTGTAGCTTTGAACTTTTTTAAGAAGAGTGCCCCTTTTAATTTCAATGGGGTACTGAACCGTGATGTCTGTGTCAGTTGATGAGAGGGAATTCCAGATCTCAATTGCTTCGTCAAACGAATCAGGACCTACAGCCATCTTCCCCTCAAGAATGTCATCATTAACCATGAAAAGCATAGCCCTGTTGAATCCAAGGCCGGAACCCGATGTTACTCCAACAAGGATATTATAGAATGTTGTTTCGGTCTCAGCCTCCTCCCCCATTGTCTCTGAAAGATGAGTCAAAATGGATGCATGGTAATCCTTGCTGAACCTGTCCGTTATATCATCTATAATAATTACAACCTGGGGTTCTTCATTAACAGTCATATATGAAATCTTTAAATCAGAAATAATGGATTTCCTGTGTATCGACATCAGGTGGACATTTTTAAGAACAACGGAATCCCCCCCTTTCTCTTTCATCACCTGGCTGATCCCCATTTTAAGCCGGGTATTTACAAAATAGAAAAGCGAATTAAGACCTTTACCTATTACCCTGTCTGCCTCAACATTAAATTTCTTACAAAAACCCTCATTGGCGTAGATTACATTCTCGTCCCTGTCTATAACTACGAAATGAGAATTTATGGAACAGATAATATGGCTGTATATTTCATGAAATTTTTTAAGCTCATCACTCTGAGATGTGACGATGGAATCGAATTGCTTACCCACAACCAGAAGTTCCTGCAGCACCTGAGATATTTTGTCAGATACAACTATGTCTGATTCATTCAGAACGAACTTTCCTTTTTTAAATTCATTGATAATCTGGCGCAGATTTCTCAGATTGTTCCAGAGAAAAAAGCCAACCCTGTAGTAATAAAAATACAACCTGGTAACAAAATAGGTAAGCATCCCCGCTACAAGAAAAATATAAGTGGATTTATCAATATCCTCCCTGAAAGCAAGCAGGCCTAAAACATAAAGCGCAAGTATAAGATTAGGGATAAATATTTTAACTACCCAGTAAGCTACATTCCTTAAATTCTGATTTTTAATTTTAATCATTTTTTTATTGCCAATTATCCCCAGTATACGAAAAACATAGAAATGAAATTTTCGGATTATTAATAAATCTCTTATTTATAATAACTAATTCAAGCGCAATCATCAATAAACAAATTATAAAATATACCATTATATAATCAGGAGAATTATGAAGCTTGTCATTGCAACCGGAAACAGGAATAAAATTCTTGAGATAAAAGAAAAATTTTCGGAAACAGAACACCTTGAAATTTTATCACTATCAGATTTTAAAAATATACCTGAAATCATTGAAGACGCTGATACTTTCAGCGGAAACGCTATAAAAAAAGCCCGTGTTATACGGGATTTCACCGGCCTACCTTCTCTTGCGGATGATTCAGGCCTTGTAATTGATGCTCTCAACGGGGAACCGGGTGTTTTTTCCGCAAGATATGGCGGGGAAGGCCTGACTGATCGTGACAGGTATCTTCTGGTTCTTGATAAAATGAAAGGAGTTCCGGATTACGAAAGGAGCGCCCGCTTTGTATGCTCCATAGCCATAGCGCTGCCGGACGGCAGGGAGTTTTTATCCGAAGGTTTATGCGAAGGACGGATTGCCCTTGTACCCTGCGGAGATAAAGGTTTCGGGTATGACCCGATTTTTTATCTTCCGGAGTACGGACGGACCATGGCAGAACTTACACTGGATATAAAAAACAGTATAAGCCATAGAGGCAAAGCACTTGAGCATGCTTCAGTTGTAATAAAAGAACTGGCTGGCGGTTAACAGGATGACTCCATCAGATTCAGAGCAGATACTGAAAATTCTAAGCAGTTTTTATGGCGAGGTGAAAGCAGACCTTAATTTCAGCAATACCTATGAATTAACGGTTGCTGTTGTTCTGTCTGCACAGACAACTGACAGGCAGGTAAACTCTGTGACAGGTAAACTCTTTTTAAAATATCCTGACTTCGGAAGTCTGGCCAAAGCCCGATTAACTGATGTGGAGAAAATAATAAAAAGCACAGGCTTCTATCACGCAAAGGCCAAAAATATTGTAAAGCTCGCAGGAATTGTAACATCAGTATTTAACGGAAAACTGCCTGGAGATATGGAAAACCTCTTAACTCTCCCGGGTGTGGGAAGAAAATCCGCTAATGTTATACTGTCAATCGGATTCGGCATCCCGGGACTTGCGGTAGATACTCATGTTGGAAGGATAGCCAGGAGGCTTGGTTATACTGAATCCGAAAATCCGGACATTGTGGAGAAGAATTTATGCAGCATTATACCTCGTGAATTGTGGCGCGACACACATCTGATTTTTATCAGGCATGGTAGAACTATTTGCAAAGCAAGGAACCCTGAATGCAGGGAATGCCCTGTGAGCAGGCACTGCGCCTATTTCGAAGAGCTTAACGTTTTCTGATTTTCTCCGCATATTCCCTGAACCTGTCAACGACATCGAGATCATGAATCTCCTTTGACTTTGCGTGAGCAGGATCAAGTTTTGTTAACTGCCTGAGAGATTCATATGCTTTTTCTGAAATTTTTCTGTCAGGATCTGTCAGCCTGTTAATCAGAAAAATAATCGCATCATAATCGTGAACATAACCGAGGAGATCAATTATCCATTTTCTGATTTCAAAATCTCCTCTTTTATAAATAGAAAAAAAGTCTTCACTGTTTTCTGAATAATAAAGAGCAAAATACTTTTTAAAATAGATCCCGGCCGTTAAAAAATCAGGATTAACAGTTGACTGGCGAACTGCGTATTCCGAAATAATTTCATAGTTCAGCATAATTCTTTTTCTGTATAGATGCCTGAATATTTTTTCTGCATCCCTGGCTCCAGACATCACTATAATTTTTTCCCACTTTTCAGCAGTAAAAGTTATCTCTCTCCCTGATTTATCCGAAAAACGGATCAGATCTGACACATACTGGACACTATTCTGTTCTTCAATAGATTTTTCATAAGGATAAAATACGCTATAGAATCCGTATTTTAAAAGTGTTTCAGCGGTATTTGAATATATCTTTCCTCCGGGAGCCGAAAAAAAGAAGATAGCAAAATAAACAGTGACAAGAACTGTGAAGGTAACAACTCCGGCGGATGCCGCTGTTATTACCGTATAAAAAACCTTCAGTGTCTGCTTTGAATAGCCGTACAAAAGTATAAAATAGAATATCACAAATTTAAAAAGTTTAATAAATGATACCCCGACGCCAGGGTCAAAGAGCCTGTATAACAGTTTATCCGTATAAAAATAAAAAATTGCCGCAGCTATAAAAACAGGAATGGATATACCAGGTCTTATTTTAAGTCTCAGAACAACAAAGAGAATGAGAGCGTATATTACTGTATTCGAATATCTTCCATCCATTAACTTTAAAATAGTTTCAACAGGCCAACCGTGACTTTGCACATAATTGATGAGTGTAAATATTACTGTCATCAGATAGATAAAAAGAAAGGGAAATATCCGGATAACCAGGAAAAGATAGAAAACCCCCATTCTGCCGTAATCCTTTTTATACTCTTCACGGAGCTCCCCGGCGTCAAGTTGCGAAAAATTATATATAATATAACAGGAGAGCACCATTATATAGACTCTGACAATAACCGACACCCCGCCCCAGTCATATAACATATTAAAACCAAGGTTAACCGAATAAAGAAGCACAAGGAGAAGCAGGAAGTGATATATTTTTTTAAGTTGTTCTTTTATTATCTGCATATAAACTCATTGAATAATTATTAGTATAACTGAAAAGCCGGTTGACACTGCTGAATTCAATTATTCATATTATATATATAATTCAATAACAAATTCTCTCCTGAGGGAGTTTATATGCGGTTTCAGGATCA
>DAISJZ010000042.1:0-25330 GCA_036821145.1 Spirochaetota bacterium
CCCCGAAGGGGGCAAAGAAAAACAGTAATACATGCCTTTAAAGGATGAATCTATCTGATAAAAATAGCTTAAAGCCATACTTTATAGAGCCTTGCCCCTCCGGGGGTGCGGGGGCTGTTAAATAATAGAGAGCATGGAATTAATATAAGATCAGAATATTATTCACGGCAGGACAATACTCCATCACTTCATACCTTCGAAGCACTATACACAGCCTTTGCTATCTGCGAAAGAGGCAGCACTTTGTCAATAGCATTGAGCTTTATCGCCTCTTTCGGCATACCGAAAACAACGCAGGACTCCTCATCCTGGGCGATATTGTAAGCACCGGCTTCCTTCATCTCCTTCATCCCTTTTGAACCGTCATCCCCCATACCTGTCATGATAACACCTATTGCGTTTTTACCGGCATAGTACGCGGTGGATCTGAAGAGCACATCAACTGACGGCCTGTGTCTTGTTACAAGGGGCCCGTCCTTCACTTCAACATAGTACTGCGCGCCGCTTCTTTTAAGCAGGGTATGCATGTTGCCCGGAGCGATGAGCGCCTGTCCGCGAAGAACAGTATCTCCATTTTTAGCTTCCTTCACACTTATACTGCAAAGGGAATCAAGCCGTTCAGCAAAGGCCCTGGTAAAATTTTCAGGCATGTGCTGTACAATAACAACTCCGGCAGTATCAAGAGGGAGATCTATAAGAAATTCACGCAGCGCTTCAGTTCCCCCTGTTGAAGCACCTACTACGACGACTTTATCTGTAGTCTCGGTAAGTACACTTTTTTTTACTTTTGGCATGATTACATCAGCGGTGTATTTAGGCGTTGCTTCAATTGCCATTGCGGGATTCATTTTTTTCAACCTGGCTGATGACGCTGCCCTGATTGTATCTGTGATTCTTATTCGGGACTCCTCAAGAAACTGTCTGGTACCCATTTTGGGCTTGGTTATTATATCAACAGCTCCGCTTGAAAGAGCTTTAACTGCTGAATCTGATCCGTCATCAGCAAGGCTTGAGCAGATTATAACAGGTATCGGGTGCTGTGTCATGATCTTCTGAAGAAAGGTCAGGCCGTCCATACGGGGCATCTCTATATCAAGGATGATTACATCAGGGACTTTCTCTGCAATCTTTTCAGCAGCACAGTACGGATCAGAAGCTGTTGCTATTACTTCGATGTCCCTTTCATCAGAAAGAAGTCCGCTTATTGTCTGCCGCACAACAGCGGAATCATCTACGATTAGTACCCCTATTTTCTTTTCCATTGCCCCGACCTCCGGCTTCAGGATTATCACATTCAATATATTCAAGAAATGTCTTACCGCTGCCCGGGTGAAAAACAATTTTTCTTGCCTTTGTACCGCCGGTGTCCTCGGCAGAAATCTTCAGCTTCTCTTTTTCAATAATGTTTTTTATCATTTCAATATTCTTTTTTCCAACTGAAGCGGATTTCCCGGTGGTGAGAGACTGAAGAACATCCCCTCCCCCGAAAAGCATAAGCCTCGTCCGTGTAATATCTATGCCGAGATCAGACATTCTGTTTTTAATATAATAGAATGAATAATCAACATAATCGGGATCCGGTGAAACCGGCGGTGAATTTTTTATAACACGGTTTTTTTCAATATATTCGGGGAGGAGCGCATGAAATATTCCGCCGATTCTCCGCTCCGGAGAATAAACTGTAAGTGCTACGCATGACCCCAGTACAGTGACAATGGGATTTTCGTCAGCAGTAACAATAATCTGTCCCGGGTGAAGGAAATAATGTTTTTTCAGCCCTGCACTTAAGCTCATAATTATATCCTCCTGTATACTGTAGGTTCAACACACCTTAGAGGGAGGTCATAACCTGCCATTGTTTCTGAATGCCCGATAAACAGGTATCCGTTTCTGGAGAGGTGAGACGTAAGTTTCCTGATAATCTCTTTCTGATTCTCCCTGTCAAAATAGATCAGCGCATTTCTGCAGAATATAATATCAAAATTCTCACGGAAGGGATATGATTTATCCATAAGATTCATATGCATAAATTCAGCATTGGCACGAAGTTCCGGGACAACCCTCACCAGTTCCCTCTTTTCGTTTTTCCCTCTCATGAAATATTTTTTCATATACTCATCAGGAAGCTTCCCCACCCTCCCTTCACCATAGACCCCGCGTGAAGCTGAAGAGAGCACTTTGGTGGATATATCCGTGCCTGTTATACGGTAATTGAATGACCTGAGTTTTCTTTTTCTTCTGAACTCTTCGATGGTTATGGCAAGAGTATATGCCTCTTCCCCGGTTGAACAGGCGGCGCTTAGCACCCGGAGTGAGCGTCTTATTCCGGCTCCCCCTGTACCGCAGAGGTCAGGAAGAACCCGGGAAAACATAAGTTCAAAATGCTGTGACTCCCTGAAAAAACTTGTTTCGTGGGTTGATACAAGATCAGCGAATATAAGGAATTCATCCGCTCCCTTTGCAGATCTTATAAAACGGTAGTAATCAGCATAGCTTTTACATCCCAGCAGATTCAGCCTTTTCGAAAGCCTGCTGGTAAGAAGAATTTTTTTGACAGCGGGCATTTTTATTCCGAACTCGCTTTCGATGAAGGAGCTTATCTCAATCCTTTCACGCTCGGTCATCTTTATATTTTCCAGCGCGTCCATATGCCCGCCTCTTTTTAATTATAAGTTATCCTGCAGCCGCAGCGCTCTCCTGCGCAGACTCTCCCTGAAGCATCTCCCCTGCCCCCGCCTCAAAATGCTCTCTGGCTATCGAAAGATCATCCTCAGAAAACACCCTGTCAACATTAAGTATAACAACAAAATCATCAGGCTGTTTACCTATGCCATTAATTAGATCAGCACTGAGCCTCATACCCACCTTGGGAGGGGGCTCAATCTGATCTTTCTCAAAACGGAGCACCCCTTTAACAGCATCAACCAGTGCGCCCACGACAGCCATGCCATCCTCGTAATTGGCTTCAACAATAATTATAGCGCTGTCATCAGTGATTGCTGATTCACTCATACCGAATTTCTGCCTGAAGTCCATGACAGTTACAACACTCCCCCGCAGATTAAGTACACCTGCAATATAGGCCGGTGTACAGGGGATGGGGGTTATCTTTGTGTATGAAAGCACTTCTCTTGTTTTAAGTACATCAAAGGCGAAATACTTACCGTCAAGCATGAATGAGAGATACTGTACGCTTTCCCTTGAATCATCTTCCATCATAAGATCACCCCTTTAGTTTATTCTTTCGAACTCTGAATCCTCAGCGTCACCCATATTAAGGACAATCCCGCCATTTTCATTTCCTGTGCCGCCGCCGAGAGGCATTAAAGGTTCAGGACTCTTTTTTTTGCCGTTCCCGTTTCCGTTTCCATTGCCGTTTCCTTTTGCTGACGCAAGGTGTTCCTTATGATGCAGGTCAACATGAGGTGTAATTATATGCGGATTATGATAATTGGCGAAAGCCGCACCGGAATTTATGGAAGCAGTTGTTTCAAGAGTTTTTAATCCTGTTTTAAGGAAGTTAATAGCCTCCTGCATATGCACAGTCTGGGCGGAAAGCTCTTCTGCCGTGGCTGCCAGCTCCTCCGCGCTTGATGCGTTCTGCTGCACCACGCTGTTCAGCTGCTGTATAGCAGTATTAATCTGCTGAGCCCCATTCGCCTGCTCTCCGCTGGCTGCATTAATCTCTGCAACAAGCTCCGAGGTCTTCTGTATATCAGGAACAAGCTTCTGAAGCATTTCACCTGCTTTCTCTGCTATACTTACACTTGAGCCTGAAAGCTCGCTTATCTCAGCAGCCGCCACCTGGCTCCTCTCCGCCAGCTTCTGCACTTCACTTGCCACAACAGCGAATCCCCGTCCATGTTCACCTGCCCTTGCCGCTTCGATTGAAGCATTGAGTGAAAGGAGGTTTGTCTGCCTCGCAATCTCCTGTATAATGGAAATCTTCTCCGCAATATTCTTCATAGCCTGAACTGTATGACGTACCGCCTCTCCGCTCTCCCTTGCATCAGTAGCACTCTTTGAAGCTATACGTTCAGTCTGACCGGCATTATCCGCATTCTGCCTTATAGTGGCTGTCATCTCCTCAACTGCTGATGATATCTCCTCAACACTTGCAGCCTGTTCATTTGCGCCCTGTGAAAGTTCCTCTGATGAAGAGGATATCTGTTCACTCCCGGCACTGACGTTGCTTGATGACACTTCAATTGAATTGACAACATTAAGTATCGATTTTGTCAGAATAAGCGCTATGGCTATTGAAAGTGCTATGGCGGCAATTATTGAAACAACCATAATTATAGAAATAAGTTTAACAACAGCCTGACTGTTTGTGAATGCTGCAGATGCTTCCTGCTGATTGGATTTTATTATTTCTTTAAGAGATGGGGAAATTTTCTCTGTAAATATCGGTGCGGCAATATCTACTATCCGGTTTACCTCTGCGATATTTCCTCTCCTTGAATAAGGGAGCAGTTCATTTACAGCCTCTATATACTTATTAATTGATTCATTGAGTATTACTGTTAAATCACGTTCTCTCTGGCTTTTCGCAATTTTCTTATAATTTTCAACATCCTGGACAAAGGAGGCATATATACTTTCAATTGCTTTTTCATGCTTCAGTTTCTCCTCCTGGGTCGGAACAGTCATATGCTTCAGAATGTTCACCCTGAGAGAAAGCCCCTTAATCTCAAGCTCTTCAGCGAATCTTATACCCTCCAGATTATTAGTATATAAATTATTAAGCATACCATCTATTCTGGAAGTGCTGAACATACCAACCAGTCCTACAATCAATGTAACACAGGCACAGATAAAAAAAGTGGACAACAGTTTTGCCCTGACACCGAGTTTCATAATTACACTCCTTTTTTGTTTACTGCCTGATAATGTTTTCAGGCAAATTCCCTTTAGCAGAACCGCTCATGGAACGCACAATACAGTGAGCATCAAGTATAAGCGCCACTGTCCCGTCTCCAAGAATTGTTGCTCCAGCTATCATATCAATATTCCGGCTCCCCCTACCCAGCGGTTTAACAACGGTCTGGTATTTACCAATAACCCTGTCCACGAGGAAACCGTATCTTTCTTCTGCTATCTCCGATATCACTACCTGAGGATAAGCAGCCTCTTTATCATCATATCCGAAAACATTTCTTAAATCTATACAGGGAACAATATCACCGCGGAGGTTAATCATAAAATTGCTCCCCTCATCTCTCTCCACTGACGATGAAAAATCGAGGCATTCCCTTATATTAGTAAGATTAAAAATATAGGGGCTACCCCCAAGTTCCACCATGAACCCGTCAATAATGGCAAGTGTAAGCGGGATTGTAAGACTGATAGATGTCCCGGTACCCTCAACGCTCTCAACAACAATGCTGCCCCTCAGTTTTTCGATGTTCCTTTTTACCACATCCATGCCGACACCGCGGCCCGATATATCAGTTGTCACTTCAGCAGTTGAAAATCCCGGTTCAAAGATCATGCTGTATATCTGCCGGTCATCATATTCTCCCTGAGGAAGCAGGTCTCTTTCAATCGCACGGGTTTTAATCTTCTCTTTATTGAGCCCCCCTCCGTCATCGGAAATCCTTATAACTACATTTGCCCCCGCATGCTCAGCAACAAGCTGTATAAGGCCTGTTTCATCCTTACCCTGTTCAATTCTCTTTTCAACGGTTTCAATTCCATGATCGCATGAATTCCTGATAATGTGCATCAGCGGGTCACGCAGAGCCTCAATAACATTTTTGTCCAGCTCTGTCTCCCCCCCTGTAGTTATGAGCTTTATCTTTTTCCCGAGAGTTCCTGACAGATCATGCACAAGCCTGTGAAAGCTGTTAAATGTTTCCGATATAGGCACCATCCTTATACTCATGGTGTTGTCCCGCAGTTCATTGGTGAGACGGCCGAAATTTTCAGCTATAGATATAAATTCAGGGAGTCTTGACGCTGCGGATTCCTGGTTTAGCCTCGCCTGAAGTGTAACAAGTTCACCAACGAGGTTGACCAGTGTATCGAGCTTTTCATTTTTGACACGGATTGAAGTTGTATCAGCACGTCTTCTGTCAAAAGCGATCTTCTCCTGCCGGGCATCCTGTTTAGATCTCCCCTCCATAAGTGAAAGCATTGGAGAGACCTTTTTTTCAAGCCCTTCTTTCTCCTCTTCATTCCGGAAAAAAGCATTATTGAGGAAAAATCCGTCCCTGTATTTTATTACTACCTCAGCGTAATCCTCTGTAAACATGAAGACATTCTTAATATCAAAAACATCTTTTGAAGTCTCAAGATCAACGACCCAGCTCAGGTAGCACTGTTCAGGCTCCATATCATCAAAGTCAGGGATTGAGGATATATCAACACGTACTTTAAAATCACCAAGCGCTGAAAGTTCAGAGAGCATAGGCTCAATCTTAATTCCCCGTGAAAGAATGTCCGGAGAGGGCATGAATACAATCCTGTATCTCTCTATTGAATCATTGACTGTATCGATTCCGGGTTCATCAGAACTTCCGGCAGGAACAACTTCCGGGGTATCCTTTACCTCATGCTTTTTTTCATCACAGGAAATGTCCCCTGTTATATCCCTGACCTCCTGAAGAATAGAACCACGCAATGCTTTCTGTTCTTCATTATCAATACCATCAAGGAGAAACTTCATACAGTCCTTAGCTTTCAGGGAGAGCCGGACGATCCTTTCATCAGCGCTGAACCTCCCTTTCCTCATGCAGTCAAATAAATTCTCCAGATCATGTGTAAAACCCGCGAGCTCCTTGTACCCGCACATGCTTCCTGACCCCTTGATTGTATGGAGAGCCCTGAATACAGTATTGATAAGTTCACTATCAGAGGGATTCCCCTCCAGTTCAATAAGAGGCATCTCCATCTGGGACAGCAGTTCAGAAGCCTCCTCCCTGAAAACATCTCTCAGCGCTTCAACATCCATCTGCCCCCCCTTCAAAACTCAATATACTGCGGACATCAATACCGCAGATAAAAGCAGTCTTCATGAATGCTGTTTCTCCGGAAGAGTTCACAAGAACAAGTTCCCTGTTTATTGATTTAAGTTTAAAATGATAGGATATAAGGAGCTGAATAAATGTGAAATCAGTATCAGTAATAGTAGCAACATCAATCCTGTAAAGGTTCACCGGCTCACGGAGAAGTTTTATAAATCCGTTTTTAATTTTTGCTATACTCCGCACAGTGGTATCACCTTCAAAGGATACCAGTATGGAATGGCTGTTTTTCTTACATGTCAGTAATGCCATAAATACCAATCCGCTGATTACACAGCTTAAATTATGCCACTGTTCAAGACAGTCATGCCGGAACTTACGCATAAAAAACAGAAATCATCGCGGCACAGACCATCACTAATGAATATTGATGCATCCCGAACTTCCTGAAAAATCAGTCAACGTGAAGGAATGATCAAAAATCCTGCAAATGATAACTCAATTTATAAAAGAAAAGCGGCGAAGTGTATAAAAAATAGATGTTTTTATTGCTGTTAAGCAGATTAAGTAAATCGCTTACATAATCATATAAGAAAAACACTTAGTAAATCATAGGGGAAAGTGTTATAGACCGGAATGTAGTCAGGAAATCCCATTAGCTGAATTGAACAGGGAGATAAGATGGAGAATCATATATGCGAGCTGCGCAGAGTCCTCGCATATACAGGAGTTGATATAATCATGAGCCCCGGATCAGCAAACGACAGAATACGTGGAGTGAAAAAATGAAATATATTCAGAACTCTCATTTTCCCGTGCAGATATCAAGATTATACATCGGAGGACAGGGTCCGCCGGAAAGTATGCTCCCCTCAACTTCAGAGCCGGTCTTATAACCTGCGCCCCTGAAACAATTGTTAAATTCATTCTCTTCAAAGATAAAATCTCTTTTAAAAAAACCTTCAACTCTGACACGATAAAGAATCCTGTTATTCTCCCTTATCGTCTCGACAGATTTAACTGTGACAATACCTTTCTGAGGCGGTTTCTCTCCATAGGTGCATTTGCCGATGGAGCGCGGACATCCCGCGAAAAAAATGATTACAGCAGAAAAAAGGATTAAATATATGATGGTATAAAAACATCCGGGCTTCATGACTCCTCCTTTAATAATCTTCTCAAATAATAAAGGAGATATTAAAAAAGTCCAGCAGTTTCACAGAGTTAATCATCACTGCCGTAAATAAGTTCAAGAGTAAAGGGGGGTGCTTCAGCAACTTTATTTACCATCAGGAGTTTAACTCTTCCGTTTGAACTGAGGACTTTATATTTTATAACACCCTTTCTTCCTTTATAATCAAGCAGAAGTTCACCTCTCCCCGAATCATAACTGTAGGTCCCTCTCTCTGTCACCACACCATCCGGGAACTCCACTTCAATGACAAACACCCTGTCAGCCCTGAAATGCGCCGCACCCTCAACAGATGCATCCAGAGGCCCCATCCTTACTCCCACAATCATATCAAAATTGATCCTGACTTCAGAGAGAAGAGGAAGAGAGAAAAAAAGGAGAAACATAATCAGAAGATATTTTATTTTCATAAAGCAGCCCCCTGTTTTACCATAATGCCGGATTAGAGGCTTCCGGTTCCTTCATGAATCTGATATCAATATAACAGATAACACCGGAAGAGTCACAAATTTATTATTATACACTATAGGAGTACAGGATAAATATTTAACGCACCCACAGAAATTAAACAGCATTTATGTATGCAGCCGCTATTTTTCATAATAAAATTGACAAGGAGTTGCCAATATGCTTCATTAAGACTTAACAACACCAGATAACAGGAGGGCTGAAGTGGCAGGTAAATTTGAAGTGTATAAAGATAAAGGGGGCAAATTCAGGTATCGCCTGAAAGCCGGTAATGGTCAGATAATACTGACAGGTGAAGCCTATAACTCTAAGGATGCGTGCCTCTCCGGTATTGAATCTATTAAAAAAAATTCTCAGAAAGATACAGCATTTGAAACCTATGAGGATAAGAAAGGGGGATTCCGTTTCAGGCTGAAGGCCGCTAATGGAGAAATTATCGGTCAGGGTGAATCTTATACTGCAAAATCGGGATGCGCCAACGGAATTGCATCAGTAAAGAAAAACGCTGCTGACGCAAAGATTGTTGAAGTATAATAACATATATGCAGAAGATGCAGTGGTTCCTCTATTATTATGGAGCCACTGCATTATAAAGCCTCTTCGAATTTATCATTATAAAATCAGTGCAGGCTTATTATACCGAGAATAAGCGCCACAACTCCGAGAAATACTGATATAATACTTATAAAAGTAGTTGTTCTTACAAGGGAATCCGGCGCATTGAGAAGCGCCCTTATTTTTTTAAAAGGATTCCGGGATTTCTTTATCATAAGGTCAACGCCTGCAAGCGAGTTCTCATCAAGTCCCAACAGCCTCCGGTAATGCCTGCATAATACTATTGCATCACCTTCAGTTATCAAATGCTGACTTACTCCTTTAAAACGCCACTCGGATGTTGTATTATAAAACATTCTGTAGTAATCATCAATAACCCGCACCCATACATATATTCTTTTCTTTTTCCTCCCATTGCGGTGTGATATACATACAAAATCATTAAATGAAAGCTCCGGATTCTCTGTTATATATACATCATGGTCCCTGTAGAGTTCAGAAAGCTGACGGTGAATGCGAAAATTTCCGCTGATCATTTATAAATCCCTCAAAAATCATTATTGAATAACAATAATGCTGAGGAGTGAAATTTTTAAAACAGATATTTTATATACCAGATTACATACCTGTAAAATATCAATATGCCCCTTCTATTGCGGATAAAAACTACAGCTTTAAACCGCACTAAAAAGCTTGACTTATATTTTACATGGGAAAATATTTAATATATAGCATATTACTATATGATTAGGGCGATGTCTTTTCCGTCTGGAGTGATAGCGGAATGACAAATTATGTTCTAATTCAATCGTAAACTGCTATAGTTTAAGAGAACAGCCTATTGCTTTTTTTATTATAGCCCCGGAGAACTTCTAAAATGGATTATTCTGAATATACATCCGGCAACACGAAAGTCAGTGAATATATGGTTCCAATGACTGACGGAGTCTCTTTGAAAGTTATCGATTTCAACCCCGGTAAATCTGACGGTGAAAAACCCTCTGTTATTTTTATCGCAGGATGGATCTCCCTTATAAGCGGCTGGCAGGGTGTACTGAAAGAACTGACTGCGGACTACAGAACATTCTATATAGAATCAAGAGAGAAGCAGTCATCCATCCTCCCGGAAAAAACAAAAGTCAGTTTTACCATGGAAAGGATAAGGGAGGATATAAGCAACCTGGTTGACAAACTAATCCCTGAAAATAAAAAATTTGTTCTGACAGGGAGTTCACTGGGAGCTTCAGCAATTCTTGAATTCTGCGCGTCGGGGAAAAGAAAACCTGTATGCGCAATACTTGTGGGGCCCAACGAGGAATTCAGGTTCCCGAAATTTCTCGGAGCAATAATCCCCCTTATTCCCCCTGCAATGTACTTTGCAGTAAGGCCAATAATCAAATGGTATCTCCGCAATTTCCGTCTCGATAAAAAGAAAGAACGTGCCCAGGTAGAGAAGTATGAAAAGACCATTAATCTCGCGGACCCGTATAAACTGAAAGCGAATGCTCTGGCCTTAAAAAACTATTCTATACTGAACAGGATAAAAAACATCACAACTCCATGCCTTATATTCGGCGCCACATCCGATAAACTGCATTCCACCGGAAACATGAAAAGACTGATTGAACTTATACCGGAGGTTCAGTACATAGAGCTCGCGAGTAACAGCGATACTCACAGCGAAAAGGCTGGAAGAATCATGGTGGATTACCTGGGGCAGAGAGAATACAGAAACTTCAGCAGCAGAGTGTAGCTCTCATTTCTCTTCAGGCCTGAACCTACGTTCAACATACTCCCTGAATATATCAATATATTCAAATACTGCAGGCACAACAATAAGTGTAATCAGGGTGGAAACCATCAGTCCTCCCATGATAGCAACCCCCATCCCTGTCCTGTATTTTGCCGCTTCACCTGCCCCGATTGCGACAGGAAGCGTCCCTGCAAGCATTGCAAAAGTGGTCATCAGTATCGGCCTGAGTCTCACAAGACCGGCCTTTGCAATAGCCTCTCTCCTTGACAAACCGGCTCTTACACCTTCAATGGCGAAGTCAACCATAAGTATCGAGTTCTTTGTCACAAGTCCCAGAAGCATAATAATACCTATCATGCTGAATATATCCATCATCTTCCCTGTCACATATAGTGAAAAGAAAGCCCCTGACAACGCCGGCGGCAGAGCCAGCAGAATCGTAAAGGGAGTTATAAAAGATTCATAAAGGCTCGCCAGCACCAGGTAGATAAAGATCAAAGAAAGAATAAAAGCCATAACAATATTTTTCACCATATCCTGATAGCTGTCAGCCTGCCCTCTGAAGGCGTAGCTCATAGTACCCGGGAGAGGAAGCTCTCTATTCAGAATCTCCTTCGTCCTGTCAATGGCGCTCCCTATTGCCCCGCCCCTGGCAAGGTTCGCTGTAATCTGTACAGCACGGGCACGATCCTGCCTGATTATAACAGAGGGGCCCGCTGCAGATTCAGCCCTTGCTATTGCTGATAGAGGTACAAGCCTGTTCTGCATATTGGGGACACGTGTTTCATTAAATGCTTTGCGGAGATCCCTCTGGTTCTCCTGGAGCCTTACCCTTATATCATACTCAAGGCCCTTTTCCCTGAATCTTCCGGCAACTGCCCCTTCTATGTGGTAGCGGAGCTCATTCCCTGCTGTCCGGTTATTAACACCAGCCATGAGCATTCGAGCTTCATCCATTTTTATCTGCAGTTCAGGTACACCCTGCTCTATACTTGTTTTTATTTCAGTGAGGTCCGGTACTTCTTTAAGTTTTTCAATCAGCCTGAGTGCGTATTCATTGAGTTCATCAAGATCTTCACCTTTTATAATCAATACATATGGTCTTCTCCCACCCATTCCCCCTCCGCGGGTATAGTTATCCACTGATGGCTTTGCGTAAGAAAAATCCTTCATCATATTCCTGATTACATCTTTTAGTTCAGCCGTTGTTCTTTTTCTCTCTTTCATCGGAACCATGAATATACCGATAGAAGCCCTGTTATATCCTGCCTGCCCTGTGCCCACCTGTATTGTCATAAAATCCAGCTCAGGAATAGTTTTCAGTTTTTCAACGATTTTCTGTGCGACTTCATTTGTACCGGCGAGGGATGTTCCCGGAGAAAGCTCAATATTAAGCATATACTCTCCCTCATCCGGATCGGGCTGAAAGGTCTTCTTCACTGCCCCGAAAGCCACAAGGCTTGTTATAAAAACAGCAGAGGTTATAATAATGATAACAACAGGACGATCTATCGAAAACCTGACAGTCTTCACGTACAAGCGATCAACCCACACCTGCAATCTGTCGAAAGTTGATACTACTATATTTTCAGCCTTACCTTTTGTCCCCGCAAAGTACGCGCTGAGCAGGGGCGCAACTGTTAGCGCGTCAAAGAGACTTATCATCATAGCAAAGACAACCGTAAGTCCGAACTGTTTGAAGAAGCGCCCCATGATCCCTTCCAGAAAACCAATCGGAAGAAACACCGCAATAATCGTAAGAGATGTGGCAATTACAGCAAGCATAACCTCTTTTGTACCGATCTCCGCTGCTTTAAATGGAGGGTGCCCCTCCTCAATTTTTCTGAAAATATTCTCGCGCACAACTATTGCATCATCAACAAGGAGGCCTATTGTGAGGGACAGAGCAAGGAGCGTCATCATGTTTATGGTGAACCCCATGAAGTACATTAGAACAAAAGCCCCAAGGAGCGAGTTCGGTATTGCAATACCTGTGATTATTGTTGACCTGATATTCCCCAGGAAAAGGTAGACAACAAGTACCGCAAGTAATATTCCGATAAACATAGTCTCCTTAACGTCATCAATATTCCTCCTGATGAACTTGGCCATGTCATACACGAATATCAGCTCTGAATTACCTTCGCTCCTGGATATAATACTGTTTACAGTATCAATCCTTTTCATGACACCCTCTGCGACAGCAACGGTATTGGCACCTGACTGCTTATAAACATCGAGGATAAGGCATGACCGGATCACTTTCTCCGGTTTATCAAATTTATTCTTTCCTCCCCCGGCCTGTTCCCCTTTATTTTTTACAGGGTAATAAAGGAAGGCCTTTGTTACCTCATCAGCGGCTCCGTCTCTGATTTTCCCCAGGCGGTTAAGAGTTGTGGGATTATTGAAGTCACCGGAGAACTGCACCACTGTGTTACCTAACTGATCCAGGGTTTTGAATTCACCGATTGTTCTGAAAACAGTCATCCTGTCTTTATCCTCAAAATCACCAACAGGGACATTAACACCTGAATTCTGAAGCCTTGAAACAACAGTAGTCGCGGAGATCTGATGTTCATTCAGTTTATTCCTGTCAAGGTCAACACGGATCTCTCTCTTTGTGCCGCCGGTGATCTTAACCTCGCCAACACCTTCCGCCTGTTCGAAAACGGGCTTAATCCTTTCATTTACAATATCATACATCTTTACCGCTGATAAATCGGAGACAAAGGCCAGTGTAATTACAGGAAGGTCGTCAAGATCAAACTGCCGCACAACAGGCTGATCCTCTAAATCATCGGGGAGCTTATTCCTCGCAAGATCAACTTTCTCCCTCATTTTCTGCTCTGCGTACTTAATGTCAGTTTCAAATGTAAATTCCGCGATAACAACAGAGACCCCTTCCATATTCCTTGAGGAGAGACGTTTGATTCCTGCGATAGTGCTTATCTGTTCTTCAAGGGGCTTGGTAATAAGCTTCTCAATCTCTTCAGGGGATGTGCCGGGATAACTGGTTCTGACAGAGATTACGGGATAATCAATGGGCGGATAAAGATCAACACCTAACCTGCCGAATCCGATTACACCCATAACCATAATCAGAATTACTATGCAGGCCATAAAGATCGGTCTTGTTATGGAGAGTTTAGCAATATTCATGAATTGTCCGGAAAAACACAAAATCCGGCCCGAAGGCCGCAGAGACTATCTAATTCCCTGTATCTGATTATTAATCAAGCATTTAACTGATTATTCGCAGACTCAGCATCAAAAGCCCGGTTTAAACTCTTTTTTTTAACAGCTCTATAATAACTAATTACGCTGAAAAGCCTTTTTACTTGACAAAAGGTCGCACCCGAGACGTAATGGTACTACCATTAACGATAAATAAATAATCATTATATAATTTTTGTTAACATTTATCAGATTAAATATAATAATTTTAAGCTAATGGTAATACCTTTATGAGAAACAGTATGGAAATAGATAAACTTTTTAAACCGGTTCAGCCCGGCAGAGCTGTTGAAGATATAGCTCTCCAGCTTGAAGCCTCTATCACTTCAGGGGAAATTAAACCCGGCAGCCGGCTTCCAAGCGAAAGACAGCTTCAGCTTCTTTTTAAAACAGGGAGAGGCGTAATCAGGGAGGCGATGCAGATATTAAAGCAGAAAAACCTTGTTGAAATAAAAAAAGGTGCCAGGGGGGGAGCTTTTATTAAACAGCTGCCTGAAGCAGGGATAAATGACTCTCTGCCGCTTTTTCTGAAACAGTATTCAGTATCTCCCGAATCAGTGATAGAGTTCCGGGAGAGCATGGACAGAACCATAATACTGCTGGCAATTTCCAGAGGAAGTAAAAACGATAAAGACAATCTCTACAACAGGGCTGATGAGTTTTACAGGTATGTATCATCCGGGGACGCCAGCTCAGAAAAAATCGGGGAGATGGACAGAGAGCTGAACATCCTTCTGGCGAAAATGACCGGTAACCCGATATTTGAATGGATGATGAACTCCATCCAGCTTGGATTCAGCTCCTTCGATTACGCGCTTTATGAAGATAAGGAGTACAGGATAAAAACAGGACTCAACTGGGCCGATACAGCCGGGGCAATACTTGTAGGTGAACCGCTTCGCGCTCTCTCATTTACGGCAAATCATTACACACTCCTTCGCAGCTGCCTGGATGACAAAAAACAACCTGCAGCAGGTCCGGAACTTAACCTTGCTGAACTTACAGCAGCTCAAAATGAAGAGGAAGTTCCGGAAGAATCAGAAAAAATTATTTCAATAACAGGAGGTACAGAGGAATGAAAGAAAAACAGTATGATTATATAATTATCGGAGGGGGATCAGCCGGTTCAGTTCTCGCGAACAGACTGAGCGCCAATCCTGAAAACAGAGTGCTTGTACTTGAAGCAGGACGTCCGGATTACAGACTGGACTTCAGAATACATATGCCGGCAGCTCTTACATACCCCCTTAACGGAAAATTTTATAACTGGTACTACGAATCCGATCCCGAGCCGTTCATGAACAACAGGCGAATCACGCAGCCAAGGGGAAAAGTCCTTGGCGGTTCAAGCAGCATCAACGGGATGATACATATCCGGGGTAATGCCATGGATTATGAAAAATGGGGTAAAGAGAAGGGGCTGGATAACTGGGACTATGCTCACTGCCTCCCTTACTTCAGAAAATTTGAATACAGACTGAGCGGAGCTGACCGGTTCCAGGGGCCAGCAGGACCTGTATACCTTACAACTCCCAAATGCGACAATCCTCTATTTGACGCATTCTTTGAAGCTGTTCAGCAGGCAGGGTATCCTCTGACAGATGATGTGAACGGCTTCCGTCAGGAGGGTTTCGGAAAATTCGACGCACAGATATACAGAAGCCGCAGGTGGAATGCCGCAAGGGCATACATTCACCCCGTAAAGGATAGAAAAAATCTTACAGTAAAATGCAAAGCACATGCGTATAAAATACTTTTCAACGGGAACAGGGCAATCGGTGTCGAATATAAAAAGGGAGCCGGCATACACAGAGACTTCGGCGGAGAGATAATAAGCTGCGGAGGGGCAATTAATTCACCTCAGCTTCTGCAGCTTTCCGGTATAGGTAACGGGGAAGAGCTCTCACCCCTTGGAATAAACATGGTTCAGGACCTGCCCGGGGTTGGAAAAAACCTGCAGGACCACCTTGAACTCTATGTCCAGTATGCCTGCAAAAAACCTGTAAGCCTTTACCCTGCTCTGAAATTCTACAACCAGCCTAAAATCGGATTCGACTGGTTATTCTTCAAAAAAGGTACTGCCGCAAGCAACCATTTTGAGGCAGGCGGTTTTATACGGGGGAATGACACAGTAAAATATCCGAACCTGCAGTTTCATTTTCTCCCTATTGCAATCAGGTACGACGGCACAGCTCCGGCGCAGGGCCACGGTTTTCAGCTCCACGTGGGGCCGATGAATACTGACGTCAGGGGCCATGTAAAGATAAAATCATCGAATCCGGAAGATTACCCCTCTATCCTCTTCAACTACCTCTCCACAGAACAGGAGAGAAAAGAATGGATTGAGGCGATACACTGCTCAAGAAATATCATTGCACAGCCGGCTTTTGATAATCTCAGGGGAGATGAGCTTGCTCCGGGATTTGATGTTCAGAGCGATAAGGATATACTGGATTTTGTGGCAAGAGAGGGGGAGAGCGCGTATCACCCCAGCTGCACATGTAAAATGGGATACGACAAAATGTCTGTTGTTGACGCGGATCTCAGGGTGCACGGAATTGAAAACCTCAGGGTTGTAGATGCCTCTGTTATGCCTTACATAACAAACGGCAATATTTATGCCCCTGTAATGATGATCGCGGAAAAAGCTGCTGACATTATACTGGGGAACACCCCTGAAAGCCCTGCGGATGTTAAATTTTACACCCACCGCAAAACAAATAAAAAGAAAAAGCAGTAACGGTTATATAATGAAAGAATATAAGATGTTTATAAATGGAGAATGGACCGGAGCGCTCTCAGGAAAAAAAAGAGAGATAATTAATCCCGCTAACGGAAAGACAATTGCAGTTGTGCCTGAAGCCGGCAGAGAAGACTCAAAGATTGCAATTGAAGCAGCAAGAAAAGTCTTTGACTCCGGCGAATGGTCTTCTCTCCCGGGGAGCAGAAGGGGGAGACTCCTCTACCTGCTCGCTGAACTGATCGAAAAAGATCACGAAAATCTCGCGCAGCTTGAAAGCCTTAACACAGGGAAAACCGTTGAAGAGAGCCGGTGGGATATGAATGACATAGCCGGCATATTCAGATACTTTGCCGGCATGGCAGACAAAGAATCCGGCGAAGTGATTGACTCACCCAACCCCGGAACCGAGAGCCTGGTAATAAGGGAACCTGTAGGAGTATGCGGACTCATATGCCCATGGAACTACCCCCTTCTCCAGGCGTCATGGAAGATGGCGCCGGCACTGGCAGCAGGATGTACAATTGTAATGAAAGCCAGTGAGATAACCCCGCTGACCACAATCCGGATAACTGAACTGGCTGTTGAAGCCGGCTTTCCCGCAGGTGTTATCAACACAGTCACAGGACCAGGGGATGCCGGAGCTGAACTTGCGGAGAGCCACGATGTTGATCTTGTTTCGTTCACAGGGGGGATAGAAACAGGAAAAAAAATAATGCGTGCAGCAAGCTGCAATGTAAAAAAAATCGCCCTCGAACTTGGAGGAAAAAACCCTAACATTATTTTTGATGACGCTGACTTTGATACAGCTCTCGATTTTGCATTAAATGGAGTATTCTTCCACGCCGGGCAGATCTGCTCAGCAGGGACAAGACTTCTTGTCCAGGACACTATATACGAAAAATTTATTGAGGCTCTTAAATCAAGAATGGAAAAGATTAAATTAGGAGACGGGTTTAATCCTGAAACCGAAATGGGCCCCCTTATTTCAGAAGAGCATCGCAGGAAAGTTGAACGATATGTGAATGAAGCAGTTGAAAAAGGCGCCAACCTGGTTCTCGGCGGGAAAAGGCCGGGGGATCCCTCACTGAAAGATGGCTTTTTCTATATGCCCACCCTCTTCCGAGACTGCACTGAAGATATGCCCATTGTAAAAGAGGAGGTCTTCGGGCCTGTTATAACCGTGGAAAAATTTTACACAGAAGAGGAGGCCCTTAGAAAAGCGAATTCCACTATCTACGGACTCTCCGCCGGGTTCTGGACAAATGATCAGAGCAGGATACACCGGATGTCACGAAACCTGAGATTCGGCACAGTATGGGTAAACGACTTCAATGTTTACTTCACGCAGGCTCCCTGGGGCGGATATAAACAGTCAGGTTTCGGGCGTGAACTGGGGAAAACCGGGTACGAGGAATACACCGAACTCAAGCATATATACCGTAATTACAGCAACAGCCCTGTAAACTGGTTCGGAACAAAGTAATGCAAAAAACTGCTGCCAGTAAAGCAGAAATAAAAAAACGGAGGTATCATGAGTAGAAACAGAAAACTCACAATTCTATTTTTATCGATCACCATTATCTTCTCTTCCCTCGCTTTAACATCATGCAAGAAAGAGAGTAAAAGCAGCAAAAACCTGATACGCTTTGCAAGTGTCAGCTGGACAGGTGTAACAATCAAGACGGAACTTGCAATTGAAATACTTAAAAGTATCGGATACGAGGCAACAAATACAATGGTATCAGTCCCGATTGTTTATCAGGCCCTTGATTCAAATGACGCGGACATCTTTCTGGGGAACTGGATGCCTTCAATGGAAACTATAGCGAATAAATATTTCGAAAAAGGTAATGTTATTAAATACATGGTTAATATGCCGGGTGCAAAATACACACTTGCTGTTCCCTCTTACGCATATAATGCCGGCCTCAGGGATTTCAGTGATATTGAAAAATTCGCAGATAAACTTGAGTATAAAATCTACGGAATTGAAGAGGGGAACGACGGGAACCTTATAATTGAAAACATGATAAAAAACAACATGTTCAACCTGGGTAAATTCAAGCTGATTCCATCAAGTGAAACAGGGATGCTTGCAGAGATGCAGTCTTTTATGAGAACCGGGAAATGGGGTGTTTTTCTCGGATGGTCCCCTCACTCCATGAATGAAATACTTGATATGAAATACCTGTCAGGGAGTAAAGCTGATACATTCGGGGAGAATGACGGTACAGCCACAATATACACAAACATCCGTAAAGGTTTTGATAAAGAACATCCTAATGTGGCCCTATTTCTGAAAAACCTGAAATTCCCTGTTCCCATGATGAACCAGATTATGACTATTCTCCATAAAAATAAAGATATGAAACCGAAAGAAGCAGGCATACTATGGCTGAAAAAAAATCCTGGAACCTACAGGGAGTGGCTGAAAGATGTCAAAACATATGACGGTAAACCGGCATTGCCTGTATTTGAAGAGCATATAAAAACTATATAGAACAGACATTCAAGTCTGTAATATATTTCCCGTTATGCGATCTGACACAGCAGATGCGTAACGGGAAAAAATCTCTCCTTGAAATCAGAATCTCAGCTCCACTCCCAGTACAGCATAATGAAACATTGAAAAAGTATAGACTTCATCATTATCAGCCCCGCCTTCAAGAATCCTGTATCCCGCCATCACTGCTGCTGTATCATTAAACCTGTAGACAGCACCGGCAAAAAAATCCTCAGCCCTGCCGTATGGAGACCATGCCCCGTCACCGTAAAACAGCAGAGATATTCTGCCGGACGCAAACCATTCCAGGTAAAAATTCAAAAGCGGTACAGCCCCTGTATTAGAAAGTCCCCCTTTCTGATTGCCATCCTCAAGAGTTATCTCCGCATCCCTTATCTTTCCGGTTATACCGCCCCCGATTTTAAAACTTTCACCAGTAAAAAAGTAATACCTTGCAGTCACTCTGTAGGAATCAAACCTGTACTTTGCCTTAACCTCAGTACCTTCATTAAAAACAAGCCCGTCATAATAAACTGTTTTATTAAGCGTTCCGTCAGCTTCAAGCCGCAGCAGCGATGCCATAAACCCTATATAAACAGGAAAATCAAATTCGTAACCGGCCTCAATTCTCGGCGAAAATACAGGATCACTGTCAAGGTCATCAGTGTAAGAGAGTCTGGTGCCTGTATCACCCGGCAGTTTTATATCATTGTACGAGGAGAAAACAGCTGCTCCCTGGAATGAAGTGATAAACTCTGCTGCTGCATAATTACTAAAAATTATTAAAAACAGTGTTATATATGACAGTTTTCTCTTCATTTTAAACTTCCTTAGTTCCCTTTATTTTTGAAATGATTGAGTTAAGGCAAAAATCGTTTTATTGAAACCGCCTTTATGTAAATAATAATCATTTCTTTATGTATAATACCTAAATCCCCTCCGGTAATCAATAATTTAATAAATTTCTTAAGAACTTTTTTATGGACATTTTCTGATCTGTCAGCGGATGTCTTGCCGGATCAGAAATGCTCCTGTATTATTATTCTGTAAAACCTGATACAGGGATAAACGAAAACACTAATAACAGACTTTATTGTAAAAAAAACTTTTTTGTACAGTATTATTATACTATAATAAGTATGATATCTTTTGCTGAAAAACAGGGATTACAGCTGTTTACGAATTACTTAATCCATGTCTTAATAAAAACACGATGAACAAAGAATCTGTTTTAAATAATCCTGATGTCAGAGATGAGAAACTGCGAAGCATATTTCTTGCAGCACCTGTTGGAATAGGTATGGTTTCAAACCGGGTGATTCTTGAAGCAAATGATGCACTCTGCCGCATGACAGGTTATTCAAAGGCGGAAATAATCGGTAAGAACTCCTCGTTCCTTTATCCTACAATGGATGAATATAATTATGTGGGGGATGAGAAATACGGCCAGATAAAAAAAACCGGAACAGGCACAGTGGAAACCCGCTGGAAAAGGAAAGATGGAACAATAATAGATATAATACTAAGCTCCAGTGCTCTTGACAGGGATGATTTTTCTAAAGGTGTAACTTTCACAGCCCTTGATATAACAGAGAGAAAAAAAACTGAACAGGCTCTTGCCGCAAGCGAGCTTAAATTCAGGACTTTTATGGAGAAGTCACCTGATGCAATATTCATTGCTGACAGCAACTGTATACTGCAGGAATTAAATCAAAGAGTAGAAGAGTTAACAGGTTACACCACCGGTGAACTCACAGGTAAGCATATAAAGGAGATACATCTGGAGGAAGAGGTCACCCTTGGTCTGGAAAAATTTCAGCAGGTTTTAAATGCAGGTAAGGCAACTTTTGAATTCCGTCTAAAAAAGAAAGATGGCGGGAGTATACCTGTACTCGTTGAAGCATCCCTCCTCCCCGGAAACCGTGTAATAGGATACTGCAGGGATATATCTCAAATTAAAAACTACGAGGAACAGCTCCGCGAATACTCCTCCAGGATAAAAAAAATTGCTGATAGTATCCCGGAACTTATTTACCAGTACACTGTAAATGACTCTATGAAGGGATTCACATATATGAGTGAGAAAGCCGGGGAGGTTTTCGGAATAAACACTGATAATCCTGATTTTCTGTCTGAATACATAAAGCACATTCCACCGGACTACAGGGATAAATTCATACTATCCACAGAAGAATCAATTGCCAAAAGAGAGGGATGGTTCTGCGAGTGGCCCTTCATACATAACTCAGGAGAAATACGGTGGTACAGGGGGAGGTCCAACCCCGAAATAAGAGAGAATGAACTGGTTTTCTACGGGACTATCCATGATATAACAAAGGAGAAGCTTGCACAGCTTGCCCTGGAGTCAAGTGAATCAAAATACCGGGGACTTGTTGAACTGGCAGTTGACGGAATCATGCTTGCGGACCATGATGGAAATGTTACAGATGCAAACTCAAGCGCATATAATATAATCGGGAAAAGCCGTGACGAAATTATTGGAAAACATATAAGCACCCTTTTTACACCTGAAAACATAAAGAAACATCCGCTGAGGCTCGATATACTTCAGACAGGAAAGACAGGGATAAGTGAAAGAGATATTTTAAAAGCTGACGGCTCCATTGCCAGTATTGAAATACACTCAAAGATGATGCCTGACGGTTCATATCAGGCGATATTCCAGGACATCACACAAAGAAAAAAAAACGAAGAGGCGCTTATCGAAAGCGAGGGGAGATACAAGGAGCTTGTTGAACTGGCAGTTGACGGAATACTCACCGGTTCAAATGAAGGGATTATAACCGGTATGAATACACAGCTTGAAAAAATGACAGGTAAAACACGGGAACAGCTTCTCGGCCTTAACATAAGCGAGCTTTTCACGGATGAATCACTGAAAAATAAACCTATTCAGCTTGATCTCCTCAGGGAAGGGAAAACCGTAATCAATGAACGGGTACTTAAAAGAGATGACAACGTTACTATAATAATAGAGAGCCACTCCAAGATGATGCCTGACGGCACCTTCCAGTCAATTTTCCGGGACGTAACAGAAAAACAGAAACTTGCTGAAGGCCTTCAGCGCGCACAGAAACTGGATTCCCTTGCCACACTGGCTGGCGGGATTGCCCACGACTTCAACAACATGTTAGGGGGTATGTTAGGCTACATCGACCTTGCCCGGAACTACAGCAAAAGAGTGGAGGATACAGCGGAATACCTTGACAAGGCCATGACAGTCTTTGACAGGGCAAAGAATTTAACCGGGCAGCTTATGACCTTTGCGCGCGGCGGAGATCCTTCGCTTAAAATAGAGAGCATTATCCCGGTACTGAAAGAGTATGCTTCTTCCGCACTAAGCGGTTCTGATATAAAGCATAGCTTTTCCATTATGGAGGATCTGTGGCTTACAAAAATCGACCATGCGCAGATTGGTCAGGTTATTTATAACATAGTTACAAACGCCAGGGAATTCATGAATCCTGATGGGGAGATAAAAATATCTGCCAGCAATATAACAAAAGAAAAAAATAATCCTGGCCAGCTTAAACCCGGGCGATACATTAAAGTTGAAATAAGCGACAGCGGAAAAGGGATCCCTGATGAAATGCTGCCTCATATATTTGATCCTTTCTTTACAACCAAAAAAAAGGGGAACGGCCTCGGTCTTTCAACATCCTATTCTATAATACTAAGACATGGAGGAGCGCTGGATGTTGAATCCCTTTACGGAAAGGGGAGCAGGTTCTGGTTTTATCTCCCGGCAGTTATACCTGAAACTGATGGTATCCTTTCACAGGAAACAGAAGCACATCAGGGGAGCGGCATAGTACTGATCATGGATGATGAATACTTTATCCGTGAAATAATATCGCAGATGCTTGAGCATATGGGTTACAGGACATTTCAGGCCTCCTGCGGTAACGAACTCCTCGATTTATACAAGACCTATAAAGATAACCCTGAACTTAAATGCATTATACTGGACCTCACAATACCCGGAGGGATGGGGGGAAAAGAGACTGCTGCAGAAATCAGGAAAGCTGACAAAAAAATTCCGGTATTTGCCTCCAGCGGTTATTCAAGTGACAGGATAATTTCAAATCCCGGCTCTTACGGATTTTCAGACAGCATCAGAAAGCCCTTTACAATAAACGAGCTTTCTGTGCTTCTGAACAGGCACATTAAATAACACCTACCTTTCGTGATCTTTATAATAATTCTTAACAAGCTTTGAAATAGCCTTATCACGGGCCTTCCTCTCAAGCCTCCCCTTTTCACTCTTCATCATCTCGAGGTTGTTCATCTCATTCCGGATAGTTATATAATTCTGATACCTTTCATATTCTATTGCCCCTTCCGAAACAAGCTGCAGTACAGCGCACCCCGGCTCATCTGTATGTGAACAGTCGCTGAATCTGCAGCCCTCTGCAGCTTCAGCGATTTCTGTAAATGCCGCATCAAGAGATTCGGTGTCACCATAAGGCCGCAGTTCTCTTAATCCCGGGGTGTCTATGACCATAGCCCCGCTTTCAAGATGAAAAAGCTCCCTCCGTGTTGTGGTGTGCCTTCCGCGCAAATCATCTTCACGAAGGGCCCCTGTTCTCTGTACATCTCTGCCGAGAAGATTATTTATCAGAGCGGACTTCCCTGCTCCTGAGGGCCCGGTAAATGCAGCTGTAACTCCCGTAGAAAGAAGCCCGCGCACCTGCTCCATACCCTCACCTGTTTTCGCGCTCACCATGAGCACAGGGATATCTCCCGCCACCGATCGCGCCATTGTGATAAAATCCTCTCTTTCTGTTTCAGAGCAGAGGTCACACTTGTTCAGTATGATAACCGGCTCCGCTCCTCCGTCGTTTACCATTACGATATATCTCTCAATTCCCCGCTGAGTGAAGTTACGGCCCCCCTCAAGGGATGCGACAATAAACATTATATCGATGTTCGAGGCTATCACCTGTTCATCTATCCTCTTACCTGCCGCGAGCCTTGAGAATAAACTTTTTCTGTCAAGAACCCTCTCTACAATAAGAAGATCACTCTCTCCACGGAGAAGCACCCAGTCACCCACCGCAGGGTAATCAGCCCGGCCTGCGGCAATATACTGGAAGTGACCCGACACCTGAGCGTTAAACCTCCCGGTACCGGTTTCCACTTCATATATATATCCGGCCTCCCCGACTACTCTCCCCGGAACAAGCCCTGAACCGCTCCACCTGAGAAACTGCTCTTCGAAAAACTCATTCCAACCCGAATCAGAAAGTATCATTTTACACCTCCCGGATGCTTAAATTCGACACCATGACCTCTCCCTGTATTAACCGGTACAGGAGGCATTACCGCCGGCTTATCCGCAAGCTTCATAAGCTCTTCATGACTGTCATCCCCTGCAATCCTGTTTGCACGGATAAAACCGCACTTCACGCATCTGTGTATAAGAGACCACTCACCATCACCCTTAACCCATATACCTATAGGCTCCATAAGCCCCCTGCACACCGACATTCTGTCGCCTGTACGCAGATCAACATGCCTGCTCCAGAGGCATTCGGGACAATGATTTCTGTTTAAAGTTCCGCTTTGCGCGGTTAAAACTCCGCTGCCGCATTTTCCGCAGATAAACGCATTGCTTTCATTTTTATATGTATAATCAGTTCGCGACATTGTATTCCTCTTAAATAATAATCAAATTTTCAGAAACAGCAGAAATAGAAAATATTTCCCGTCTCTTCGCCTGTGCGGCAAGATTACAAATTTATGGAATATGATGACCTGCTCTGTTTACACAGAGTGTAATTGAAGGATAGACCTGAAGAAAATAATTCGCGGAAAATTTTTAAAAAATAAAAATTCTGTCCGAAGTCAATCCCTGAGCAGGAACATCCCTCTAACAAAATCCAGCATAAAA
>DAISJZ010000043.1:0-25126 GCA_036821145.1 Spirochaetota bacterium
AATAAAAAAAAGGCCCCCGATTGCCAGGGGCTTAATTAGCCGGTTTATTGTAAGTTGGGGTTAGGTAAGTTACAGGCCCCAAGTCCTGTTGAAACGGAGAAATATTGAGTGAGTTCAAACTGTTGGATAGAATTAAACATATTATGAAACATAATGGAATAGCCACAGGAACTATAATCCTGTAGCAGTTTCAGTTATTTTTTTGTAATAGTAATAGTATTTATCAGGTAACAATTTGTTTAACTCATCAGTTGGTCACCTCATTTTAATTATTGACAATTATCCATTATTCAAATTAGAAAATAGTATCTGTATACTGAGGACTTCAGAGAAAAGATTTTTTTGACCGGGTTTAAAGCCCGTGTTATAATTTTTCTATTGAATCTGCCGGTATACTGTGTATTCTTTAGACAACCGGGCAGGCAGGAGTGCATAATCCTGTGACCTGTTGAATGAAATCAGTCTAACTTAATCAGAAAAAACAGATAACGAGGATAATAATAGAAATGCTTAAGAATTTTTTTAATGAATTGAATAAAACTGTTTCTAAGAAAGCTGCTGCTGCAAAGGGAGCGTCTGCAAAAGGTGCATCTGCTAAAGCTTCATCAAAAAAAGGTTCTGCGAAGAGTTCATCCTCTCTTAACATTGCCCTTCTGATTGAAAAATTTGATCAGATAATCCCGTTCGGGCTGAAAATTTCATCCGCAAAACCTATCGATTCTACAGGATTCTCGCCCGAAGGGGCGGATTATATTGTGTACCGGGAATACTGCCGTGATATTTCAAAACTAATGAATGGGTATGTACCCTTTGAATTGATACATGGTGCGTTCTTTACAATACCTGATCTTAAAAAAAATACAATTGCAGATGCCCTGAACCGGGTGGCCACAGTAAAAAAGATAAATCGTTTCTCAGAGGATGAGAGTGAGTTTTCGGTACCCTGTTTTTTAATTACCGATGGAGCTGATTACCCTGTACTCGATGTAAAAAATGATATAATTAACTATTATATTTCCAAAGGTGTAGACTCAGACTCTGAATTTGAAATAATGATGGTACATAATCAGGGTATAATAATAAAAGACTGGCATAGCGGCAACAGGAGCTATGTGGGGCTTGAAACGGGTGAAGATACCCTTATGTGGTTTTATATTCTGATCACCGAGTACCTTTCTATAGAAAGGGATGAAGAATTTGACATAAGAAAGTATATCAGGTCAGAAAAGGTTTATAATGAATTTTAATTTGAATGTTCTTTTTAAATATTGTTGACAAGAGAGATCATTTATAATATTTTTATAAAAAAAGAGCGATCAGGTGATAAATGTGCAATTGCTAAAAAAAGGCAGTTATAGCTTTATGATGGTAGTGTTTATGGCAGCAGCCCTGTTTCTGTCTTTCCAGGCGGAAGGGAAGGCTGCATCTGTAACCAATAAGGATGTCGTTCTGGTTCTTGATACATCCCTGAGTATGATCGGATATCAGGGAAGAAATATCATGGATGATGTCAAAAAAAGCGTTTATACTTATATTGATTCTCTTCAGGATGGCGACAGGGTAACATTTGTCACATTTGATGAAGATGTAAAGATCTATCCCCAGGTTGTCATCGATGATCAGAATGACAGGGATATAGTTAAAAAATATATCTCAGTTACAGAGGCTAAAGGGCAATGGACTTACACCCTCAAGATGCTTCAGACAGTCTTCGGTATAGCTGATACACTTACAAAAGAGAATCAGGAACAGACAAAGGTCAATCCTCGAAATGTTGTTATTGTAATTATGACCGACGGACTTGATGATCCCCCTCCTGCAAAAAGCAGCAAAAGATTTGATCTTAAGAAAATTGCTGAACAGTATAGCGGGAATGACTGGTGGATATACCTTGTAAATCTCGCTGAGATGGAAAAATCAAAAGAGATATCTGCCGCACATCAGAAACTTAAGGATGAATTATCAAAGATAAGTGAAAACACAACTTTCATTGATGGTCAGAATCCTGATAAAGCTATAAATGAGGACCTGCAGAGAGATATTGAACAGAAAGAATGGAGTCAGTTTAAAAAAATTCTCCCTTTTATAATTCTTCTTCTCCTTCTTGTGCTTATAATAGCACTGGTTATTATGAAAAGAGCCAGCGGTGTCAAAGTTAAAGGATCGCTGGATTACTGGAATCATGAGCTTCTCAAGCCCGATGTTCTCAATGTGTCATTAACGGCACTTAACATGAAGAGTATTCCTGTGGGGAGGGCGGTTACAGTAGGTATGAGAATCAGGGAGTTTGAATCCAGGAACACTTTTACCCTGAAAGCTGTTCGTGAAAAAGGGGTAATTCGAATTAAAATTATTCCTGACGAAGGGCTTGAAGTCGGTTTTAAGAATAAAGATTTCGACGGATATCTGAATGACGGGGATATTTTCAGTGGTTCAAATTTCAGTTTCAGATATAATGCCTGAAATTAATTGAAATGCTATTCTTTTTTTGTTTTTTGACGATATTAGTATTAAATTGATTAAGTATTTGTAAAGATTTAACAAGTTAAAGAAATAAATCTTGACACAGTAAAATAGTTGGATATTTATATCTAAATTATAAAAAATTATATATTATCCGGAATAAGGGTTATATTTAATTATAAATCAAGAAGTGTTGCGTTTTGCTATATATTTAAGGAGGGTTCAATAATGTCATTAAGCCAATTCCCAAAAAGTCCTAACAAGGTTCACCCGACAGTACCAAGCGCTGTAGGTTCAAGGGAATCTATTGCTCAGGAGGGAAGGGATAAGATTCAGGAAAGTAAGCTTATCCTTGATGAAACCTATGATAAGGTGCTAAATCAGATTCAAAGTAAACTCCCGGAGGAAGTTCTCAAAGAACTTGATGTAATGGGCGGTTTAAAGGAAAAATTGTATAACTATATTAACCAGACATATGTAAATATGTTTAATCGTTATACTGTAACAATGGAAGATGAATTCCTGAAAAAAGTCAGGGATTTCGTTGATAAAGAGGAGTCTAAAGGTCTTGCAAGGTATACTCCGAAAGAGATTGTTGAGATTCTTGATAAGATCGGTGGCGCTGACAAATTCCACACTGGTGAGATTGAGAAATCAATAGTTAACATGTATGGACACCTCCAGGGGCATATACAGAGGGGAGTTAATGACCTTGAAACAGAAACCAACTCAATACTCAGGCAGAAAACTGACGTTGGTGCTTTTGTAAGGGGTGAAAACGCTTACGCTATACTCAAGTGCGTCTTCAAGGATAATGAACTCAGACCTAAATATGTTTATGATGTTAAGCTTTCAATAAACATTCTTGAAAGTGAGCTTATAAGCCCCATGTATCACTATCAGGTAACTGTTGAGTCTATTATGAAGGATACTATCCAGAAGCATATCCAGAGTCTTATAGACAAGCAGGTACAGCAGTTCAATGATGAACTTGTTGATAAAGGTAAAAATGAGCTTTCAGCAAGTGAAAAGATGTTTGAAAGGGTGAAGAGAATTGAAAACTTCACTGATGACGATAAAGAAGATGAAAAATCCAGAAGATATACAATTCTTGCCAAGAAATTCCTTGATAAGATTGAAGGTCTTCGTGCTGAAATCGATGTTGAGGAGATGGATCCTCTAAATATCAGGGAAAATATTAAATATGTAATTGATGAAGAGAACATCAGGAACAGGGGTTACAACACCTGTATCAATTCAATTACTTCAATCCTTGATACAAGTAAACTCGGTTATCAGGTATGTGATAACATGAAGAATGCACGTATCTGTAGAATCAGCGAGTATGAAGAAACAGATAGAATGGTTCTTCCTGACGAAAGATATTCAATACGTATGGCATATTATGACCAGAACCAGTTGAAAGAAGCTAAAAAAGAATACGATAAGCAGGTTGCCTCTTTTACAACAGAAATTGGAATGCTCTGGGATGTAACACATGCACATTATGAATCAAAGAAAAGATTCCGTTCACTTCAGGACTTTGATGATCTAAGTGCAAGACTTATGAACAAAGAGTGGAAAAGACAGAAGAAAGCTTATGAGGATGATCCTGATAGTGTTCTCTGGAATGAAATTGGCGATATGTACAATGAGCAGTCTTTTGTTGAGAAAAACAACAGAACTTATGAAGACAGGTTCAGAAATCTCAAGAATAAACTGACATATCTCAGGGGAGTTCTTGCAAAAATGCATGGTTACCAGAACCCTGTTGAACGTGTAATTCTTGATGAAAGACTTACTTTTATGGAAAAGAGATTTAACGAGTTTGCACATGTTGTTAATCCTCACCATATTCAGCCGGGTCTTGTACTGGATATAGATATAACAACTGTAAAAAGGAAACAGTATATTCTTAAGAGTATGGCTAACGTACTTAATGAATTCCTTTACAGCGTATCTAAAGGATTCTCTGATGCTGCATTCGCAACATATTCCAGAAGAAGATCTACTGTTCGTGCTGATATAAATCAATCTTTCGGTGAAGAGGAGATAGGAGAAGACCTTTTTGAAACAGCATATAAAACTGCTTCTACTGAAGTTGGTGATATAGAACTTCCGGAAGTCACAGGTTCAATAGATCTTACTCCAAAATCAAAATCTCAGCCTCAGAAGAAAAGAAGTTCAGGATTGAAAGAACTTTAATAGCTGATAATGATAAATATAAAAAAAAGGGATGTAAATCATCCCTTTTTTTTATTCAAATTTTAGCTCATAAAAAGTGATTTAATACTTGAAATTTCTTATTCTTTCTAAATAAAATATATGTATGGTTTACTAAAAAATGGAGAGTCAATGATGGAAACTACATATTTTTCACTTGGTTCCAAAGCAACATTTAACAAAGCACTAAGGCATTTTTACGCTGTAAATGATGCGGTGGATGAAATCGAATCAAAAGGCAATATTGCGGATTATATTAATGATTTACTTGATGAAGAGGATTTGCACTACGATCAGATTCTTCCAATTATCGGATCCGTAATAAAAGATAAGTTCAATTATTCATTCAAATCCTTTAGTGTCGTAAGCGATATAACAGATTTTGAGAAGATTGCCGGTGTAGCAGCCAAATGGAGTGCGCTTGACATGGTTGTAATGTATTATGCTCCTGACGGTAAAAGATTTGTTATCAATCCAAAAGATGCTGATAGCTGGGAAAGAGCAAGGGAATTACACAGAGACCAGCTTATTGTTATATATGTTAAATATCTTAAAGATAGCAATACAAAAATTGAAATCGAAGCGGCAAATACCCTCTATGATCTTTTAAGGGGTAAAGATGTTTTTATCAATAAAAGTTTTGTAGATCCTAATGCAATTGTGAGGGTGGAGACACCTGCTCCGGCACAACCGGCAGCTGTTTCACCCGGAACCGCAGCTGCACCTTCCGTTGCAGTGGCTAAGGCGGCGCCTTCTGCAAAACCGAAAAAAACAAATATTACTCCTAAATACGGTGTACAGGTAACCAATGAACTTTTTCATAATGGTAATGTAGAAGCATGGAAGAAAATTCTTGAAAGTTATCATACTAAATTTCCTGAACTGACTGTTCATGTTATGTTCGGCGGTGAAGTAATAAATGATATAAATTCTCTTTTTAAATGGGGAAAAGTTAAACATGGTGATTCTATATTTTTCCAGGTTTCCGGTGAGAATATTTTAGGAGTTTCCAAGCTTCAGAAATATCTCTTTGAAGGTGCAAGCCAGCGATATGAACAATTTTTAAAGCTTGGCGTTGGTAGAGTTCTTAATCTATTCTAATGGGGATGAGGTAAAGATAAAATGGCTAATATAATATATTTTAATAAAGAATCAAAGAGCGTTGATGATAAAACACTGACAAAAATCGGGATCAGGGGGAGAAGAGCTGTTGAGCTTGCAAGTATGGGACTCCCTATTGTCCCAGGTTTTATCATCGATTCTGAACTGACCTTAAAGCTTTCAAGCGTGAACATAAAAGAACAGATAGTGTCACATGTTTCACAGATAGAAAAGGAAACAGGGAAAAAATTCGGAGATAAAAAGAAGCCGTTGATGCTGAAGCTTGTTATAAGTTCAGATCTTAATGTTCCCTTTTTCCCTTCAATACATAATATCGGTATGAACAGTGATACTGTGGAAGCATTCGGTTCTTTTACAGGTAAAGACTTTGCATATGGAGAATATCTTTTTTTGCTGAGAAATCTTGCAAAAAAAGTATATGATGTTAAAGAAGAAGATATTAAAAAAATAGAGAGCTCATTAGGTAAAAAGCCTACTATCGAACAGATGAATAAGGCAATTGAGCTTTATAAGAAAGAATTCGGTGAAAACTTCAGTGATGATGTTTATGATCAGCTGATTATGATTATGAAAAAAGCTGCGGAAAAATATTGTGATTCAGAAATTGACGTTGATAACACTTTATCAATTATGATTCAGGCAATGGTTTATGGGAACCTGGGGCAGAATTCATATTCAGGAAATTATTTTACCAGAAATATTGTTACAGGTGATGCTGAAATTCAGGGGGATTTCCTCAGAAATGAGTTTGACTTTACCGGCGGAAAGGCTCTTGAAATAAAGAAAATTGATAAAAAGTTTTATGACAAGTTCACGCAGATTGCAAAGAAAGTTGAAGAGAATTTTAAAGAGATTAGAAATATTAAATTCACAATAGAAGAGGGAGATTTGTGGCTTGTCGAGCAGCGTGAAGTTGATGAAAAATCAACACAGGCACAGATTAAAACTCTTCTTGATCTTAATCATAATAATAAGATTACTGATGAGTTTCTCATCAATTCAATAAAGCCGGGTCAGCTTAATGAGCTTCTACATCCGGTGATTGATCCGCGTACAGTTAAGACTATTAAATCTATCAAAGGCGGTATAGCCGGTTCAACCGGTGCTGCGATAGGAAGAGTCTTCTTCTCTACACCAAAGCTTCTTGAAGAATATAAAAAAGCTATAATGCATGGAGGTGATACAAATCTGATTCTTGTTCTTGTTTCATCTTATGCTGAGGATGTAAAAGCCATTGAGGTTGCGCAAGGCGTTGTAACATGTGAGGGCGGTTTTTCATCACATGCTCCTGTTGTAGCACGAAGTCTCGGAAAAGTTGCTATGGTACAGCCTGATATGAAAATTAAAGGAAATTCCTTCACTCTCGCAGGGAAAACTGTTAATGAGGGTGATTATATATCTATGAATGTCCCATACTATGATGATCCGACTCTTTACATTGGTAAAGTTGAACTCATAGAGCCTGATTTTAAAAAGAACGGCTTATTTGATTTCCTTGAAATAGTCGAAAAATATATTAAGGAGTTTAATGTTCGTTCTAATGCTGATCAGGGACGGGATGCGATTCTTTCAAAGGATTTTAAAGCCGATGGTATCGGACTTTGCAGAACAGAACATATGTTTTTTAATGAAAAACGTATCATGAAATTCAGGGAGATGATAATTGCAGAAGATGAGAAAGAGAGAGTAAAAGCTCTCGAAGTTCTCAAGCCGATGCAGAGATCTGACTTTTATGACCTCTTTAAAACAATGGCAGGAAAACCTGTGACAATAAGACTTCTTGATGCGCCTCTTCATGAGTTTCTTCCCAGGTCTTCTGACAGCATGAAGGAATTCGTCAAGTATATGCAGAGTAAAAAGAAATCTCTAAAACCTGCTGAAATACAATCAAGGTGTGAAGAGTTGGCAGAAATGAACCCGATGCTCGGTCACAGGGGATGCAGGGTTGCTGTTACATATCCCGAAATTTACGAAATGCAGTGCAGGGCGATATTTGAAGCTGCGTGTATGCTCAAAAAAGAGGGGATTGAAGTGGTCCCGGAAATAATGATCCCTATAGTTATGAGTGAGCAGGAGATAAAATTCCTGAAGAATGGGAAGAAAATCGAAGGTAAAGAAGTTAAAGGAATAAGAGATATTAAAGATGAGGTCCTTGAGGAGTACGGTGTTTCTGAACTGGATTATAAAGTAGGTACCATGATTGAACTCCCGGCAGCCGCTCTTTCATCCGGTTCAATAGCAGAATACGCTGAGTTTTTCAGTTTTGGAACTAATGACCTGACTCAGACGACATACGGACTTTCCAGGGATGATTCTAACTCGTTCTTCCCTGATTATTCTCTCTTTGACCTGATGAAAAATAATCCGTTTAAAGTTCTTGGTGAACCTGTAAAAGAACTAATTGGTATATCAGCAGTAAGAGGGAGACTTACAAGGCCTGATATTAAAATGGGGCTTTGTGGTGAACATGGAGCAAATCCTGATAATATTGCCTTCTGTATTGAGGCGGGATTAAATTATGTTTCATGCTCACCTTATGCTATTCCGCTGGCTAAACTTGGTATAGCCCAGTATAATCTGAATAAAAAATAATCAATAGTAAAAATAAGATAAAAAAAGAGCGGTTTATCAGAACCGCTCTTTTTTTATTATCTGCTGTTAAGGAATAAATTCAGTATTTGTCAAGTGCTGCAATTCCGGGAAGTATTTTCCCTTCAAGGACTTCCAGAAATGCTCCTCCGCCTGTGGAAATGTAAGTTATTTTGTCAGCAACTCCTGCTTTATTAATTGCAGTGACACTGTCTCCCCCTCCAACGATACTAAGACAATCAGAATCAGCGAGTATCTGTGCAATTTTGTTTGTTCCATTCGCGAAATTGGACATTTCGAAGGCACCCATAGGCCCGTTCCATATTACAGTTTTAGCTTTTTTTATCTCTTCTGAAAATAGTTTAATTGATTCAGGACCAATGTCAAGACCGATTATGTTGTCCGGTATTGAATCAACAGGATAAACGGAATTTGGTGAATCATTATCAAATTCGGAGGCTCCAACTATGTCAACAGGAAGCAGAATGCTGACATTTTTTTCATTTGCTTTCTTCATTATCTCCTTTGCGGAATCAATAAGTTCCTCTTCAAGGAGTGAATTGCCTATTGAATAACCGGTTGCCTTAAGGAATGTAAATGCCATGCCGCCGCCAATGATCAGAAAATCAACTTTACTTACTATATTTGTTAAGGCATCAAGTTTGGATGATACTTTTGCACCGCCTATAATAGCCCCGAATGGCCTCTGCGCTGACTGAATAGTTTTCTGGCTGTATTCTATTTCATTTTTTAGAAGAAAACCCGCTGCTACTGTTTGCATGAATTCCGTTACTGCGAAATTGGAAGCATGTCCCCTGTGTGCTGCAGCAAAAGCATCATTTATAAAAATATCTGCATGTTTTGCTATAAGTTCGCCCAGCGCACGATCATTTTTTTCTTCACCGGGGTAAAAACGGATATTCTCGAATAGAATAATATCGCCGTTGTTCATTTTTTCAGTAATTTCAACCGTTTCATCACCAAGCGATTCGCTGATAAAAGTTACCTGTTTGTTTAAAATTTCAGATAGTCTTTCTGCAACAGGTTTTAAGGATAATGATTCTTTAACCTGTCCTTTTGGTCTTCCAAGGTGAGAAATGAGAATTACTCTGGCTCCATTTTCAAGGCAATAATTAAGAGTGGGTATTGTTGCTGTAATCCTTGTGTCATCGGTAATATTCATCTCTTTATCATAGGGGACATTGTAATCCACTCTGATCATTACCCGCTGATCTTTCATTTCAATCTGATCTATATATTTTACGGCCATATATGTAACCCTTTTTTCTAACTGTTTAGTTTTTTACGTTCTCTTCTTGCAACCAGTTTTGAAATAATAATAGAAATTTCATATAGCAGCATAAGTGGTACGCCCACAAGGGACTGTGAAAGAGGATCCGGCTGAGGAGTAATTACTGCAGCCAAAATCCATATTATCAGTATAGCATATTTTCGTTTAGTTATGAGAAATTGCGGTGAAATAATCCCAAGCCTTGTTAATACAAGTATAATTACTGGAATTTCAAAAAGAACTCCCATGATAAGAGAAGAAAATATTATAAAACTGAGATAATCGTCAGCTCCAATAGTACTGATCATTTCCGGTCCGACAAAACCAAGCATTACTTTTATTGCTGCCGGGAGAAGAACAAAAAAAACAAATGCAGCACCTGAGTAAAATAAAAGTATGGCTGAAATTATTGTAAGACGTGAAAATGTACGGTTTTTTCTTTCAATAGCAGGTACAATGAAACGCCATAGCTGGAATATTATCAATGGGACAAGTATAAAAAGTGCAGTGGCAGCTGAAACTTTAAACTTCAGCATGAAGCCGCCAATAAGAGTAAAAATATTAAGTTTATTGCCTGAATCGAGAAATGGTTTATTTATATAATAAACCAGAGTGTCTGAGAAATAGAATGCAATTGCGGTTATTATCATGAAGGAGGCAAGAATTACAAGCACCCTTGAGCGTAGTTCATCAAGATGCCCGACAATAGTCATTGGTTCATCACCGCGGGCAAGTGCTTCAGGATCTATCTCCTCAGTTTCTTTTTCAACTTTATCTTCTTCTGTAAGAAGTTTATAAAATTTTTCAGCAGGGTTTTCTTTTTTTGATGCTGATGCAGTCCTGACAGCTGTATCAGATGTTGAAGTTTGCTTTTTAACGGCTTTTTTAGGAGTCGTTTTTACAGTTTTAACAACAGTTTTAGATTTCTTTTCATCAGCCTTGACAGCTGTTTTTTTGACTGTTGCGGAAGATTTATCATTTTTTTGTTTACCCGACTTTATTTTTTTCTGAGTCGTGGTATCATTATTTGGTTCTTTTTTTTTCAATGTATACACCATTTAAGTGATTAAATAGTAAAAGTTTTAAAATTCTTCTGTTCTGTCAAGTCTTTCATTTTCATCATAAATTTTCCATTTGCCGGTTTTTTTCCCGTTCCTGTAGCGGCCTTCTGATTTCCGTTTACCGTCATTATAATAGAACTTCCAGTATCCATCACGTAAACCATTTTTATATGGCCCTATAGATATTCTTTTCCCGTTGGGATAAAAAAGGTTTTCGGTACCGTTTTTTTCCCCTTTTGAATACATGGAGATCTCTTTAGGTATTCCATCTGTATAGTATTGCTTAAATACTCCATTGATAATGTTGTTTTTATACAGTATTTCTGCGACAGGAACGCCGTTTTCTGAGAATTCATAATAAGTTCCATTAAGCATGTCATTTCTGAATGTCTGCTTTGAGAGTATTTTTCCATTCTGATGATAGAGGATCCATTGACCGTTTCGTTTATTTTTTATATAGCTCCCCTGAGCTTTAATAGACTGTCCTTCTGTCCCCGGGAAATAAATTTTCCAGTCACCATCTTTTGCGCGGTTTTTAACGGGCCCCTCAGCTTTTACGTTTGATTGATCCCAGAAAAATTTCTGAATTCCTTTTTCAATTGTTATTGTATCGTTAATAATATCTTCATCCGGCTTAATCGGGACAAAAGTGGAATAGTAATTCTGATTATCATCCTCATTCTGTTTTGCTTTTGATACATTATATTGGCATAGCAATATTATTGATAATAGAGCAATTAATATTTTTTTCATACAGGTTTCCTTTGTAAATGATAAGAAAAGTTTTATGTCTTCTTGGAATTTATCAGGTTTTATCTATTTTTAGCCGATAAATATATAGATATTAAGACTAACGACAATTACTAAATACAGAAATTATAGTCAAATGTTTTTTATTAAAGCTCAAATAGGCAAAAAATTGAATATGACTATAATAATTTCATAAAATGGAAGGTGATTATTATGATGAGATCTCTCTGGACTGCTGCATCAGGAATGATAGGACAACAGTTTAATATAGATACTATTTCGAATAACCTGTCCAACGTTAATACTACAGGTTTTAAAAAGCAGAGAGCCGAATTTGAAGATCTGCTGTACCAGACTGTTTTATCAGCTGGAACACCTGCTACTGAGATAACGGAAATTCCCACAGGAATACAGGTGGGGCATGGTGTTAAGGTTGCAGCAACTCAAAAAATGTTTGAGCAGGGCAGTCTGCAGAATACGGAGAATAAACTTGATATGGCCCTTGAAGGGGAGGGATTCTTTAAAATTCAGCTCTATGACGGATCTTATTCATATACGAGGGACGGTTCTTTTAAAATAGATTCAAACAGGCAGGTTGTTACCTCAAATGGTTATCTGCTTGAACCTCCTGTTGTTCTTCCTGAAAACTTCATTATGAATACACTTGCTATCAGCCAGGACGGTAAAATCACTGTAAAGATTGTGGGCGAGGAGGATCCGGTTGAAGTTGCTCAAATGGAAATATATCGTTTTGTGAATCCTGCCGGACTTAGTTCTATCGGGGGTAATTTATTTAAAACCACACCTGCAAGCGGTGAAGAGATTCCCGGGCAGCCGGCATTTGAAGGAATGGCTAAAATACATCAGGGATTTCTTGAGATGTCAAATGTCAAAGTAGTTGAAGAAATGGTAAATATGATAGTTGCGCAAAGGGCTTATGAGGTCAATTCAAAAGCTATACAGACATCAGATTCGATGCTGAATACAGCGATAGGACTGAAGCGATAATGCTGAGAGTGTTTCTGCTGCTTATACTTATATTCCCGGTGACTTTATCAGCACGGGTAAGTATTTATCTGATACCGGAAGTTCAGACATATAACAGTAGTTTAACTCTTTCTGATATTGCAGGTATTGAGGGAGATCAGGCTGGGCAGGCCGGGTCCCTTGCAATACCTCAATCATTATATAAAGATTTTATTGTTGATCGAAGGGAGCTGAATGATTTTCTTGCACTTTCTTTAATGCAGTCTTTTGCTGTGTTCGGCAATGGTGTCAAGATTACATTTAATAATAAGCCCGATGATTCGCTAAGTATAAAGACAGAAAAACCTGTTCTTGTAAAAAAAGGTGATTATGTTAAACTGGTTGTCAGAAGTAAGGGCATTACCATTGAAATGACAGGGAAGTCTTTGGATAATGGCACTGCTGATGATGAAATTTCTGTAAGATTGAAAAACGGAAAAGTGTTAAAGGGAAAGCCTGTCTGTGAAGGCAGGGTGGCGGTTCTTTTATGAAAAAGACAGGTTTGCTCCTTCTATTTATTTTTATGACCGGCGTATCTCTTAATTCAGCTACAATATGGGTTGATAGAGATATTTATGTAGCGGACCGTAATCTGAAAATCGGTGATATTATTGTCGTTAATGTTAAAGATTTCTCCAGGCTTAAATTTGATATAGCTCTTGTTAACAACTCATCCTCAAATGTTGAGTCAAATCCTGATGTTACAATTACCGGATTTTTACCCAAAGTTTCTTCAAATAAAAATACTAAAAACAATGAATCAACAAATTTTACAGGGAGCTCAAAAATTGAACTTGCTGTAGCATCAAGAATCGTTGAGCTGCAGGATAACGGTAATTCAGTAATAAGCGGCACCCGGACCTATACGTTTAATGGAGTAACCAGCACTTTAAGCGTTACGGGAATAGTTGACCCGAAGCATGTAAGCGGCGGACTTATAGACTCTGAATTTGTAGCTGATTTCAGAATTCAGATTACAGGGAGAAAAGAGGGTCTTACAATAAGGAAAGCTCAAATCGGACAGGATGAAACTTCTTCATCTGAACTTACTGAAACAGAAAAACAGCAGATTATCATCGATTATCTTGAAAAAATAATCAGGGAACTGACCAGGTAAATGAAAAAGATTGTATTCTTTATTTTTTCTTTTCTTTTTATATTATGCACATTTCCGGCATATCCGGAGATTCCTGTTAAAATTAAAAACCTCAGTTTTATTGACGGATATAAACCCAATCAGGTTTACGGTTACGGCCTTGTGGTTGGACTTGCCGGGACCGGTGATTCAAAATCCAATCTCACTAAAAGTTCACTGAAAAATATGCTGAATTCAATAGGTATACAGGAAACCAATCCTTCTACTAAAAATACTGCTGCAGTTATGATTTCTGCCACGATTCCTCCTCATCTCAGGCTTGGTGAAAAGATTGATGTATATGTTTCTTCTGTTGCTGATTCAAAATCACTCCTCGGTGGAATACTTATACAATCTCCTCTTAAGGGGGCCGACGGTAACATCTATGTGGCAGCGCAGGGCCGGATTTCTCTTCCATCAGGAGAGGATAGAAGAAGCAGCGTAAAAACTTCAGGCGTAATAGTTTCCGGAGGGATTGTTGAGAAAGAGATTAAACCTGACTTTATTATAAAAACATCTGATAATAAAGAAGCTCTCAATCTTGTACTGAACAGATGGGATTACTCAACAGCAGATCGAATGATGAAAGCTCTGACTAAAAAACTCAAAAAAAGTGAAGTAACACTTTCTGAAAACGGGAAAATACTGATAACTATTGATAAAGATATTCCTCTATCTGAGTTTATTTCAAATATTGAAAATGTCGAAATTATACCAGAAACGAATGCGGTTGTTGTTGTTAATGAAAGGGATGGTACAATTGTAACCGGAGGAAATGTCTCAATTTCCGAGGCTATGATCAGTAAAAAAGGTATGATGATTCAGGTGGAAAATTCCGATAAAAAAGTTAATGCTGCTTATGTTAAAGATGCTGCAACAGTGAAGGATCTTGTTGACAGCCTTAATGCAGTTGGTGCAACAACAAATGATATTATTTCAATACTCAAGGCGTTAAAAGATTCCGGGGCTCTTCACGCGGAACTTATTGTAAGGTAGGTGATAATGAATACTATCCAGGATTTATATCAGACTAAAATTAATTCCGGTTCTAGTACTGCTGAGAATAAACTGAAAAATCTTAAATCATCTGCTGCTTTTGATAATGCGGTATCTGAAGCTTTGACTGGCACCAAAAAGAATGTGATGAATAAACAGCAGAAAAAGCTATGGGATACATGTGTTGAAGCTGAATCACTATTCGTGAATAAAATGCTTAAAGAGATGCGGAAAGGTGTAGAAAAGGGTGAATGGCTTCACGGCGGTTTTGCTGAAGAGATATTTGAAGATATGCTTTACGATGAATATTCGCTCCAGGTATCAAAAAATTCCAATCTCGGAATGGCGAAAATGCTGTATAATGAATTAAGCCGCAGAATATAAATAATCAGCTTATATGGTTATCAAAGAGTGCCCTGATATATACCGGTGGCGTATCCAGAAGAATTTTACCCAGCTCCCTGTTGTATAGTCTGCCGAGCCCGTTTTTTATCTCCTTGTATGCATTGTCGAATGACGACTGCTTTCTGTATGATCTCTCACTTGTAATTGCATCAAAAGTATCTGATATAGCTATTATTTGTGCAAGTATATCTATATTATCTTCCAGAAGACCTGCGGGGTAACCGGATCCGTCAAGACGTTCATGGTGCTGCTTTGTAATTGTTGCAATTTCATTCATAGATGAAATTTTATTAAGAATATGAAATGAGTGAAGCGGGTGATTTTTAATCATCTCCCATTCCCTGGAATCAGGATCATGTTTTTTATCGAGTATTTCATGAGGGATACTGATTTTTCCTGCGTCATGCAGTAGTCCGGCGACCTCTGCCTTTATAATGTCAGATGTTGAAAATCCGGCTCTTTCAGCTATGAATTTTGATAGAATGGAGACTCTTGTTGAATGTCCGTGAGTATAACCGTGTTTAGCATCTATAACCCTGGCAAATAATCTTAATATAGGATATAGTCCTGCCATGCCAAGACCCTCCCAGTAGTTTTCACCATGATCCGCTGAGTTGTTTATCAGGTATTTTTTTTCAAGTTGCAGAAACCTGTCAGAGGATTCTTCCGGTTTAAATTCACCTTTATCAGTCATGTCGCAAATAAGATCTGCAATATCCGGATTGAACGAAGCTCCTCTTTGGCTTACTATTATTTTTAATGCGTCTTCTAATGAATATCTATCGCGATCAAGACGTGGTGTCTGAAGAGAATCAAAACAGTCAACTGCACTGAGTACCTGAACTTCTACCGGAATATCATTTCCTGAAATTTTATCCGGATAACCTGAACCATCCCATCTTTCATGATGCCATCTGATCCAGAAAGAGAGATCGCTGAGTTCCGGTATTGCTGCAGCTATTCTTCCGCCGGTGATTGAATGCTGCTGCACAGATATATATTCATCTTTTGTGAGAGTGCTTTTTTTGCGAAGTATGTTTATATCAACTCCGATCTTTCCTATATCATGAATCAGGCCGGCAAAATAAAGCTGTTGAATTTTTTTTGAAGGGAGCCCGAGTTTATCACCTATAATGACGCAGCTCTCACCGACCCGTACTGAGTGCTGATGGGTGGGATGGTCGTTAAGATCAAATTCAAGAACCAGGCCTAAGGCCTTAAGGCATTCATTAAGAATCTGACCCCTGCTTGATACGGCATTTTTCATTTAATTACTAAAACACTAAATGAGTGATATGTCAATGTTTTTATTTAACACTATTATTGAATTAAGATTGAATTCCGGTGATACTATTTTCGGAAAGACGTTTATTTATCACTTTATAAATTTCTATACTGGTAATTTCAGAGAAACGGTTAATACTGGGTCTTTTTTAAATTTTTTCAGTAATAATTCCTGAAGATATTTTTAGTGTAAAGTAATGAATTATATACTCCCGCCGCCATCGGCGGCGGGAGTGATAGAACTTTTATTGCCTGAAAAAAGTTAAGGAATAAATACTGAAATTTTGTACTTGTTTTAGAGTATTTTATCGGGTGGTGATTAAATTATTATAAATAACTATAAATTATATTGATAATAATAATACTTGACTGGGTTTATAAGAGAGAGTTTTATGTTTTTATAATCAGGCATACATATAATAAACATGATTTACCTGGAAACAGACAGTTTTATATGATTAAGTCTGACATTGAATTTTTTAGAATTGGATACTCACTATGAAGATTTATTTTGACAATGCAGCGACATCCTGGCCAAAACCGGATTCAGTAATCAATGCCATGAATGATTTTAATACAAATGTGGGGAGCAATCCCGGAAGGTCGGGGCATCATCTTTCAGTTGAAGCAGGCAGAGTTCTTTTCGAAGCAAGGGAAAATGCTGCTGAGCTTTTTCATATAGATGATCCTTTAAGAATTTCGCTGACCTCAAACATCACCCATTCTCTTAATATTGTTTTAAGAGGTTACCTTAAGCCGGGAGATCATGTTATTACTTCATCAATGGAACATAATTCTGTTATGCGGCCCTTAAGAGATCTGGAGCAATGCGGAGTTGAACTTACCGTGGTACAATGTGATGACGCCGGGAGGCTCGAGCCTGATGATATCAGAAAATCAATACGATCAAATACTAAGCTTTTAATACTTACACACGCATCTAATGTAACAGGCACTTTGATGCCTGTACATGAAGCCGGTAAGATTGCTGCTGATCACGGTATCCTTTTCTGCCTTGATTCAGCCCAGAGTGCCGGAGTACTTGATATTGATGTGAATTCTTTTAATGTGGATATATTATGTTTTACCGGGCATAAGGGACTTCTGGGGCCGATGGGTACCGGCGGGTTTTATCTTAAAAAAGGGCTTGAAGATTTAATCGAGCCTCTGATGTCTGGAGGCACAGGCAGTCTTTCTGAATATGAGAAACAGCCTGATTTTATGCCTGATAAATATGAAGCTGGTACATTGAATGCCATTGGTTTCGCCGGACTTGCGTCAGGTATAAGATATGTTCTCGATACAGGTGCTGCTGTCATAAGAGAGAAAGAGGATGCGCTCACTGAATATTTTATAAATTCTCTGAAAGACAGGAAGAGGATCAAAATTTATGGAATTGATAGTGTAAACTTTCGGACATCAGTGGTTTCATTTAATATAGATGGTGTTGCTCCTTCAGATGCCGCATTCATTTTTGATGAAGAGTATGGAATTCTTTCAAGGCCCGGACTTCATTGTGCTCCTTCAGCTCACAGAACTATAGGTTCATTTCCCGGAGGAACAAACAGGTTCAGCTTCGGTTTTTATAATACCTTTGAAGAGGTTGATATATCCCTCAAAGCGATTGATAAAATTCTGCACAGTTCCCGGTAATAAAGAAGACCCGGCACTAATCTTTTTATAAGAAAGCTGAGCATTCAGGTATGTATCAGTAATACTTTTCAGATTTCTGAAAGTGTTTAGGTTTTAATTATTATAAAATATCATCCTCTGTAAGTATAATTAATTGACAGTATCGGCAAACCTGTGTCAAAAGTTATAAAACATATGGAGGAATTTTGATGGAAGACAAAAATAAAGAACTTCTCGAAAAGTGGCATAAAGTTGTTTTCGGGAAAGATATGGAAACTCTTAAAAGTCTGTTGTCGGAAAAAATTACTTTTTACTCCCCGGTGGTTTTTAAACCGAAAAACACTAAAGATGAAGCCATCTTTGTACTCAGCAATGTTATTGAAGTGCTTCAGAATTTTCAGTATCACAGGGAGTTTGTTGACGGCAAAAACTGGGCCCTTGAATTCAGTGCTGAAGTGGCAGGAAAATCAGTAAAAGGTATTGATCTTATTCAGTTTGATGATAACGGAGAGATAATAAATTTTGAAGTGCTTATTCGCCCGCTGAGCGGACTTATTGCTCTTGGAGAGGATATGAACAGGAGATTTGCTGACGCAGGAAAATTTACAAAACCTCTTATGAAATAGTAAAGTATCAGGGCTGTCATTTTACGGCAGCCTTTTTCAATAATTCATATTTTTGGTAAGGATTTTATGGAAATAACAAAGAATACTTACGTGCCTGATGCTCTTAAAGTATCAAAGCATGTTTCTGAGGTTTTCAGGAAACATAATCTCAGGTGTCTGAAATGCAAAGGTATTGTTGAGGACACAATAGAAAAGGTTGCATTTAACAACGGTATTGATCTGCAGTCATTTCTTGATGAACTTAACAAGGCAGCTGCAAAAAAATAACCGGTACAAGTGAAAGGAACTGTAAGAATAATTGCCGGATCACTCAGGGGGAAAGTAATCCCTTTTATGAACAGCAGGTATGGAGATGCGGATATTACACCGCAGAGAGTGAAAGGTGCTCTTTTCTCTATGTTAGGTGAACATATGACCGGCAAAGTTTTTATTGATCTCTTCTCGGGTTCAGGCCAGGTGGGGTTTGAGGCTTTAAGCCGGGGAGCAGACTCTGTTATCTTTAATGAGATTGATCGCTCAAGATATACTTTTATCCGGGATTTTATTAATGCAGTAAATGCAGGGCAAAAAGCAGTATTACTTAATATGAAGGCTTATGATGCCATTAACTATATTGCAGGCCGGGGAATCACCGCGGATATAATGTTTATCGATCCTCCCTATGAAAAAGTAAAAAGTGAAGCCTTCATATACAGCAGTATTATTGAAATGATTGCAGAAGCAGGAACTCTGAAGAACGATGGAGTTATTGTCATTCAGCATTTTTCTTCAAATATTCTGCCGGATAAATGTTCTGTCTTCAGAAGAACTTCAATAAAAAAATACGGCACAACCTCTCTGTCAGTCTATACAATGATTTAAATGTCTCTAATCTACCTGCCTGATCTTAATATTAGTAATAACTGATAGGGCATTCAGATAATCTATGGGCCCTTCTGTTTTCAGGTTATGAAAGGTGAAAGCTATATATCTGTTGTGGTTCAGATGCATCGGGCGTGTGGAGTCAACAAGTATCCATTTTTTATTTACATAAGCTTCAACCCACATGTGATATACAAAAACATCTCTTTTCCCGTTAAAATATTCTGAGAGAATAATTCCCACAACAGCTCTTGCCGGTATCCCCGATGCTCTTAAAAGTGAAACAGTCAGAACACTATGTTCAGTGCAGTCTCCGGCCCGGTTTTTTAATATGGATAGTGCAGGGATAATGGGTATACCCTCTTTTTTATCAGAGATATGGTTATATACGAATAAAGAAATATCTTTAACAGGATCCTTTGATTTGCTGAATTTTGCCGCAGATTCGCGGATCTCCCTGCTGTTCAGATTAAGGTAAGGTGTATCTTTCAGGTATTTAGATACGGAGCAATCCTCCTGCAACGAGAAATCGCCGGTGGCGACTATGAGCTGTCTCCCCCTTATTGCCCTTGAATCAGATACAATTTTCTGAGTTGATGTGCGCGGAAGATCGAAGTCTTTATCAGATGACTTTATCCGGAACCTTGATTCTTTCTGAGAGTAAATATCATCATGCAGTTTTTCAGGTTCAATTATAAATGACGAAACCGGCATGGATGCGTAAAGTGCTAAAGAAAAAAAAACAAGAGCAAACAGGGATAATATTGAAAACCTTTTCATTTCTTAATCAACCTTCACAAGTTCAAATACATTGTTCAGCATCTTTATCACGACCTTTTCAGTAACGCCGTTATCGTTTATATATACATCAAGGCTTTTAAGCTTTTCAACTTTATGTTTTATATGCATGAGTTTTTTTGTTTTTCCGTTAATATCAATCTTCTCGTAACCCATAACTTCAACAACCACCAGTATCGGATCTTCAAGTTCCACTGTGGGCTCATAAATATTTGCTTTAACTTTTGTACCTTTTTTAAAACTGGTTTTCAGGAGTTCGCTGAAAAAATAATTTCCATCAAGGATAAAAGGCTCCTCGATTTTAAAAGTTGATTTGTAATCTCCGGATGTGAGAGAAACTTCATTTCCATTAAAGGTCGCGGTTTTATTGATCACCTGTGTTTTACCGCTGCTGTTGTCTTTTACAGTGTTGAGCATTTCGAGGCTCAGAGGTTTAAAATCAGTGGTTTCCTTTATAACCTGCATAGAACGGTTTTCTATAGAGCCGACAGAAAGTGCCATTTCACTCTTTAAAATATATGTATCTCCTGCTTTTTCATTTGATACACTGGCAGTGCCTGCTTTAACGCCATTAACAATAAGATCATAATTCCATGAACCTGACGGTATACCTGCGGGTGTCTGTTTGCATGAAGCTGTTAAAGTAATGATTAATACAAGGATTGAAATTCTCAGTTTCATAAATGCTTCCTTCTATTTTATTTTAGTAATTAAAGGCGGAGTTTCATCTTTGAAAATGGTCATATCCGGCAATAACGATCTCTTCTGATGAATCACCGGTTTTTAGAAAATATCCCGTTTCTGTAATCCTTCCGATAAGTGTGATTTCGTCATGACCTGATTCCGGTTTTGATGAAGTAAACAGCAGTTCGTATTCTTCCCCGCTGTAAAGAGAATAATCAAGCACTTTATTCATCTCTCCACGACAAAAAATACGAATCTCTTCGGGTGCAGGGATTAAATCTGTGTCAATAATAAAGCCTGTTCCGCTCTCTTCACATACATGCCTGATGTCGGAGATGAGCCCGTCTGAGATATCTATCATAGCGGATGGTGCAAACTCTTTTGTAATGCCTGCAGTGATACCGCCCCGCGGATCAGGTGTAAGATGTTTTTTTATTGAGAGGGGGTACCGGCCCGCATCTTTACCGCTTTGAAGCAGTTCAAGGCCAAGTTTTGAAAGTCCCGGTTTACCTGTAAGATAAATATAATCCCCGGGTTTCGCGCCGCTGCGGTAAACCGGCATGGTTGTCTCTCCGTAGATCGAAATACTTATTACAAGTTTATCAGAGGCGGATATATCTCCGCCGGCGATGAAAGTTTGGTGATTTGAAGAAGATGCGAGAATTCCCCGGTAGATTTCATCTACATCTGTCTGAGTCATAGAGGAGGGTAGGCCCAGGGCAACAAGGGCCAGTACAGGTGTTCCTCCCATGGCATATATGTCAGAGATATTCGCGCTCATGGATCTGTAGCCCGCATCATGAAATGAGGTGTACCGCAGATCAAAGTGTACGTTTTCTATACTTATATCTGTTGAGAAGAGACCGTATCTCCCCTCTGAAATTCTGTAAACAGCACAATCATCTCCGATCCCGAAGATCGGGGAATCCTGAGAAGGGCGGACTCCCACTCTCTCTTTAATGTTTTTTATAATATCCCATTCACTCTGCATAATCTCAGCAGTAGCGCTTGTTAGCGTACTCAACGCGTTTTTTGAGATTGGCATATCCGATATAAGGCATTGCCAGATCCAGATCCGGTCCGCTAAGCCTGCCTGTTACCATTGCCCTTATGGGGTGGAAAAGCTTTTTACCTTTGTGGGGAGATTTTTCTTTTATCTTTGCGATAAAGTCTGCTGTGTAAGTTGTCTCATTGACTTCATTTATAACATCCGCAGCAATCCTGATTATATCAAGTGCATAATCCTCTTTCAGGTGAGCGTCAGTATCTTCATCCGGTTCATTGATATCATTGAGAAATATTCCGATAAGATTTTTTATATCAGAGAGAATCTCGCATGAGTTGCGGAGAATTGAAACTATCCCTTCAAGCCTGCTCCTCTCAATTGCTGATGTTGAGAAACCTGCATCATCAATGTATGGTGTAAGCATATCAGTAAGCTGTTCCACAGGATACTTCTTCATGTAGTTGCCGTTCATCCACTTCAGTTTCTGGAAATCAAAAACTGCCGGGCTCTTACCTATGTGAGTTATATCAAAGAGTTCAACCAGTTTGTCAAATTCAAGGAGCTCCTCGCCTGACTCTGTTGACCATCCTAACAGTCCCAGGTAATTCATAAGAGCTTCAGGGAGATACCCCTCCTGTTTGTAAATATCAACTGAAGTTATACCGTGACGTTTAGAAAGCTTCTTCTTGTCAAAACCGAGTATCAGGGGGAGATGCGCATATTCAATCTGCGGGAGCCCCAGGGCCTTTGCAATGAGCATCTGTTTCGGCGTGTTGGAAAGGTGGTCCTCTCCGCGGATTACATGAGTAACCTCCATGAGCGCGTCGTCGATACTTACGATGTAGTTGTACACCGGGCCGCCGTCAGAGCGTACGATAATAAAATCTCCGCCGATGTTGCTGCTGTTGAATGTAACTGTCCCTTTTATTTTATCGTCGAAAGTAATTACTTCATTTTCGGGAACCTTGAATTTTACAGTGAACTCTTTCCCTTCGGAAGCAAGTTTATCCTGCTCCTCAAGCGACTTTTCGCGACACCTGTCGAGAAAAGGTTTATTCTCAGCCATGGCCTTATTCTTATCCTCTTCAACCTGCTCGCGTGTGCAGAAACAGCGGAATGCGTTGCCGGACTTTATAAGCTTTTCCGTATATTCCCTGTAAATTTCATCCCGCTCTGACTGCCTGTAGGGGCCGTGGCCTTTATCGATGTCGGGGCCCTCTGTCCAGTTAATGCCGAGCCACTTCAGATCATTGAGAATGGATATCTCTGATTCCTTTGTGCTCCTCTCCCGGTCTGTGTCTTCGATTCTTATTATATATTCAGCGCTGGTTTTTTTGGCTATAAGATAGTTAATTACTGCTGTTCTTGCGTTACCAATGTGCAGGTAACCTGTGGGGCTCGGCGCGAATCTGACTCTCATTTTATGCTCCTGGGATATGTGGTTACTGGATATATCTATTTACGGTTAAAATTTGTAAATGAAAAAACATGCTATTTCAAATTCATCACAGCCAGAAATCCCTCGTGTACAGCCTGAAGAATATTCATGGGACGGACACTGTCCCCTATAACAGTAAAAGGTATCCCCGTGCTTTCAAGTTTCTCAGCGGTATTTCTTACAGACCTCGCCCCTGCGGCGTTTATTATGCTGTCAAATTTTTCACTATGGATTTCACCCTCTTTTTCATAAACTATCATATTATTTCTCACAGAGGTGACCTTTGCTCCTGTCACAATTTTTACATCATGATCTTCAATGTTCCCCATGAGTATCCACTTTGTAGATTTTCCTACACCTTTGCCGGCACGGGGCTGCATTTCAAAAACAGTGACCCCCTTTGTACCCTTCCTGATAAGCTCATGAAGCCTTTCGTAACTTTCCGCTTTATATTTAAAGAGGAAGTAAAGAGTCTCCGGATCAAGAGTCCCCTTTGATGCAAGGAACTCAGCGGTTTCGAGTCCCACAGCTCCTCCGCCGATTACAGCAATTTTTTTCCCCAGTTCAGGATCATTTTCAAGTACACTCCATGCGGAGAAAATACTGCTGTCATCAATTCCGTCAATGGGGGGGAGAATCTCCTCCGCTCCCTCTGCTGCTATTATATAATCAGGTTTCTCTGATTTAATAAGTTCAGGTGTAACTTCAGTTTCAAGATGGAGAGTGACGTTGTGCTTCGCAAGCATTGCTTCGTAATAACGGATGAACTCCCACAGCTCCTGCTTATGCGGAGGGGTCCCGGCAATCCATAACTGTCCTCCGATGTCATCATTTTTTTCGTAGAGAGAAACATTATGGCCTGCCTCAGCAGCACGGTATGCGGCCTCAAGCCCCGCAGGCCCCGCTCCGATCACCATAATTTTTTTAGGATTATCTGCGGCCTTAATATTTCTCTCACCCTCAAAACCGGCGCGTGCATTGGCAAGGCAGATAACAGAACGGCCGCTGAAGAATTCATCTGTGCACCCCTGCGAACATGCTACGCAGGGCCGTATCTCGTCAATATTTCCCTGTCTTACTTTCTCCGGCCAGAATGGATCTGCGATGAGCACACGGCCAAGGTTTATCATGTCAGCCATGCCGTCTTTGATTATCTGCACTGCGGTAAATGGATCGGCAATCCTGTTAGAGGCGATTACCGGAATCGATACAGTTTCTTTTACTGCTTTCGCAAGGTACGAGAAACCTCCGCGCGGCAGCTCCATGGCAAGCTGAGGAACCTGCGATTCATGCCAGCCTCCGGTTACGCTGATTGCGTTAATACCAGCCTCTTCATAGACTTTAGCAATAAGCGGAACTTCGCTGCTTGTATTGCTCCCCGGTACAAAGTCGTTCCCCGCCATCCTTATTGTGATGGGGAAGTCGGGGCCTAACCGTTCACGCATCTTCTCTATGAGCTCACGGGGAAAGCGCGTTCTGTTTTCGAATGATCCGCCATATTCGTCTGTTCTGAGATTTTTGAGCGGAGAGAGAAACTGCGTGATGAGATAACCTGCTGAGCCGAGAAGTTCAACTCCGTCAAAACCGGCTTCTTTAGCGCGTTCAGCTCCAATAATAAAAGCTTCATAAAGGGCGTGAATATCTTCAATGCTCATCTCCCGCGGTGTCTCTTTTGAATACTTTGAGTAGACAGAGGAGGGTGCAATAGTGTCGCACCCGTTCATCATTGATTTATA
>DAISJZ010000044.1:0-4856 GCA_036821145.1 Spirochaetota bacterium
GCAGCTATAAGACCTGCAGTGGCAGGCACTGCGAGAAAAAGAGCTGACGACAATGAGTCAGAAAATAACTTTCTGAACTTTCCCTTCTCATCCATTGCAGTGAGCTTCGACATTTCAGGCAGCACGACATTCCCTATGGAAACTATGAATACACCAAGAACAAGTTCAGTGAGTCTGTTGGTATAGAATATATACGACACACTCCCCTCGGAAATCATGGTAGCCAGCACATTGCTTACAACGGTATTAATCTGATAAACCGCTATACCGAACAGAGCCGGTGTGAGCATCCTGAAGATTTTTCTGATACCGGGATGATTAAAATCAGCAGATATTCTGAAGCGGAACCCTTCTTTAAGCATATAAGGCACCTGCATTGCGAATTGAAGAGCTCCCCCTATGAGAACCCCCATTGCTGCTCCATAAACCGGTATTTCGAACAATTTCGTGAGAAAAAGTATCCCGGAGATCATCCCCACATTAAGAAGAACAGGGGCGAAAGCAGGTGCGAAAAATTTTCCATTCGAATTCAGATAGCCCATTGCAAAGGCCACAAAGCCGGCAAAAAATAGATACGGAAACATCATCCTGGTAAGATTTACCGACAGATCAAAAATTTCGGGAGAATCCCCCCTGCCGAAAAATATATACATTACCTGCGGCGCAAAGATCATTCCCGCAGCGATAATCAGAATAATAACAATAGACTGGACAGTCATAACCTTAACCGCAAGCTGTTCCGATTCCCCGGCACCTTCATTGATACGAGTCTCAGTGTAAACCGGTATAAATGAGATCGTCAGGGCCCCCTCTGCTACCAGCCGCCTGAAAAGGTTGGGTATCATGAAAGCAACAAAAAAAACATCGGCTGTCCTTGCAGCACCGAAATATCCGGCCATAAGTACGTCTCTCACAAGGCCGAGAATTCTGCTGCATAATGTGGAAAGCGCTACAATTCCTGCGGATTTATATAAAGATGACATCTCTTTCTCTGATTTTTTTCTCATAATTAACTCTGGAATTTAATTGGCAATATATTATTTTATCCGGCAAATTTTATTTTAATAATTTAAACGGCCTTCTTTGTAAGTTTATTTAAAAATTCTTGACATATTATACTCTTTTGGCAAACATTGATTATGATAACATCGGGAAGAGTTTTTGATTTTTGTCGATGTCGTTCGGGATTATTTAATAACTGCTCATATTCCAATTATATCAGCATGGAAAAGAAACTATGCTGATATTTTTTTTATTCCTGCAGCTATAATAATTGAAAAATTTTTCATACCCTTCATTAATTATCTTTATGAAAAAAATAATATGCTACACGGCAATACTTACCCTGCTTCTTATAATCAGCTGCAGTAAAGATAACAGCTATCCGGAAATCACTCTTGATTTATTGCAATCTGACAAATGTGAAACAGCACCCCTTTTAACAAATGATTGCGGTTACCTGATTTATGATCCGCTTCTAAAGAAAACTGTTAAAGCACACAACATGCGTAAATCATTTATTCCAGCGTCAGTGACCAAACTTTTTACAACAGTTTTATCCCTTGAAATACTCCATGCTGATTATAAATTCACCACAGAACTTCTATATTCAGGAAGTATCAATAATGGTGAAATTAATGGATCATTATTCCTCAAGGGGGGAGGGGATCCCGAACTCTCGATACGTAATTTAACCAGTTTTATATATGAACTAAAATCGCTCGGAATAAAAAGTATAAAAGGTGATTTTGTTTATGATATAGAACTCTTCAAATCCGCAGACGTTCTTAACAAGGCGATGCCTGTTAACGCAAAGTATAATCCCGGATTCAGCCCCTTGAATCTTAACGGAAACACTATTTATGCACTGAAAAAAATCAATGATAAAGGACGTTTTGAATCCTGCGAACTCCTGCCGGATCTCCCTTCAAACAGAACTTATCTTTACGACGGACCGCACGTGATGCTCTATTCTAAGTATTCTGAAACCGGGGGAGTGGAAACATGGGGTCTCCCCTCTCACGGCAGATGGGAAAACAGACTTCAGCTCCCGGTTAAAAATACCGGTCTTTTCACCGCTTCTGTTTTCCGGAAACTCTGCTCAATTCACGGCATTGATCTTCCGCAACCTGTAAAAGGGATAACAGTTACCGATGCTAAAAAAATCACAGAACATAAAAGCAGAGAACTCTCTCTTATAATAAAAGATATGATTTTCACAAGTGATAATCTTACATCTGAGATAACAGGAACTCTGGCATATAAAAAATACTCTGAACGGAACCAGAAAAGCCCCGTTGCTGTTGATATCTTTTTCAAAAAAAGTTTTCCCTCAATAAAATGGGATGAATTCAGGCTGGAAAACTACTCCGGGCTCACAGATGCAAACAGAGCCACACCGGAACAGACAATAGCCATGCTGATATATCTGTCAGGATTAGATTTCAATAAAGAGGGAATTTCAGGGATTCTCCCTATGTCCGGCCTTGACGGCACCATGAAATCAAAGCTTGACAATCCTGATACAGCATTCAAAGTCTGCGCAAAAACAGGCACAATATATTTCGCCTCCGCCCTTGCAGGAGAATTCGTTGCTTCATCCGGGAAAAAATACCTTTTCTCAATGTTTATAGATAATAAGGAAAAAAGAAAACAATACACAACAGTGGGCAACAGCAGTATTGAAAAGGCAAGGGAGGCTGAAAAATGGTCAGCTGATGCAGGAAAAACAATCGAATCCTTTATCAATAAGCAGATTAATGAATTATAACAGATTGATCAACTGTATTTAAAGAGTATAAAAACTAAACCTTATTAAGACAGCAATTCGGCCCTTTATACTTGACAAATACCGGGAAAAATAGACTTTTTATAACGATGTCAGAATCCTGTGAATTTTCACCGGACTCGGAAGAATTGAGAAGAACCAGAAAAAACAGATGAAAAAAATAATAATAACAGTGATGATTTTATTTCTCCTTCCGGAAATTTTATTTTCATCACAATATCATTATATAGGGCGTAATGCCTATGTATACAGAAACTACACGAAAGCCAGGGAAAATTTTCTGAAAGATGTTGAGATTTCCGGAAATGGCGATTCTTACTATTTCCTTGGTGAAATTGAAAAAATTGAAAAAAATTATGACCTTGCCATAGAATATTTTAAATCAGCTGTTTCAAAAAAAACATCAAGGAAGTTTCTCATAAACTCTTACTGGAATCTTATTATACTCTATGAAGAGAGGGGGGACTACCCGAACTATATCAAATACTGCCGGGAATTCTGGTTTAAAACAAGAGACAGTTCTGCCAAACAAAAGATAGATTCACTAATCAACAAACTCCTCTGGAGTGATAACGCTGAAGCTGTCAACAAGTACAACGAAGGTATATCTCTTCTGAAAAAAGGTGATATCAGTAATGCATCACAGTCATTCAGAGATGCAATAAACATAGACAGCATGTTTCTATCCCCTAAATTCGAACTCGGGATGATTGCTTATAAATCCGGTAATAACCGTGACACAATTTACTATCTCTCACCTATTGCTGAAAGGATCCCTTTTTATGCTGAAGTTCAGTTAATCATCGGCAATATAAATTTTAACAGCAGGAATTATACATCAGCAATCGGCAATTATACATCGGTTCTTGAGTACGGGTTTGCTGATAAAGAAACAGTATCCAACACAATGATTAAAAGAGGCACATGCTATTATCATACAGGCGATTATGAAAATGCAGAGAAAGATATAAGTACAGCATTAGAATCAATAAAAAAAAGCAGTGAACCTCTCATTATACTGGCTGCAATTTTCATAAAGAAAAAAGACCTCGATTCTGCCCTTAAAGTTCTTCAAAAGGCTGAATCAATTTCAGCGAATGACCCTGTAGTACTTTTCCAGACAGGGAGTATTTATTACTACAGGAACAGTGAAAAATATGCCTCATATTTCGACCGGCTTTATAATTTAGTAAATGAAAACGACACCGAATTTAAAAAATACACTAAAGCTTTCAAACTTCTTATGGCTTATCATTACAATAAAAAAAATTTTTCACGTTCTCTGGAAATTTCAACCAGGCTTCTTTCAGGAGGGAACGATTATGAGGTAATAACTACGTCAGCCAGATCCAGTCATTACCTCGGAAAACATGAAGAGGCTATAGAATCATTTAAAAAAATTTCACTGCAGAATAGTTCTGACAAAATACTTTTAGCAGGCTCATATGCAGCAACCGGCCGCAAAGAACAGGCTGTTGAGATCCTGAAAAATCTTCGATATGACCAGAATGCATACTCCGAAGCAAGAAAAAACAGCATCCTCTCCCCTATTATTAATGGTATAGAAAAAGAAGAAGAGCAGAAAAGAAATGAACAGCTTAACAGAACTATAACGCCGGCAACAGAATAGTACAACAGACATTCTACCCATGATAAATATAAGCAATCTGAATCTCATCTACAAACAAACTCCCGCGCTTAATAATGTGACCTTTACACTTGAGAATGGGGAAATTCTTGGTATTACAGGCCCATCAGGCAGCGGCAAGAGCTTGCTGCTGAAAGCTGTTGCCGGTAAAATAAAAACCGGAAAGGGGATAATTAAATTAAACGAAAAGGAGCTTTCAGACCTTAAGGGAAAAGAACTGCACAAAGAGATCTCTCACTTGTTGCCTCCTTACGAATATAATCCTGAAGCAACTGTTTTTGACGAAATTATAAAAGGCAGAATCCATTTAAAAAAAATATTTAACCCCTATTCGGAAACTGATCGTGAGTCAACTGATGCCATTATCCATGATGCAGGTTTATCTGAAAAAGCGAGTATAAGATTAAAAAGATGTCCTGA
>DAISJZ010000044.1:4956-24033 GCA_036821145.1 Spirochaetota bacterium
TCCATGATGCAGGTTTATCTGAAAAAGCGAGTATAAGATTAAAAAGATGTCCTGACTCCATAATCAGAATGACTCTTATCGCTCAAACTGTTAACTCTGAATCTGAAAATATTATATTAGACTCACCGGAATACGGACTCGATCCATCCCAAAAGCTTTCAGCAATAAGGGCTTTAAAAAAATATACAGTTAGGGGGGATAAATCTGTTTTAATAGCATCATCTGAAATTGATTTTCTTATAAAAACATGCGATCGAATAATTGTACTGAAAAATGGTGCTATCCATGCTTCAGGCGGAAGTGATATATTTACCGGGGAGCTTTTGAAAAAAATTTTTGGTGTAGATGTAATAGTAGTAAAAAATATAATTACGGGGCTTCCTGAAATCCATATTATTAACAGCCATTAGGTTCAGGTGTAGAATTCAATTTTAGTTTTACCTTCCTGTATACTCTCAGCGAATATCAGATGACTAAAATAGTCAACATAATCTATAAGATCCCGGAGTTCGCTCCCTGCACTCATAATAATAACACGGGTTCCCTTATCCCTTGCATAATATGAAACATCCACAAGAGCGTTCAGACCGGATGATGTAACAACACGTATATTTTCCATGTTCAGAACAACACTTTCTCTTTCAGACAGATTATGCATAACAGACTTAAAATAATCAGATGTAAGCACCGTAAGATTTCCGGAAAGATCAAGAACATTAACCCCTTCGGCTTCACGCATCGAATAATTCATTGTGCCTGCCATTCTAAATCACCCTCTATTTCCAGAGTTTACCAATATATCTGTCTTTAACTTTGCCATTTATTATATCGATAAGATCACTATTAATCGGAGGAAATATTTCTAAATCAGGAAGTTCATCCCTGTCAAAAAATCTGAAGTCATAAAGACGTTTCTCCTCCCCTAAGATAAAGTCACCTGATTTATATGTACACAGAAAGCATATATTTACAACATGCCTGTCCCCGGAAGGATCAATTGAATCTGAGATAAGTGCAACATCTTTTACATCAACAAGAATGTTAAGCTCCTCCATGAATTCCCTTGTGAGAGCTTCGTGAAGAGATTCACCGTAATCCACACCTCCGCCCGGAAGAAGCCAGTATATATCATCATTTTTTTTATGAGCAATAAGCAATAAGCGGTTCCCCCGTATCAGAATACCTGCAACCCTGACTCTGACATCATTACCGTTATCGCTCAAATCTCACCGCCATTCTTTTCAATTTTTTTCAGAATCTGTTCAGCGGCAAGCATTTCAGCTTTCCTTTTACTGCTTCCTACTCCTCTGGAAACTTCACTACCTTTGATTAGAAGCCGTACAATAAACTCTTTTTTATGATCCGGGCCTCTCTCTTCAACAACTTCATATACAGGGCGTTCTTTGTACTTTTTCTGAACATATTCCTGCAGAGTTGTTTTCGGGTCCCTGAGATATGTCATCCTGTCTATACGTTCAATATCTTTTTTCAGAAGAGAAAGAATAAACCTGCGGCACTCCCTGAGACCGGAATCGAGATAAACAGCTCCGATAAGAGCTTCAAAGGAATTAGCAAGTATGGATGACCTGTCACGGCCTCCGCTTAACTCCTCCCCTTTACCCATAAGCAGATAATTACCAAGATTTATATCACGGGCGACTTTAGCAAGAGTTGCTTCGGATACAACAGCAGATTTAATTTTTGCAAGATCACCCTCGGGATAATCCTCAAATCTTTTAAAAAGATATTCATTTACAATAAGCCCAAGAACAGAATCGCCGAGATATTCAAGTCTCTCGTTGTCCTTAATCTTATCAGTTGAAGATTCATTAACGTAAGATCTGTGTATAAGAGCTCTGTTCAGGAGGGTTTTTTCTTTAAATTTAACATGTATGATATTCTGGAGAATACTTAACTGTTTATATCTTATCTTCTTACTGTCAGATTCGCTTTTTTCATTTTTTTTATGATTCATAATCATTTTCTGTCTGCTGTTTTCTTCTGAATATAGTTGTAAATATCATTTAAAGTAAATAGAGATTCCGCTTCTTCTTCAGGAATCTCAACATCAAATTCAACTTCAAAAGCGATAATCAGCTCCACAGTATCAATTGAATCAGCCCCCAGGTCCTCAAAAAGGGAGACATTATCAGATAATTTTTCAGCTTCCACCTCCAGCTGATTGGCTATTATCCTTTTTACTCTATCTTTAATATCATCCATATTCCAATCCGGATATTATTTTTAGATTTGATAATTTTAATCTGCCAGCTGAGTCAGTCAGGTATATTAAAATCATCATAATTTTTTATTAACTAATCAAAAAGCATATTAAAAAAGCATTTTGTCAAGACATAATAAAAAAAGGGATACCCTGAGGGACCCCCTTTCTTATACAGACTGGAGATTGCAATCAATCACTAATCTTAACCTTTTTTTCCACAACCAATACATTCTTGTAATAACCACATTCAGCACAGACCCTGTGCGGCATTGTATAGGCACCACACTTGGGGCAGGGCCTCAAATTTGGAACACCAATCGCTTCATGAGCCCATCTCATACGCGATTTAGATTTTGATTTTCTTCGCTTTGGTACTGCCACTTTGGAACTCCATATATTCTCAAATTTTTACCCTAATTTTCAAAAAAAATTAAAGGGATAGACTTTCGTAACTTAATTATTGCTACTAATTTTAAACAAAAAAACAGGTATTTGTGTCAAGTATATTTTAAAATAATAAAAAAAGCTATTTTGCGGCTCCCTGAAGAAATAAGCGTTCCTTCGCTCTTTCTGAAAAAACAGAATCAGGATAGTTTTTCATAACTTTAGTATAGTATTCCCTGGATTTCGCCCTGTCACCTTTTACCGCATACAATCTGCCGGTATTATAAAGAATTTGATCAAGCATAATTGAATCTTCATCCCCATCTTCAAACTGAAGCAGGAGAGCCAGAGCTTCATCAGTTTTTCCCTGCTCCTCAAGGCAAACAGATGCTTTATTTACTGCTATTGGAATAAAAATCTCATCACTTGAGGATTTATCAATAAATGTTTTAAACATATCATAAGCTTCAGCAAATTTTGAGTCTTCATACAAAAGATTCCCCAGTATATAAAAACTCATTTGATGTGCATGCCCGAATCTGGTATTTTTAATAAAATCCCGCAGATCATTAATAGTTCTGTCTTTCACAGATCTGTCTCCGGGATTCATCCTGTATGTATCAATAATCGTCTCATACTTTTTTAAAGACGATGATGATGAACTTTCTGCAAAAATAAATAAAGATATAGAAACTATAATAACAGCTAATAAACCAAAAGAAATGAATTTTACATGCCGTCTGTTATTTTTAATAAAATCCTTAACTGTCATTAAGAATAGTTCAATGCCTGATCTTTCAATTTCAATATTTTTTACAGTTCTCTTATCAGCCATATCTACTTCTTATCTCCAAGATCAATATTTATTATATCTCCAAGAGTTACAGTATTGGATTTAGTCTGCTTAAGAATTTTATTCACTTCTTCCTTCTCAGACATTATTTCAAAATGCTTTATACTGAGCGAAAGCCTTTTCTTATCTGTATCCACATCAAGAACAACAGCTTCAACAGTATCGCCGATCCTGAAAGCATCCTCAAGATTATCAATTCTGTTTCTTGAAACTTCTGATATATGGACAAGGCCCTCAACATCATCTTTCATTTTTACAAAGATACCGAATTGAGTTATACCTGAAATTGTCCCCTGAATCTTTGTCCTTGGGGGATATTTTTCCTTTATTGACTCCCATGGAGATTTCAGGAGCTGTTTTATACCGCATGAGACCTTCATTTCCCTTTTGTTAATCTCAAGTATCTTAAATTCAATTTCCTCGCCCGTTTTAAACATTGAATTCAGATCCTTAACATTGTCTTCCCATGAAATGTCTGAAATATGAACCAGGCCATCAATCCCCTCTTCGAGTTCTACAAATACACCGAATTTAACTATCTTTCTTACCGGTTTTTTATGCACTGAGCCGACAGGGAATCTCTCTTCAATTGTACTCCAGGGATTCGAAAACATCTGCTTATAACCGAGAGCAATTTTTTTCTCTTCAATGTTTATATTAAGAACTTTCAGTTCAACTTCCGCGCCTTTTTCAAAGTAATCTTTTACATCAGCATTACTTTTGGTCCATGAAAGTTCAGAATTGCTTAAAAATCCTTCGATATCTTCATCAATCTGTATAAAAGCACCCACCGCAGTGACGGTAACAACTCTCCCTTTTACTGTATCATTTATCTTCAATTTCCCTGCAATGTCAATCCAGGGGTCATTTTTCAGCTGTTTCAGACCGAGTGATATCTTCCCCTCTTCTCTGTTTATAGAAAGAATTATAAAATCTCTTACCTCACCCTGTTTAAGAAGCTTTCTCTGTTTGAAAACCTTTTTCCAGGACATATCATTTCTATGAAGGAGAGCATCAAGCCCTTCGACTCTTACAAATGCTCCGAACTCAACAAATTTAATAATCTCACCGGAAACAATATCACCTTCTTTATGATTTGAGATAAAGCTTTCCCAGTTCTTTTTATTCTGCTCATCAAGGTAATCTTTCCTCGATATAACAACAGACCGTTTTTTCGGCTCAACAGTTTTTATTAAAAATGTATATTCCTCATCAGACTCGGTAATTGATTTAAGATCTCCTGTTAAAGAATACGGCAGAAAGACATTCATATTGCCGCAGAGAACAATTTTACCTTTACTGCTTGATGATTTAATTTTACCCTTTATCTCTCTGTTACCTTTTTCATAATACTCAACAAACTCTTTCCACCCCTTTTCGGCCATGGCGGCTTTTCTTGAGAACTGGTAAACTCCATCAACAAGCTTTCTGTTCATAAGTTTAACATCATAAACTTCGCCGACTTTCGGAGCTGTTTCAAATTCCTCAAGCAATACCCTTCCGTCAGATTTTGTACCGACATTCACATAGGCATATCCGGCGTCAACAGTAACTATCTCGCCTTTAACAATCATGCCGGGCTGAAGCTCATCAAGCGCGGAATCAGCAACTGATTCCATGTCGATAGCATCAAAATTATCATCTGTAATCGGGGTCATAAATTACACCTTATTATATCAAAATCATTAATTCATGTTTATCATGGCTTTAAGTTTATCAACAACTTCTTCAAATGCCATTTCTGAAGTGTCAATATAAAGAGAATCTTCTGCTATTTTAAGAGGAGCAAATTCTCTGTTTTTATCATTAAAGTCTCGCTGTATAATCTGATTTCTGATAGAGTTTTCGTCAACATTTTTTCCCAAATCAGAATATTCTTTCACTCTTCTTACAGTTCTCACATCAACTGATGCATCAAGGTAAATTTTCAGATCAGCATCAGGGAATACAACTGTTCCGATGTCGCGTCCATCCATTATAATCGATTTCTCCCCGGCCCACCTGCGGAGTAGTGAATTCACATAATCCCTTATCTTTTTATTGTCAGAAAAAGAGCTGATATTACGTGCGACACTCTCCTCTCTTATCAGGAGGGAAACATCCTCATCATCCACAAATGTCCTGGCTTTCCCGTCTGCACCGAATACCTGAGTTATCTTTACGCCTGCAAGTTTTTCTACAGGTTCAATAAGATTACTGAAATCCGGGTAGTTTTTCATAAAAAACCAGGTAATAGCTCTATAAATCGCGCCGGAATCTATATACTGAAGCCCGAGGTCAACAGCTATTTTTCTGCAGACACTGCTCTTCCCTGAGCCGGCAGGACCATCCACTGCCACTGTTATTTTTTTTTTATTTTCCATTATTACTCTACATCAATCGAAAATTCTTTAATCTCGGAGAGCTTGGGGAGATCTGAAAGCTTGTTCAGTCCGAAATACCGGAGAAATTCATCTGTGGTTCCATACGCGAGAGGTCTTCCGGGGAGTTCCTTTCTCCCTACAGGCTTAACAAGGTTTCTCTTCATAAGGTTAGCTACCATCATTCTTGAAGAAGCACCACGCAGCTCATCAATATCAGCAAGAACAATAGGCTGTTTATACGCGATTATAGCCAGTGTTTCAAGCATCCCTTTTGACAGGCTCTCCCTTTTTCTTAGTCCAAGGGCATGCCTTAGCTGCTCCGCAAAACGGGCGTTTGTAACAAACTGATATCCGTTAGAAAGTTCCGCAAGCCGTATCCCGCCATCCCTCTCTTCATATTCATCGACAAGGGAATCAATTATAATTTTGGCCTGAGTAGGATCAATCATAAAGTTTTTCACAAAAAAACCTATCGGAACCGGCTCATTGCTCAGAAAAAAGACAGCCTCAAATAAGCTCTTAAGATAATGCTCCCTGTCAGCCTCATCCTCGGCAATTACCCCGGACTCATTTTCAAGCTCTTCCTGTTCTACCTGATTCAGATTTTCAGAATCACCCATACCCTTACCATTTTTTATTACTCAGTTTTATATGTTTTCCAGTGTAAAATTACGGAGAATTCTTATCTCTCCAAACACTCTGTGCTGCTGTACCCTGACCATTTTGGTTTTAGACATTTCAAGCATCGCAAGGAAAGTAGCGATAACCTCAGCTTTTGAAGGTTTTGCTGAAAAAATTTCAGTAAAAAGAATGGCCTCTTTTTCCTTTAAAAGCTCTGTGATATACTCAATCCTGTCGCTGACAAGTATTTCGTCAAATATTATTTCCCCGGTTTCGACCTCATTGGTTGAGTTCAGGACATTTGAAAACGCCTTCAGCAGTTCATATAACGATACATCAAGATAGTACTCTTCTTCGCCAAGTTCATCCAGAACATTATGTCTAATGAAGACATTATTCTGCGTTTCATACATATCTTTTAATTCATCAGTAACTTTCTGATACTTTTTATATTCCAGAAGTTTTTGAATAAGCTCAGGAGGTAAAGGCTGGGTAAAATACTCATCATCAACCTCCCCTGTGGGTATAAGAGCCCGGCTCTTATAGTATATCAGCTCTGACGCCAGAAGAATGAAATCTGAAGCAAGTTTGACGTCCATCTCCTCCATTAGTTTCAGAAATTCAATATATTGCTCAGTTATTTTAGAGAGGGATACTTCTGTTATATCAATTTTTGACTTTTTAATGAGTTCCCAGAGAACATCAAGAGGACCGCTGAATTTATCAATATTAATAATATAGCCGGATTCTTTCTCCTGGTTCTCTGAATTTGTAGTAATATTATCAGTCATATCGTATTATTTGCAAAGAGATCGGTTTATTTAAAAAAAAATACCCCCTAACATATAAGGGGTTTGAGGGTTCTAAAATATATAATAAACAGTTTAAATTCAGATTAAGACAGAGCCTTTTCCGCTGCTTTCTGAAGTCTCTCAGGGGGAAACGGCTTTACTACAAAATCTTTAACACCTAATTTAATGGCTTTTGTAAGGAGACTTTCCTGACCAAGAGCTGTAACCATTATTATTCTAGCCGAAGGATCAGCTGAAAGAATCTCCCCGGCAGCCTCAATTCCATCCTTTTCTCTCATTGTGATGTCCATAGTCACAAGATCGGGCTTGAGTTTTTTATACAGTTCCACCGCCTCATTCCCGTTTTCAGCTTCGCCGATAATTTCATGTCCGGCCGGAACGAGGGCATCCTTCACAAGGGTTCTCATAAATTTCGCATCATCTACAATCAACACTCTTGCCATTTTAAAACTCCATAGTATTTAATATTAGTATAGATATCGCTGTGTTATATGTCAATTCATTATAAAAATTTTTTTAAAACAGTTTTTAACCTTAAATCCTAAATATTTTTTATAATTTGATCTGTAATAGTGCCGAGAGCAACAATTTCATCAACCGCCCCGATCTCTACAGCTACTCTATTCATCCCATAGACAACAGATGTCTCCTCATTCTGGGCAATTGTATGGCCGCCTGTTTTTTTTATCTTCAGAAGGCCATCAGCTCCATCTCTCCCCATACCTGTCATAATCACTCCAATGGTTCTTCCTCCGGCAAATTCTGCCACAGAATTAAAAAGCACATCAATTGAAGGCATATGGCCTGAGACTTTTTCAGCCTTAAAAACCCGTATTTTAAACTTATCCCCTCTCTTAACCAGTGCCATATGAGAATGCCCGGGTGCGACATAACCGTGACCGGGGAGTACATCATCACCGTCCTCTGCTTCTTTAACAGAAAGATTAGAGCTGTCATTAAGCCTTTTGGAAAAAGCAGTGGTAAACCCCTCCGGCATATGCTGAACAACAAGAACCGGGGAGGGGAATTTTTCAGGAAAATTTTTAAACACATTTATAAGAGCAGAGGGCCCCCCCGTGGATGTCCCTATTGCAACAACCTTTTCAGAGCTTGACTTCATTGCCCCTTTAAAAGGAGCGCCTGACAGATCCATAGGCTGCATTGAAGAAAGCTGTTTTACATTAAGTCTGGAATTGTATACCGACCTGATTTTTTTTACAAGAAGGTCACCTATCTCCTCAATTGTCATCGAGAGGAGTGATGACGGCTTAGGAACAAAATCCACTGCACCGAGTTCAAGAGCTTTAAATGTTGCATCTGCGCCATGCTGAGTAAGAACACTCATCATTATAACAGGCTTCGGCCTGCTCCCCATTATATGTTTCAGAGCAGCGAGCCCATCGAGTATAGGCATCTCGATATCCATTGTTATTACATCAGGATCGAGTTCCTGATTTCTGAAAATAGCAGTCTTGCCGTTATTGGCAGTGCCCACAACTGTAATATCGCTCTCCTTTTCAAGAATATCAGTAATAATCTTTCTCACAAGAGACGAGTCATCTACTACCAGAACTTTAATCTTTTCAGACATTACTCTTGAATCCTTTAACCAGAAGTTTGAGCGATTCTGTCTCAGGGAGAATCATAAGATTACCCATAACCTGATCATCCTCAAAATAAAAGGCTGTTTCCATAACAATGGCGTAATCGTGTTCTATATTATGCATAACCAGCACTGAATCAACTACAGACTGCAGAAAATCATGAACAAATATAGGAACATTAGGTTTAACTATCATGTTTGATTTTTCAGCATAAACATTTAGAATTGACGCGCCAATTATATTAGTAAGCTCCTTAAGAGCGGAAACTCCATCTTCACTCAGTTCCTTCGTTGATTTTGTACTTAAACCATACAGCATATCAACAAGATCAAATCCCACACTTTCAGTAAGCAGAAGAAGAAGTGTCCCGTTTATCTCACCTTCAATACCCAGCATGACTCCAATATACGGTTCATTCAGCCCGCCGAGGAATTCAGGAATCTTTTCAACAGGGGTCAGTCTGACTTCCGGGATAGAGAGATCGATCCGCTTGGAAAGAATCTTGGAAATTGCCTCCGCAGCATTAGCTGCACCCATATTCGAAATAAGGCTGAACTCATTAAGCTCATCTTTGTCAATATTCAGCTCGGTCTGTATATGAGAATCCGGTTTACCCTGGCTAATCGCGCTGTCAATATTCTGCTTCAGTTCCTCCCTGAACTCGGTCAGAGCGCCTTTAACTTTCTCCTCAAGCTCCGAATCAACCGGTTCCGCTGCAAGCTCAGCTACCGCATCGACAGCTGCGGTGATCTCATGTTTTTCAACAGAAATTTCCTCAGGTTCAGCGGCAGCCTCTTCAGATATTTTTTCTTCTTCAGTCCCGGGCTCCGCAGAAATCTCTGAATCTTCAGCCTTCCCCTCATCTTCGTCAAAAAGAAAAACATCGGAGATATAATTCGGCTTCCCCTTCGCTTCGGTAGGAGTTTCAGTGAGCCTTATATCGTCAGAGGGGGAAAGTTCTTCACCTCGACTGATGTAATCAGCTTCAGCGCTGGATATTACTTTATCCTCTTCTTCAAGCTCCTCATAATCAGCAGCATCAACCATACGGGATTTGATAACATTCTCCCTCTCCTCCTGAGAGAGTTTCTCCTGCTGATTTATCACCTTATTAATCATTGCCTGGATATCAAGAATAAGACATATGCTTCCATCACCGAGTATTGAGGCTCCCGCGAGCCCTTCAACCGTGGTGTAGTTCTGTTCCAGTGATTTAATAACAATCTCCATCTTCCCTTCGAGAAAATCGACAATAAGCCCTATTTTTCTGCTGCCGTAGCCGACAACAACAACCGGAATCTTTTCTGTACTCCTCAGGGCTGTTTTAATGCCTATGAACTCGTTAAGGCGCAGGAGCGAAAGAATCTCTCCCCTGAGGTTGATCACCTCATGCCCCTCAATTGTTGCAATATCAGTCTGTGAGATTTTAATTGTTTCAATAACGTCAGAGAGAGGTATAGCATAGACTTCACGTCTCACTTTAACCATTATAGCCGGTATAATTGCCAGAGTAAGCGGGAATGTAAGTATGAAGCGTGTCCCCATACCCTTTTCTGTTTCAATACTTACAGTACCATTCAGCTCATTGACAATCTCTTTGACAACATTCATTCCGACACCGCGGCCTGAAATATCAGTAATTATCTTTGCCGTTGAAAAACCGGGAATAAAAATGAAATTAAAGATATCCATATCATCCATGTTGGCGAGAATTTCCGGAGTTGAGAGTTTCTTTTCCACCACCTTGGTTTTAATAGCTTCAGGATCGAGGCCCCGTCCGTCATCACTTATCTCAACAAAAATCTGGTTTCCGCCCTGGTATGCATTTAATGTTATTGTTGCTGTCTCAGGTTTACCAAGACGCGCCCTCTCTTCAGCAGACTCAATACCATGGTCAACGGCATTTCGTATAAGGTGCAGAAGCGGTTCACCGATTACATCAATAACTTTTTTATCAAGCTCTGTATCTTCACCTTTAACTACAAGTTCAACGTTCTTATTATGTTCTTTAGCGAGATCCCGCACCAGCCTGTTGAACCTGCTGAACACCTGGCCGATAGGAACCATCCTGGTCTTCATTATACCTGTCTGAAGATCCTTTGCGATCCTTGACATCTGCTCCATACGGTTTTTGAATTCTGTTATAACAGATTTATTACCGGAATATTTTCTCAGTTCTTCATAAAGCCTGTAGAAACCGGAGTTAGCGATTACAAGCTCGCCGACATTATTAAGCAGAAGATCAAGTTTATCAATGGACACCTTAACAGTCTTAAGCATCGGTGTTTTACGTCTGTCATGATCAACAGGAGTATCGGATCTGCGGCGTTCAAAAATATTAACATCCGCGTCATCACCCTCGTCCTGGGCATCATCAGGCTCTTCGTCATAAGTAAGAATTTCTTTTGCATCAAAGTTATTATTAACAGTTTCCGGCTTCGAAGGTTTTTCATTATCTGAAATTTCAACTTCCAGCGGAGAGCCTATTTTAAGAAGCTCACGCCCGTCTTTCATCACAGTTGAAATTCTCCGCAGCTCTATCTTCTCTATCTGGTCAATGTCACACCCCTTATAAATCTGATGCAGAGGGGAATCACTTGTATATATTATCTTAAAACTGTTTAAAGTCTCATCTGCACTCAATTCTTCCAATGCAGGTATAATTTTAATCACGTCGCCGTTTCTTTCAAGGTTTGTGGAAATGAGCTGGCTTTTTACCCATTTCATCTGAGCTGTCTCTTCTATTACAACTGTTATTTCAAGACACTCCTTCCCCTGAGCAATTGAATCCCTTATACTTCCGCTCTCTGCAGAATTGAAAGTGGTTTTTATTACTGCTTTGGCCGGAGCCTGTTTCCCGGGAGTGCCGGGAGTGCCGGCATCACCGGCAGCAATATTACCAATCTTAGAATTATCATTAACCTGATTGATTCTCTCCTGAAGCGGCTTCAGATTCTGCTGAGGCTCAACACCTGAAGCGACAAGCTCAATCACCTCATTGATCACATCAAAACATTTAAAAATTACATCAACAACTTCGGGGGTAACCGAGTTCGTTTTATCCCGTATACCCTGCAGAAGATTTTCCATCCTGTGAGCTAAATCACTTAAATCATTCAGCCCCACAAAAGCAGCTGAACTCTTGAGAGAATGAGCCGCCCTGAAAATATTGTTTATTATTTCATCATCTTCAGGATTTCTTTCCAGAACCAGCAGATTTTTATTAAGCTCCTGAAGCAGTTCATCTGCTTCTTCAAGAAAAATATCCTGATATTCACCCAGAGAAAATGACATATCTCACTGCTCCATTGTTTTAATTATCGCCACTATATAACGCGTCAGAAGCTTCCATAGCTTTTTTACTATCAGCTTCTTCAAGAAACATTGAAAGCGACATATTTAAAATAACTATAAGCCTGTCTTTAAGGCGGCCTATACCTGTTATAAAATCTTCCGATACACCGGTAATAAGTTCTGAAGGGGGATCAACATTTGTGAGAGGAATTCTTACAACCTGGTAAACATTATCCACCAGAAGACCGACCTGCTTCCCCCCTGTTTCAACAACAATAATCCTCGTTAAATCTGTTATATCACCTTTGGGAAACCCGAACCTGATTCTTACATCAACAACAGGAATAACATTACCTCGAAGATTAATAACCCCTTTAATAAAATCAGGGGTATTAGGAAGTCTTGTTATGTCAGGATATCTTAGAATCTCATGAACTCTCAGGATATCAACTCCATACTCAACTTCATCAAGCATAAAGCTCACAAGCTGTATTACTTCGCTGTCAACATTTTCGTCAACCGGCGATGAGCCATTTTCCGTGTTAATGTTTTTTACTTTCTGAATTATTTTATTCACATCCATACGGGTTTACCTTTATAACCTTTTCAAAGATTATTATGTATTATAATATATACAAGTATTACTGATAAAGCAAATAGCAAATTTTAAGAATCAAAACGAAAAAAAGCGTTAAAAATAATAAATTCAACGGCATAAATACTGTCTACGAATAAATATCAAAAAACATTAATAATTCAATTAAAATATGAATTCCGCTGAACTTTTTCAACATATTTCCGGGAAGCGCAAACATTCCCGGATTAGAGCCGGCAGGAGGATTTTCAATCCCGGAAACATATTAACAAACAGTTCAGAAGGGAGTTTTATACACAGGGGACACAATAATAAAGCAGATTGCCGCATCAGGAGGAGTTAAAAGCATTAAAAACGCCCGGCTCCTCCGCCAGCACCTGAAAATATATCTCCGATAAGGCCTTCATCAAGGAGCGAAATAATCTCCCTGGCCTTATCTTCAATCGCCCCTTCTATACCTGTATTTATTTTCTTCATCTGAAAGTATTCATCAGCAATATTAAGAGAAACAAGTATTGCCACCTGAAGAGAATTCGCTCCCGAGACATTACGGCTCACCTCCTCCACTTTTTCATTCACATAATCAGCGAGCTGCAATATATAGTCAGGGGAGGCGTCCCCTTTTATATTGTATGTCTGTCCAAGGATATTTACCCTTACTTTACTCGATTCCATAAGTATCCTGCTGTTTATTTTACATCATCTTCTTCAATAATGATTATTTCATCGTCATCAGCTGATTCCGATTTTACATTATCAACCTTTTCCGGTTCGTCCGGCATATCAAAATCATCATCATTAATAATAATTTCATCATCATGTACATCTTCAATTACGATCTCATCCTCATCATCAAGAAGGATTATCTCATCTTCATCATGTGCTATCTCAACCGAATCAGATTCAGCGCTACGTTCTTTGCCGGATGATATTTCATCCTCGTCATCAATAATAATAATTTCATCATCTTCATCCCTGGATGCGGAGGGAGAAGGTTCCACGGTCTCAACCCTCAGTTCATCATCAGCCTGTCCCGATTCAACTTTATCTTCAATCGTAATATTTTCATTATCAGATTCAACGAAAAGCTCTTTCTCTTCGTCACTCACAGCAGGAGGTTCATGAAATTCTATATCTGAACGGGTAGAGGATGATGTACCGGAATACAGATCCGCCGGGATTCCGGCTCCCTGAAGTCCGTCAAGTTTGCCAAGAAGGCTAATGATTTTCTTTTCGAGGGTATCCTCTTTATCCTTAAGGTCTTTAAGTTCTTTTGTTGCGAGATCAAGTTCTCTTCTGACCTTTTCTATCTCCTGCTCTTTCTCCTCAAGAGTAAGTTTAACATCTTCAACTTCACCCTTTAAAACTTCATTTTCATTTTCAAGTTTGGAATTTTCTGTACGCAACTCCCCTATCAGGTGAAGGGCTTTTATCACCCTGTTTTCCAGTTCTTCAAGCTGCTGCATTGTAATCATATTATAACCTCCCGGTGTCCCTTCAATATCCGTAATTACACATAAAGAGAGCCTGTTAATTCTATCGACAAAATCTCTTCAGGAATTAACAACTCAAGTAGAATTAATAATCAGACTTCATGAAACTGACTGAAATAATTCTTAAAAGCAGTAAAAGATTTATCCTTAAACAGAAATGGATAAACAGTATATTATTCTTCTTAATATAATATAACCAACAGGAGAGATACGTCAAGTATTATGAATTATCCTTAAATATCAGAAAAAAATATTAATCCCTATACCGGAACTCCACCTTTCCCCCTCTCCTGAATAAAAAGGATTCACTTTGAAATAAATTATGGGGAAAAAGGAATTTCCCACCATATATTTACATCCGGCTGAAATAAATGTAACACTCCCCCCTTCCCCTTCAGCAGTTTTTAACGGCACCTCGCTGTCTCTCTGAAAATCTGTAAAGGCGTGATATATTTCACCAAAAAGAACAACCGGATGCAGCCGGGTTTCAACAAACGAAACAGCAGTGCTCATATAGTCGTCAGAAAGCCTATGGCCGGAAAAAAATGAATCTTCAGAAAAGGGATTCAGCCCGAAAATGGATTTATAGGTGTCAGCTTTTTTCAGATCACCTTTTAATGACCCGTAAAAATCATCATCACGCCCTTCTCTTAAAGTGTAGCTGACATTCAGGTTAAGAAGCTCCTTCCCGCTCAATTTTAAGGATAATACCGGAGTAATCTTCACTTCATTACGCCCCACTGATAGATTTCTCCACTTTTCATCCTTAACGGGATCCGGGCCTGTCGGCATACGGATTTTAATGCTGATACCGGAATCTACCCTGTCGTATAAATATCTCCCGGTGTAATGCCAGAATTCAAGCAGTGTATCTCCGGTTTTACTTTCATCGCCGGAAAGATCGTAATTCAGATAATTCCATTCCACACCAATGGTTGTGGCATCAGTTAAACCGAGATTAAGGGCTAAAACATCAACCCTGTGGATATTTTCATCCGCAATCAGTTTCTCCCCGAAATAGAAATCGATATTGTCCGCAGGCGCAGTGTAGCATGTTCTGCTCAAAGGAAGAGAAATAACTTCCCCTGAAAATAAAATCAGCACCATGATAATGGTGCTGATCCTTTTAAGAGAAACTCTAATCATTTATTAGCAGGCAGATCAGGCCGCTTTTTTATTCACATTTTCAACAATTTTTCTGAAAGCGTCCATATCTCTAACAGCTATCTCTGCAAGCATCTTTCTGTTAATGTCAACATTGCTCGCCTTGAGTGCGCCGATAAGTCTGCTGTATGACATTCCGCAGGCTCTTGCAGCAGCATTTATCCTCATAATCCATAGAGCCCTGAAATCTCTCTTTTTGAGTCTTCTGTGCTTATATGAATTCTGGAGTGCCCTTCTCCTGGCATCCTTGGCTGTTCTGAACAGTTTGCTCCTTGCGCCCCTGAATCCCTTGGCATCCTTTAATATTCTTTTTCTTCTTTTCTGGTGTATTCTACCAGTTGTCGCTCTAGCCATTTTTACCCTCTTTTATACTCAGATGATGATTTCACTTATTAACCATACGGAAGCATGGCTTTAACTTTTGCTGCTTCAGAGTCGGAAACAACCGCTGTCCCTCTGAGCTGCATTTTGCGCTTTGGAGATTTTTTTTCAAGAATATGTCTTTTGAATCCTTTAGCGCTCAGAACCTTACCGTTTTTAGTTATTCTGAATCTTTTTTTTGCCCCGCTGTTAGACTTTAGTTTAGGCATAACCTTACCCCTTATTATTCTTACTAACTCAATGTCGTTATATCAGTTTTTCTTTAGTGCTGCGACAGGATTCATAAACATTGTGATGTTTCTACCTTCCTGGGCCGGTTTCTTCTCTACTACTGCAACATCCTTCAAAACTTCCTGAATTCTGTCCATTACTTCAAAGCCCAGTTCAGGGTGTACCATCTCACGTCCCCTGAACATCAATGTAAATTTTACTTTGTCACCCTTTTCAAGAAAACTCTTCGCATTATTAACTTTATGCAGAAAATCATTATCATCAATTGCAGGACGCATCTTGATCTCTTTTACATGAATGACTTTCTGTTTCTTTTTGGCCTCTTTGGCCTTTTTAATCTGGTCAAACCTGAATTTACTGTAATCAATAATTCTTACTACCGGGGGATCCTGATTGGCAGTAATTTCGACAAGATCAAGATTTTTTTCCCTGGCCATTTCAAGCGCTTTGCTCATAGCAATAATCTGAGGTTCACCCTCTTCACCGACCAGCCTTACATTTGGAGCATCAATCTCCTCATTTATCCTGAATTTATCGAATTTGTCCTTCGCAGGCATCTTACCTTTATTTAACAAAATTACCCCCGTATTAAAATAATATCTCTAACGTCAGAATGAAACAACATACTGATTAAAATCAATAAAAAATTCATCCGTTAGGCATATTTTTTACAACAGAGGTTAATCTATACCACAATCATGCCGATTCTACTGATTCAGGTTAAAAATTATCAGATTTTATCGCTTTTCCGCGATTTCCTCCTCAAGCAGTTTGTAAAAATCTTTTATCGCCATAGTTACTGAATCCTTCTCCCCTCTCTTCCTGACAGAAACGGTTCCGTTTTCAGCTTCATTTTTACCGATTACACATACATAGGGGACCCTTTGCGATACAGCTTCTCTTATTTTGTATCCCATAGACTCATTCCGGAGATCAACCTGAGGCCTCAGCCCGCGATCAATCATAACATTTTTCATTTCGTTCACAATTCCTGCCTGCTCCTCTGACACATTTATAATAATTGCCTGTACAGGTGAAAGCCACGCCGGGAATTTTCCGCTGTAATGCTCTATAAGGATACCGACAAATCTTTCGATTGAGCCTAAAAGTGCCCTGTGAACCATAAAGGGCCTGTGTTTCTGACCGTCCTCCCCGATGTAGTACATATCAAATCTTTCCGGGAGGTTGAAGTCGAACTGGATTGTTGTCATCTGCCATTCACGTCCGATAGCGTCACGAACCTTAAGGTCTATCTTCGGTCCGTAGAATGCTCCGCCGCCTTCGTCAACCTCAACCTTGAGGTTTGCTGACTCAATGGCCTTGCGGAGAGATTCCTGTGCGGTAATCCATCTTTCAGGCTCGCCCACGCTCTTTTCAGGCTTTGTGGCAAGATAAGCTTTTATATCAGTAAAACCCAGAGTTTTCCACATCCAGAGGGAAAATCTGAGGACTTCTTTAATTTCATCTTCTATCTGTTCAGGTGTACAGAATATATGTGCGTCGTCCTGTGTAAATCCGCGGACACGGAGCATACCGTGAAGCACGCCTGACTTTTCATATCTGTAAACAGTTCCAAGCTCCGCCCATCTCAAAGGGAGATCCCTGTATGAATGGAGGCTGTTCTGGTACATCTTTATATGGAAGGGGCAGTTCATCGGTTTGATGATGTAATCGCTCCCGTCTATCTCCATTGGAGAGTACATGTTGTCTTTGTAGAATCCCAGGTGCCCGGAAGTTTCCCACAATGTTGAACGCCCAATATGAGGTGAGTAGAGAATATCGTATCCGTTTTTGAAATGCTCCTTTCTCCACCACTCCTCGAGAGTATTTCGAAGCCGTGCGCCTTTAGGATGCCAGTAGATTAAACCTGCGCCCACATCCTCATGTGTACTGAACAGGTCAAGATCCTTGCCGATTTTACGGTGGTCCCTCTTTTTAACTTCCTCAAGGAAATCCAGGTGTTTTTTAAGTTCCTTCTGATCCGGGAATGCGACTCCATAAATCCTCTGGAGCATCCGGTTCTTCTCATCCCCGCGCCAGTAGGCTCCCGCTATTGAGAGGAGCTTGAATGATTTAATCTGCTCTGTGTTGCGGAGATGCGGCCCGCGGCAGAGATCAGCAAACTCCCCCTGCCTGTAAAGAGAGACAGTTCCATCAGGGAGATCGTTCAGCAGTTCAACTTTATATGTTTCATTTATGGAGGAGAAATATTTGATCGCCTCAGCTTTAGACATCTCCTCACGTTTGACATCAAGTTTTTCTTCGACTATTTTAGCCATCTCAGCTTCAATGGCCTCAAGATCCTCGGGCGTGAGGTTTTTCTTCATATCTATATCGTAGTAGAATCCGCTTTCAATCGACGGGCCTATGGCGAATTTCGCATCCGGGTAGAGCCTCTTTACAGCCTGGGCCATGAGGTGAGAGGCGGAGTGCCAGAAGATATCCCTCCCCTTCTCAGAATCAAAGGTAATAATGCTCAGTTCGCTGTCTTTATTTACCGCTGTTGCAAGATCAGTGAGAACTCCGTCAAGCTCAGCAGCAAGGGCAGCTTTCTGGAGCCCTTTGCCGATAAGACCTGTAATATCATATATTGTTGAGCCGGACGGGGCCTCTTTTATACTGGAATCAGGGAGTTTTATTTTAATCAGGTTGCTCAATGTAGTATCCTCGACTATTAAATTTACATTTCACTGCGGGATACCTGCATAGGAATAACAGGTGAAGGAATTGGGCGATACTGGAATCGAACCAGTGACCTCCTGCGTGTCGAGCAGGCGCTCTAACCATCTGAGCTAACCGCCCGTAGTGAAAATCGATTTAATCAATATTTTTATACATGGTTCATTGTCAAGATTTTTTTACCAAGGAATAATTTGTTTACCCCTTGATTCAGCAATCTCCTGATATGATATAAATAATTTATTACTTGAACAAAAATCGATTTTAGTCAAAATTAGTATCCTATAAAAATGACCAGCCGGGCAATTTAAAAACCAAGGAGGGAAATATGTTCGATAATATTGAAGTTTTTGCAGGTAAAAATGCTGCCCGGATAATT
>DAISJZ010000045.1:0-19073 GCA_036821145.1 Spirochaetota bacterium
TCATTCACTGTGTCATCCAGTGATTCATAGTACTTATTGCTCGCCTCTCTTGCCTGGAAGAAAATATCAGGATTCTGAGCAGTACCTCTTGTGCATGAATTTTCAGGATTAAGCGCTCTCTGCCTGAATTCACCAAGGGCTTTGTAGTCAATAAGTTTAGCCAGATCCTCATAATCCATAACTTCAACTTTCTGGATTTCATGAGATGTTCTGAATCCGTCAAAGAAATGGAGGAAAGGCACCCTTGTTTTTATCGCAGCCAGGTGTGCTATTCCGCCAAGATCCATTACCTCCTGAACTCCTCCACTTGCAAGCATGGCGAAACCGGTCTGTCTTACTGAGTAAATATCAGAATGGTCACCGAAAATAGAAAGCGCCTGTGTCGCAAGTGTCCTTGCACTCACATGAAAAACAGCAGGGAGAAGCTCACCTGACATTTTATACATGTTCGGTATCATAAGAAGAAGACCCTGGGATGCAGTAAAGGTTGTTGTAAGAGCCCCGCCCTGCAGCGAACCATGAACAGCTCCTGCCGCGCCGGCTTCAGACTGCATCTCTGCAACCTTGACTATATTCCCGAAGATATTTTTCTTATCATAAGCTGCCCATTCATCAATAAGCTCCGCCATTGTTGACGAAGGGGTTATAGGGTAAATAGCTGCTACTTCTGTAAACGCATAGGCAACATGCGATGCAGCTGTATTACCATCCATTGACTTCATCATCTTTTTTGACATTGAAACTCTCCTTTATTTATTTTATATACACTAAATAAATTGCTATTTCAAAATTAGAATCATCCGTGCTACTTAAATTTTAATAATTAAAAAATAATATTATACCACAGATAAATAAGTATTCAAGATACTTTATTCCGGAATTATTCAATATAAAAATATTATCTGATTCCGTATACTCCCCCAAAATGCCGGTAATTCTTTTTAAAGAACTTGTTTAGTTGTTAAGAAAATAGTGAATATAAGATGAACAACTAAAATTAAATCATATCCGATGTCAAGTTTTTATTATCAGAAACAACTGCAGATAATAAACCCTGATATTTTACTTTATTAAAAAAAAACAGCTATTTCAAGTTATGGATGACATTCATTTTAAAAAAAATCTTATTAACATTTATTTTTATTGAATTATGGAAATACAGGTTCTAACATATTTAACATGGAAAAAATTAAAAATAAAATTCAGGAACACCCGGCTTATACCGGTTTTTCCGGTACAAATGAAGAATTTCTCTCAGAGCTCGCAGGAACAATCCGTGATATAATCAACGATCTCAATTCAAGGAATTCCATTTCTGATGATATATTTAATAAGCTATCTGATACTATAGATATAAGTAATGCTATATTCAGAAGTTTCAGCAACCATGACGGCCTTGAAATTATTCTACGGCTTAAATCTATTTCTGAAATATATAAACGTAATCTCTCCGATAATACAAATCTTATAAAGATAGCAGGGCACCTATTACAAAAACTTGAAAAATTCAACACCAGTTTTTATCACGAAGCATCAGCTGATGAAATAATATACCCCGAACTACCCCCTGAAGCTGAATCCGGCAATCAGGAATCTATAAAAAAATTACCGTTTAAATGGATAACATTTGAACGTAATGGTTCACTTTTTATTACAAAATTTACCAGTCTCGAGACTGTTGAATATGATTCATGTAACATTAAAGATATTGGTGCAATTGAATATAACGGCAGAACAATTAATGTAATTGATTTAATGAAAGCTCCCGACTCAACTTTTATCACACCCGCCAAAATACTGATTACAGACCAGGGAAAATACTGCTATGCCGCTGACCATACAGGTAGAGAAATACACGGTTCTTATGATATGATCTCACCTCTTGTTGAGCCTCTTGAAGTACCGGGCAGACTGTTTAAAGGAAGAGTACGGATTTTCGGCCGAAGATACCTCGTTCTCAGACACGATTAATCAATACAGTAGACCAGGCGAAAAGAAGCTGGGCCGGAGCATAGAAAAGCCATGTGTACACAGTACTGTGTGGTATTTTTTTTACGAATGCATTTATTGAAAGGATAAAATCAGATATCCAGAAAAGTACCGCTGCTGCTGCTACCGAAATTTCATAGACACCTGCCCCGTTATTCAGTTTTGTTATAGCAAGATAACCCATAATATCTATTACAATTACATATAAAGTGACCGGGATAAACATTCCGCCGGCATATTTTTTCATTAATTTTAACTGTATCACGTTAACAAATGCAATAATCAATAAAAGAATAATATTCCATTTTTCGAATGTTACATCTGAGCTGAATGCTGCTACATAGAACAGGTGACCCAGCATAAAAAAAATTATACCATTCTTCAGATAGCTTGTTTCTTCTATCATCAGCAGTGTATCGGCAATAAGTGCGGCTATAAGAGAGGAGAAAATCAGAAAACTATACCGGCTTACTCCATAACATCCGATTGAACTTAAAACAATAAACACAGCAAGAGCTGTGATTAACGGTGTAAAAAAATATTTTAATGCAAGTATACGCTTCCAGGCAATAAATTCACGGATAAGAAAAATAAGAATATATGCTGCTGTCAGTTCATAGAGATATCCTGGAATAATCATTTATTCTTATCCTTTTTAAACAGATCAGAAAGATCTCTTAATTTATTAGGATCAAATTCAGAACCCATTGCAGCTATATTCTCCTGCTTGATCTCCTGATAAATCTCTTTTCTATGAACGGTTACTTTTCTTGGTGCTTTTATACCAAGTTTTACCTGGTCACCTTTTATATCAATTACAACAACCTCAATATCATCACCGATCATTATACTTTCATTGAGTCTTCTGGCAAGGACGAGCATAAACTAACCTCCTGCCCCGGTGTGACGTTTCATTTCATCAAGTATTCTGTGCCTGACCTTATAACGGTCATTCATAGAAATTGCCTGTTTACCGAGTCTTGTTACAGGATTGATTATAATAGGCCCCTGAAGATTTGCTGTCATATCTTCCGCCTTTTCAGGGATCGTAACAATCGCAAAAACGATTAGTTCATTTGCGGATTCAGCTTTGACTGTTTCAAAATCATTTTGTGAAATCGAAAGTTCATAATTCCCCATAAAATCAGCCGGCCTTATTATTACAAAAGCCAGATCTTTTTCATCAAACGCCTGCATCCATTTAAAAGGAGAACCTTCATCTTCCGCATCAAGGATTACAAATTTTTTTATGAAATCGAACCCGAGAATACCATCAGGAAAATCAATCACCTGAAGTTCATTCACTTCGATTTCTCCAAAAGGTTTAGTCTGAATTTTAATGCTCAATTACAACTCCTTATTTATCTTTTTATCTTAAAAAATCGAGAAGTGTAGACTTAATTGTTTTCGCACCCACAGATAAAGCATAATCATGAACACTTTCCAGCCATTTAAAATTCATGATAGTTTCAGGATAATCTATCCCTTCAGTTTTTGCTAATAGCTCCGTGATATTACCCTTTTCATATTCAGCTCTTTTAGCAAGCTCATCAGCCCGGCTCTGCCTTGCTCCGGTTGCAGCGAGGTGCCTCAGGATATTATCAAGAGCACCGTCTATCAGGCCGAGATCTCTCCCCCCCACAAGCTCCTGGTCACCTCTAACGAGATCGTCCCGCACCTGTATCATCATATCAAAAATAGACATTCCGCCAATTGATGCTGTAGGATCAATATTATTCGGCGGCTGAGGAAAATTTTTATTAACAAGGCCGAGATCCTGCAGCACTGTTCCGCTCCCTTTATCTTCAAGCCATATCTGATGAGGCACTGTTGTATTAAGGATCAGGTTGTTGATACCCCCTTTTGAGGCTTTAACACTGACTCCGGAATTATTTATCTTATCTATTATTATATCTACATTATCACCAGCTGCAATTTCGATCTCTTTACCATCGATTTTAATTACCTGGTTGCTTGAAGCGCTATAATTTGTCGAATCCGCTCCGGATGTAAGAGTCTGCTCTGTAGCCCAGAATACTTTATTACCTGGAATATTCACTTCAAGATATTCACCTTTACTTATCTCGCGGACCTGCTCACCGATATTTCCCCTGTACTCAACACCGATCATTGCGTCACCCTGACGTCCCGCAGTAAGTGTCATATAAATCGGAACAAAGGGATTAGGCTGTTCTTCTGTGCCGGTGTTGAAACCGCCAAAGATAGATCTTCCGGTTGCCCCTTTCTGATTTGCTATACTGACAAGTTCTTCAAGAAGCTGATTCATCTCCGCAGCAGCAGCTTCCTTGCGCTCGAAATTTGAATAGATACCGTTTGCTCCCTGAACAGCAAGCTCCCTGATCCTCTGAAATATTCTCAGAGATGACTGCAATGCTGTATCCACCTCGTTAAGCCTGGCCTGAGTTTCACTTACATTGCTGATATACTGTTCTATTTCACTTAATCGTGTCCTGTAAAGCATCTGATTTGTTGCAGCGATCGGGTTATCACGGGGTATCCTTACAGATTTTCCGGTACCAAGCTGATTCTGGAACTGATCCATATCAATCTGGTGTCTCTGCAGATTATAGGTCATCGTATTGTTGATCATCTGGTTTGTTATTCTGTTCATGATTTATGCCCCCAGCCTGATTATTGTTTCAAGCATCTTGTCTATTGTACTTATCATCCGCGCAGAAGCATTATAGCCATGCTGGTATGCCACCATTCCGGCCATTTCTTCATCAAGGTTTATTCCTGAAACCGATTCTCTCAGATTCTCAAGATTCTTCAGCATCACAGTCTGATTCTCTATTCTGTTTTTTGTCTCTTCCCCCTGGCTTCCTATTCTTGAAATCAGGGCTGTGTAAAATTCATTAAATGTTGCTTTTGTATCTACCATAGATGTTTTATGGCGGAGGCTTGCAATCTCAAGTGCATTTGTACCATCGCCGATACCGTTTGTAACATTATAATCACCGGTACCGCCCACATCTATCCCTTTTGATGCTGCGATAACATCTACATCCCGCATGACTGCATCAGAAACGGCTATATGAGCTGCCGGGTTAAACTTCGGTGTAATTGTAATATGCTCTCGCTGGGGGATAAACTTCATTATATCATCAATGCGCCTGTAATCAAAAGAACCCATCTGGCCGCTCTGCTTTAGAACACCTGTAAGTCCCACAAGAAACTGGCCGGAGTCCTCAAGGTGTCTGATCATAAAATGTTTTCTGTCATCATCTTTTGCAGCTGTAGCTTTAATAGCGAAATGGCCGTTATGATCTACATAAGCAACAACACCGACATTCGCGTCATTTATCTTTTTCATCACGGAATTAACAGTATCTGATTCATTGTAATCAACTTCAGCAATTGAATCAAATTTATCATTCCTTGCGAAAGTCAGAGTTCCTGAAATCCCAATTGCTGCAGACGCATCAAGTTTATTATTACCCGCAACTTTATAGATAGCGGTAATATCATTGACTCCATCATTGTTAAGATCAAAATTTCCTTCATTGTTATCGCTGATATTGAGATGCCTGAAAAATTCCAGATTTGTCTGCCCCCGCCTTCCAAAACCATCTTTGTGCACTTCGTTTGTCAGGTCGGAGAGGTTAATCGCAAGTGCATTGACATCAGTTATATTCTGCCTGATTATTACATCTCTCACTTCAATCAGACCCGCGAGCTCGCCATTCTTTACAGAAACAGAAGTTTCCGTATCTTTCCATACAACATCATGCATCCCGTTGTTGTCAGGATTTTTAACAGCCTTTAAGGGACGGAAAATATTACCCTGAACAAGGTTCTCTCCATCTATATAAACAATCGTCTCATCCTTATCATTACGGCCGACCGAAATATTGACGATTTGAGAAAGTTTTTCCACAAGAGCATCCCGCCTGTCCATAAGATCATTAGGTCTGTCCCCAAGTGCTTCAGCTTTCTGTATCCTTTCATTAAGGCTTCTGATATCAGCTGCGTATATATTAATCTGTTCAACTTTCTGTACAACCTGTCTGTCAGCGTCTTCTCGAAGAGTATAAAGCTGTCTGAAAACATTATTTAATTCATTAGCGAGATGAACGCCTTTCTCTTTGACAACCTCTCTGGTCGATCTCTCTTCAGGGTACTTTGATAATTCCTGCCATGCAGCCCACATGGCATCCATTCTGCTCCTCATAGACTGATCAGAGGGTTCGTTATATATTGCCTCAACCTGATATATAAAATCGTCTTTGGATTTCCAGTAACCCATTGTATTCTTTTCTGTAACAATCCTGTCATCAATAAAAGAATCTCTTATCCTTTCAATACTCTCAACATAACTACCCTGCCCGATCTGACCTGCTACATTTGCCCTGTTAAAAGCCGGTTCATATATCGGATCAGCAGATGTAATAATCACCCGCTGCCTTGAGTATTCCTTGTTCTCTGCATTTGATATATTATGGCCTGTCACATGCAGCGCCTGCTGGTGTGACTGAAGTCCCCGCTTACTTATCTCAAGCCCCATAAATGTGGAAGACATATCCCCCTCCTTTAAGCTTTAGTATTGAACAGTACAGGATTCACAACACGGGATTTCTCTTTTCCATCGCTGCCGTATCCCGATTTCAGGGAAGAACTGTTCTTAAGATCAGATATTAATATTTCAAAAAACTCGATATTATCCTGCAGAAGCATTTTATTGGACTCCTGCTTATCCCTGAGCTTAATAATTACATTTTTAAGTTCAGTGCCGCATTTCATAATGCGTGAAGATGTATCCCTGTCAATTTTAGATGTAATCTCAGAAAGTGTGGAACCGTTTTCAATGTCAGTCTCAGCTGAAATCAGCTCCAGTACCTTAACTCTTTCTGTTTCGAGAGACTCGATTTTGAACAGCAGCTTTTCCTGATTTGCAGAGAGTTCCTGTATCAAAGCCCCTTTTTTTTCTATTGCTGCTTCTGTTTTCTCTTTTTCAAGAGTATATATCTCATTATAGATTACTGTCTCATCTGCGAGTATACTTTCAAGTTTTGAATAAATATGATGCATTATTAACCCCTGAATAAATATGAATATTCATAACTTATATCGGCCGCAGACATAAAATAAATAAGGATTATTTTATGTCACGAACGGAGGTAACGTGAGGGGACATCTGAGGTAAGCTTTAGAAGAAGTAATTAAATCAGCTGATAAAATCCTCTGTCAGTTCATATATAACGCTGTTGGCACGAAACAGCCCTTCTCTTGTTAGAGAATATTTTCCGTCAATTGACGAAATCAGACCTCTAACGATAAGAGCTTCCAGCTTTTGAGAAATTTTCCGTGGAAATTCTGAACCGGTGACAGCCCTGAAATCATCAGAACTGAATCCGCGCAGATCCCTCAATGCTGTCATAAAAAACTCAACAATAACATCTGATTTATTTCTATTATCATAGGTATAATCAATATCTTTCGAACTGATATAATCTCCAACTGACATATTATTTAAATATCTCCTGCTGCCGGTAAATGAATGAGCCCCGGCTCCGAAACCCGCATATGGCACAAAATGCCAGTATTTCGAATTATGTACAGATTCAAAACCCGGCAGCGAGTAATTTGAAATCTCATAATGATTATATCCCTTGCCTGCGAGAAAATCGATTGATCTTTCCCATACATCCAACTGCATTTCATCAAAAGTTTCATCAGGAACCAATCTTGCGGACAGCGGAGTCCCCTTCTCCACTGAAAGGAGATACAAGGAAATATGCCCGGGCCTGTAATCTGTAATGATTTTTAAATCTTCAAGACAATTCTCCTCAGTCTGTCCCGGAATACCTGTAATCAGATCAATGCACTTTGTAAAACCGGGTTCGTGGAAAAATCGCTCAAGCCTTTTCCTCACTTCAGCTTGACCTCTCCTCCCGAGAGTTTTCCGCAGAGAATCATCCAGAGTCTGAACTCCGAAAACTATTCTGTTTACTCCGCAATTTACATAGCCGCAGATTTTTTCTTCGCTGAAATCTTCAGGATTCATCTCCAGGGTTACTTCAGCACCAGAGGATAATGAAAATTTACCGCGTACAGTTGATATCAAAGTTTCAACATTCTCCGGACTCAGAATTGATGGAGTCCCCCCACCGAAATAAATAGTATCAGCATCAGGGATGTACCATCCATCAGGAAGATTGTTTATCTCTTCTTTCAGTTTTTCGATGTATGATTTAATCACAGGGCTGTCCGCTTCAGCCGGTATTGAATAGAAATTACAGTAATCACACTTGCTTCTGCAGAACGGTATATGTATGTAAATACCGGTTTTATCAGTTTTCATAAAAAAACACCGCCATTCATAAAACTACCCCCACTTGCTGATAATAACCCCGGATTAAAAATGACAATTTTGTTCAGAAAACTATATTATTTATAAAAAGCACTTATGGACTTTTTTAATTCTATTAAAGAATAATAAACAATAAAAGTTCTCATAATTAAAAAAATAGATTGCATCAATTTTAAGTGAATTATAATCATATATGCTTTAAATTGTAAACTTAAGAAATCCGATAAATTATAAAGTAGTAATTCTGGTAAACCGGATTTCAATACTTGTTAATAAAAAAGGGAACAAAACAAATTCCCGAAACCTTATAGTTTAAAGAAATAATCATTGATTTTTTTAAGAGTATAGTTTTAACTCTATATTATAATAGTGATACAAATGGTTCAGGATAAAGAAATAACATTTCTCGATAGTTTCACCGCAAATACCTCGATAGTCCCCGAGGTTATTGACAGGCTGATGAAAGACCTCTGCAGGATGAGCTATCCGCGGGAGGAAATTGATGAAATCATACTCTCCATGGATGAATCCATAACAAACGCAGTTCAGGTTACAATGAATTGCGGTGAAACATCCTGTGTCATACCTGAGAAAAGAAATATTACAATCAGGTATATGATTAAGAATAATGAATTTGATGCAACTATAATTGATCATGGAACAGGACTTGATTTTATCAAGATAATCAGCAACGTGCCGGACATGAACTCCAACATGTATTTTGATCAGATATTAAGCTACGCAACTGAATCCGAGAAATCCAAGCTTAGTGTAAAAATAAACGGTGAAGAAGTTCCATTACGGGGTATCGGGGCGGGACTTAAAATAATATTGAGCTTTATGGATTCTGTTTCAATTGAATATATAGATAAAAAGAAAATAATTTCATCCGACGTCTCTGAGTATACGGATGGGACTATTTTCAACATAAAGAGGAAGAGGCGTTATTAGGAAATGATGAAAGCACAGAAAGCTTATAAAGATCAGGAATTTCTCAACTCGCGTGAAGCAAGGATTCTAAGGATACTTAGTGAATATGTAGCCCCTGAAGCGAAGTTTAAAGCTAATGACGTTCATCACACAGTTGTTTTTTTCGGATCAGCAAGAATAAAACCTGAAGATAATAGTCTTGGAACTGCTGAATACTATCTTGCAGCACAGAAAATGGCAAAAGAGCTTGCTGAATTCAGTATTCAGCTGAAAGAGGAAACAGGTGACAATTTCTACATCTGCACAGGCGGCGGACCTGGAATCATGGAAGCCGCAAATAGAGGCGCCAGGGATGCCGGAGAAAAGACCATAGGGCTTAATATATCTCTCCCCTTTGAACAGTATCCTAATCCATATATTTCAGATGAACTGAATATGGAATTTCACTATTTTTTTATGAGAAAGCTCTGGCTTCTCTATCACGCAAAAGCCATTCTTGTTTTCCCCGGCGGTTTTGGTACTTTCGATGAACTTTTTGAAACTCTTACACTTATTCAAACCAAAAAAATGGCTAAACCTGACATTTCAGTTATGCTTTATGACAGTTCATACTGGAAAGAACTAATCAATTTTCAGATGCTTGTTGATAAAGGTATGATTTCAGCGGATGATTTAAATCTTTTCCATTTTTTTGATACGGTTGATGAAGGGTTGGCGTTTCTTAAACCGCGTCTTAAGGATATAATCGCAACAGTTGATCATTTTATCCCATAAATAACGGAATAAAACTGATTAAAAAACCGGAAACTTTTTATTTCCGGTTTTTCAGTAGATCAACCCGCAAATTCATCGTAATTTGCCCGGCTCGTTTCATCCATATTGCTGATCTCACAACCGACCTTTATGACGCCATTCTCAAGAAATGATATATTTCTGATTATGGCACCAATTACGGCTTTTTTCTGTGTCGGCAGCATGACATCAAAACAGAGCTTACCATTTTCCTGAAAATTCCGGATATGTCTTTTCTCTCTGAAAACAAAACCCATTCCATTTTTAGACAGGTCTGAAATAAGAAACCGCTCCTCCATAGTCGAAAAAAGCTTATTCTTAATAAGCAGCTGATCAATAACTATAGCCATCCTTCGGCATACTTCAAACATCCCGTCAGAAAGCGGCTGCGAACTGTTAACCTGCAGATATCCGTATGGAATTATTTTATTATACATAATTGGAACTGTTGCTTCAGAAATATACCTGTTTCTTGATGAAAGGCTTATATCAGATTTATAAATATTATTAACATAGAAATTATATTCTTCTTCTTTACCGGGTTCAGGATCAACATTCAGGTTTGACATAAATATAGATTTTGAAGTATTTAAAACATACTTCAGCCTGTTATCTCCCTTCGATTCATGCATAAAAACAATCTTATAATAATCAAACTTCTTTTTCAGTTCGAATTCCGCAATCTCTTTAATCTTATCAATCTTCTTCTGAGATGTTGAGAGAGATCTCTCAATATTATAATCAGAAATAAGATTATTCATATAAATAATACTCTTGCCGCCTTCGATACCTACAAGCTTTCTATCCTCTTTCCGTGATTCTGATATAATCTGAAATTTTATAGGTATAAAAACAAAGGTATCTTCATTGCGTTCGATATGCTTCATACTGAGATATATGGTATTTGTTTTATACCTTGTAAAAACAACAACATTCTCAGGTAGTGATTTCACAAGGGGTATTCTGAAAGCAACATTTCCATCAGAATACCCGAGATATTGCAGGTTAAGACTGCCGCTGCTGGTTTTTATATATACCGGATTCCCGCTGAAAAAATTATCCAGCAGAAACTGGAACTGGGATTTATCCGTTACCGTTTTTATTAAATCTGCCATAATTAATTCTACTGACTGACAATCAAGCCGTCAAGCATTGATATTACTCTTTCAGTCATCTCCGCAATTTTCATATCATGAGTAACTATTACTGCTGTACTCCCTTTTTCTCTGCATAAATTAAGCAGAATTTCAAGAAGATTCATTGAATTTTTTGAGTCAAGACTCCCAGTAGGCTCATCCGCAAGTATAATATCCGGTTCACCAACAATTGCCCTTGCGACTGCAACTCTCTGACATTCACCGCCGGACATCTCCCCGGGTTTATGATTAGCCCTGTTTTCAAGCCCGAATCTCCCGAGGAGTTCCATAGCTTTATCTTTTGAATCCCGGAATTTACATCTCCTTATGAGAAGAGGCATCATGATATTTTCCAATGCGGAAAATTCAGGTAAAAGATTGTGCAGCTGGAAGATGAAACCTATATGTTTATTTCTGAAATCAGATAATGCATCGACTTCAAATGAAGAAACATCAGTTCCGCTGATGGCAAGAGATCCCCTGTCGAAATTATCAAGACACCCCATCAGATTAAGAAGAGTTGATTTACCGGTTCCGCTCGGGCCGGTTATCGATACTACTTCACCTTGCAGTATTTCGAGATTGATTCCACGTAGTACCTTTATGCTGCTGCTGCCTGAACCATAAGTCTTTTCAAGATTCTTTATATCAATGATTGCTGAATTACTTTTCATTTGTATACCTATTCATACCTGATTGTTTCAACCGGTTTCTGCCGGGAAGCCTGCCATGACGGAAAAATCGCGGCAATTGTTGCAAGAAAAATCGCGGCAGCAGCTATGAATACAACAAACTCAGGAATAATTTCAGTAGGTATAGTATCAATATAATATACACTTGAAGGTTTAAGAGTGATCCTGTAAAAATCACCCAGGTTAAAAAACTGGTAAATCCAGATCATCATAGCATTTATTGAATCTTCCACCCACAATATAATTGCTTCAAGATTAAGTGAAGCAGCAAGACCGAATATTACTCCAAGTATTGAGCCTGTAACACCAATAAGAAACCCCTCAAGTACAAATATCACCATAATTGAACGGGGTTTTGCCCCCATAGATTTCAGAACGCCTATAGCTTTTCGCTTTTCCATTACAACCATAACTATGGTTCCCATGATCGTAAATCCGGCAGAAATAATTACGAGAAAAAGAATTATTGTCATAATAAGTTTTTCAAGCCTTAGTGCGTAAAAAAGATTATGATTTCTCTGCTCTGCAGTCATTGTAACGTATTGAAAACCTATAATAGACTGCAGAGTTGAAGCCATGCGATCCATTTTATATATATCATCAATTTTTACACCAATTGCATAAGCGACATCACCAACAGAAAATAACTGCTGCGCGTCAGTAAGTGACATCATTATAAGCTTTGTATCAAAATCATAATATCCGGTTTTAAAGAACCCGAGCACTTTATATTTCCGGATACCGGGTGTTACACCTTCAACTGCAGTGAGTCTGCCCTGGGGAACAATAATTTCCATTGTATTCCCCACCTTAACTCCATAGTTAAAGGCCATCTCCTCTCCGATATAGATACCTTTTTTCTGACAGTAATCCTGCCGGTTAAGAGTGATAAATTTTTTTATATCAGAGGGGATGTAATCTTTTGTGCCTATACCCCTGATCATAATTGGCCCGACATTACGCCTGAACCTGAACAATCCCTGCCCCTGCAGATAGGGACTGGCGGAAACAACATGCTCTGTACTGCGGATTGTTTCAGAAAGTTCCCTGTAATCCTGAATGGCAACGCCGTCAATCTCACTGGCGAGATTTGATACAACTATATGTGAATCAACATCCAGTATCTTATCCTTAATCTGTCCCTGAAATCCGTTCATAACAGAGATTACAAGTATCAGAATAAAAACACCGAGAAAAACTATTAATACTGAAAGGAATGTATTAAAAGATATGAATCCCTGGCTCTTTTTTGATTTGAGATAACGGAAACCTATAAATAATTCAAAAAGCCTCATGTTAACTGTTCAACCCCGTTCTTATTAAAGTTCTGTTGTGCATCAGCCATCCCCGTTTTATCTTCGGGCCTTCTATATATTTTATAAACTCCACTTCACCTTTCATATTCTCAACTGTTTTTCCTGTTTCACGGGAAATTCTTTCACACTCAAAATAGAGCATTCTATGATTGAATTTATATCCTTCAAAATCAGTTTTAATGTCGCTTTCATTAAATTTACCCATGTTGCGGATTATAAGGTTCCCGTAATAAAAATCCTTATACAGCTCCCTGAAAACATTTTTATCTTTCGGGAAAGCCTCACATTCACTATAATCATTATAATTGAGTGCTTTAACAGCACCGGACCATTTCAGAAAAATGTATGCAGGGTCAACAAAGGGCTCCTGCCTTTTACAGGAGGAGAAAAACAGCAGGATACACATGACTAAAACAGATGCAAAACGTATTTTATTCATTCTAAACTCTTAAGATAGTATTTATTAAGGCTGGGATTACAAACCACTATATTTTTGAAATTCAATTATTCAAGCAAAAGAAAGCTTTTAAACCAGCCCCAGTTCTTTTTCTGAAAAGACCTGTGCTGAAAACTTTTCAATTTCAACACCGGGTTTTTTCCATGTATCACCCGGTAGTCCAGCTTTAAAACATGTGTGGGTCAGAAAAGTGTCCCTGTCCCATTTCTGCTCAACCGGAACCTGGGGAAGCAGAAGCCCCCTGTTAAAACCCTTTGAAATAATCAGACCGTCCCGTCCCACAACTATATCATCAATATTTTCGACCTTTACTATAGGACTTAAAATTGAAATTTCAATATCAATACTTTTAAATTCAGCCGCGGTAAGAGGAGAGAATCTCGGATCCCTGAAAGCTGAAGAAAGGGCCATCTCTCTTATTGTATCCGGAACAGGTTTTACACCTTCAATATATCCGATACAACCCCTGAGATTACCTTTTATATGCAGCGTAACAAAAGCGCCGCACTTCTCATTATATACAGCATCACTGAAGTCAAAATTGTTGTTTTCACATTCAGCATTAAGCCTGTCTGCTATTGTTTTTCTTGCAAGGCGCAGAAGAGTTTTTTTCTGTTCAACATTAAGTTCATCCATTGATTCACTCCTCCCCTAAAATTACAGCTGAAACATAACCCACGACTTCATCTTTTGAGCCAGCTGTATCACCGGAGTTGGCATACTTTGCTATTTCAATTTTAGACGCCCCGAGTTTTCTTGCAGCCGTAATCCCCGCAAGTAGTGCACCTTCTCCGCAGGCTTCCCCCTTTCCGGATTTTACTGTTTCAACAATTCTGTTTTCATCAAAGGATTTTAATGCTGATATAAAATCAGAGTCCATCTGCACAGCTTTTTTATATGGATAATAATGAGAAAGATCTGTTGATATTACTATGGCGTAATTTCTGTTCAATGATTTTACTGCTTCAGCAATGACTTCACCTGTTTTTCTGCATAATGAAATATCTGTTGAACCGATTATAACAGGTACGAGCTTCAAGCCGGGTTTCATAAATTGAATAAAAGGTATCTGAACTTCAAGAGAGTGTTCAGGCTCATCAATCTCTTTTATATAAGTGAAAAGGGAGGATTTTTTCAGTTCAACCCCCACCTCGCTGTCAATTTCCATCTCGCCAAGAGGAGTTGAATAAACCCCTTCAGAAAGAACTGAAGCGCCGTTAAACCTCGCCCTGTGTGAAGGAGCAATCACAACGAAGCCGTCAAAATTGCTGTATTTAAGATAACTGAAACCGTATGCAGCCACAGGACCTGAATAAATATAACCGGCATGTGGTGAAATTATACCATACAATTTCCCCTTTACAGGTTCCTGATCCTTTTCAGCCTGAGAGATATAGCCGCAAATCATCTTTTTAAGCTTTTCTGGATCTGCCGGGTAAAATGAACCGGCTACAGCAGGTCTCCGGATATACATATGCTACCCCCTCTTTGTGAGTTCAATATCAATCCTTTTGAGAATCTCCTGCGCAACCTTTTCTTTTGACATCATGGGAAGTTCAATCTTAGTTCCATCCCTGGTAAAAAGGGTCATAATATTAGTATCAACATTAAATCCTGCACCCTCTCTTGAGACATCATTAAGGCAGATCATATCAAGATTTTTCTGAACGAGTTTACCTATGGCATAATTTTCCGTGTCATTAGTCTCCGCAGCGAAACCAACAACAAATAAATTATCCAGTCCTCTCTTCGCTTTCGCCTCTGCCACATTTTTCAGTACGTCAGGAGTCCTCTTCATATTAATAATAAGATCGCCGTCTGACTTTTTTATTTTTTCCTCTGATTTTTCCAGAGGGGTATAATCTGCTGGAGCGGCAGCCATTATCAGAACGCACGGTTCTTCTATTTCCGCAAGCACAGCCTGAAGCAATTCAGATGTGGATTCAATTTTAACGCATCTGAACTGCTTATTATGAACAAGCTGTTCATTTATAGGGCCGTGTATAAAAACCGTATTCTGTGAAATACGGCTGGCCTCATCGGCTAAAGCAACTCCCATTTTCCCTGAAGACGCGTTGGAAATATACCTGATAGGGTCAAACCATTCACGCGTAGGCCCTCCGGTAACAATAATTTTATTTTCCCTCAATAACATTTACTGCAGCCTCATAAATAGTATTTATATCAGCAAGTCTGCCTTTACCCTCATCTCCACATGCAACAAGACCTGTTTCAGGTTCAATAAATTTTACACCCCAGCCTTTAAGTCTTTCTATATTCATCTGGACACCGGGGCTTTTATACATATTGGGATTCATCGCAGGGGCAATCATAGCCGGACATTCAAGAGCAAGAAAAGTTGTGCTCACAAGATCATCAGCAATGCCATTACCGAATTTTCCAATCATATTTGCCGTTGCAGGTGCAGCAAGAAACAGGGATGCTTTATCCTTAAGGAAAATATGCCCCATCTCATGTTTTTCCCATAATGTGCTGTCCCTGTAAATAGGATTCCCGGTTAAGGCTTCAAGTGTCAGAGGAGATACGAGCTTTGTGGCATTTTCAGTCATTGCTACGAAAACATTATACCCTCCTTTAACAAATAACCTTGCGAGATCACATGACTTATAAGCAGAGATAGATGAGCCCACTGCAAGAATTACCTTTTTCATAACCTTTTAAACATCCTCTCAATATCATTTTTATTTATGGTAAAAAGAAACGGTCTTCCGTGCGGACACCTAAGTTCAATCTCACCGCTGAAAACCATACCGGCTAAAGTTTTCATATCCGTAGTGCTGAGGGAATCTCCGGATCTCTTGGCACTATGACACGCCAGGGATGAGATAATCTTATCTTTAAGGTCATTACTATCCTTTTCATCCCTGATATTATCAATCATATTTTTTAAAAGCTCTTCTATTTTATAATTACCTGCTGCCGCTGGTACAGAGCGGACAACCACGCTTTTATCAGAAAACTCCTCTATCTCAAATCCGCATGAACTGAAACTTTCAAGATTATCCATCACGAGGGAGAAATCCGCTGCTGTAAGTTCGATCTGCACAGGGAAGAGCAGTTCCTGTATTTCAAGTTCATACCCCTTACAGAGCTTATCATAAAGAATTCTTTCATGTGCAGCATGAAAATCTATAAAATGCATTTTTTCATTTTCTTCTATAAGAATATATGTGTTGAATACTATTCCAATAATTCTGCGGAAATTGTCATTATGTTCTTTTAATTCAAGTCCACCTGAAACTGCATCCAGAATCTCTCCGGCACTGTCAAAAAGAAGACTCCCGGCAGGTGAACCGGCTCCTTTTCCTGTAGAAAAGCCGGGAGATGAATAAGTCTCCGTATGCACAGGCAGCGTATCCGGTACACGGAAATTGCGCGGCACAGAGTTATACTCTGCCGGAGTAATATCAGCGGGATCCGTATTTTTTTTGAAAACCGAATTCTCTGCCGCATTAGCAGATGCACCGGAAAAAATCTTTTCAGGGATCAGGTGGGCCCTGTTCAGCACCTTTGATGCAAGGCTGAAGATCAGGGAATCAATATATTTCTGGTCAAACAGTTTAACTTCTCTCTTCGCAGGATGAATATTCACATCAATCAGTTCAGGATCTATCTCCATAAAGAGAATTGCTGCCGGATATTTCCCCCTTGGCATTACAGCTTCATAAGCCCGGGCAAGATGATAGGAAAGATACTTCTGCTCAACAGGTCTCCCGTTTATAAAAAGCATCTGCATGCTCCGGGTGTTGCGCATATAGTCAGGCCTCGAGAGAAAACCTGAAAGCTTAACCTTAAGGTCTGAAAGTTCATCGTAATAAAGGCTGTTATAAACAGATGCTCCGAAAACCTGTTTCACCCTTTCAGAAAATCCATCTGCAGAGGCAAGCGTAATCTCTCTCTTCCCGTCAACTTCAAATGAAAAAGAGACATGAGGAACCGCAAGAGACATCCGGAGAAGAGTTTCACGTATTGTTCTTAGCTCGGTTTTTTTGGCCTTTAAAAATTTCTTCCTTGCGGGCATATTAAAAAAAAGATTATCAACAATAATTGTTGTGCCCCTGCTCCCTGCATAGTCTGTGACGGAGTGAGAGCCGTTTCGTGATTCAATGCGTGCCCCGGTCTCCTCTCCTTCGTGCCTTGTGAGAAGAACAAAATCAGATATAGAGCAGATGCTTGATAGAGCCTCCCCTCTGAATCCGTATGTAGTGATACTCTGCAGTCCGGAGATGTCTGAAATCTTACTTGTTGCGTGTTCCTTTATTGAAAGCGGTGCATCATCCCTGTATATACCTGAACCATTATCCTTTACATATATCCTTTTAAGACCTGCGTCCTGCACCTGAACATCGATCTCTGTAGCTCCTGCGTCTATGGAGTTTTCAACCAGCTCCTTTACAACTGAGAAAGGAGCTTCAATTACCTCACCTGCTGCGATCATGTGCTTCAGGTGATCAGGGAGTACAACTATTCTGTTCAATTATTTAAACCTGCTTTTTCAGAACTGAAACAAGCTCAGGGAGTGTTTTTCCGGCAGAGCCCTGAATGAAAATGTCAGCGCAGGCGGATGTAAGCTCTGTTTCCTCAAGATTGAACTCTATCACTTTACCGCCATGATTTTTAACTATTCCAGGGATCCCGGCAGCAGGATAAACAACTGCAGAAGTTCCGACAACAAGAACAACATCGGCCTCCTCCGCATATTTCTGCGACTGGTGAAGGGCATCATGAGGTATCATTTCACCAAAAAAAATAACAGACGGTTTAAGTATTTTACCGCACATTTCACAGTGAGGGATGATTCTTTTATCTATGTCATATTCATCAGGGCTGTACTGCTCTCCGCACTGAAGACATACAAGATGCTTCGCGTTGCCGTGATATTCAATAACATTGCTGCTCCCCGCCTCCTGGTGAAGATTATCAATATTCTGAGTGATAACCGCTTTAAGCAGATTCATTTTTTCAAGTTCAGCCAGAGCCAGGTGAGCGGGATTAGGCTTCGCCTTATCTGTCATCTCTATCAGCTCAAATATCATTTCCCAGACTTTTTCAGGCATGTTTCTGAATGAGTAGATTGACGCATAAACAGAGGGATCATATTTATCCCATAATCCACCCGAACTTCTGAAGTCCGGGATACCGCTCTCTACAGAAATTCCCGCCCCGGTAAGGGCAATCATGCTTTTTGATTTTTTTATAATTGTTGCGGCTTCAGCTATTCCCGGTTTCACAAATCCTCCTCATTAAATGCTTTTCCTGATAATATACATTACCTGAAACCGTTTTGAGTTATTTATAATTTATTTTTCCGCCCGCCCGTGTTGCCTGTGGACAGAAAGATATTTAAAACCTGCAACATTATCGTGTCAATTGAAAAAATACGACATAATTGCCTGTTTGGCAATTACT
>DAISJZ010000045.1:19173-20937 GCA_036821145.1 Spirochaetota bacterium
ATTTTAAATATTATTCAATATTACCTATTTGTATTGACACGTCAAAATAGAAAAATAGTATATGAGTTGAATTCAACAGTAACCGGTATTTAATCAGCTGTTTTAAGTTCTGTTATTAATAAGAAAGGCTGAAAACAAGAATAAAAAACGGAGTATAATATGCAGTGTAAATGCGGGGGAGTACTTATAGAAGGGAAAACAACGTTCAGAACCAGCAATAAAAATTTTACATTTATCCTTGAGAACGTTCCTGCAAAAAAATGTATGAGATGTGATGAAATCCGGATTTCTGACGAAACAAACGATAAGCTTCAAAAGCTTGTAAACCGGATAGAAAGAGATACCAATGAAATTATAACAGGACGCCCGTCAGCCAACCTTTATGATTATTGAACCTTATCAATCTGCTTTTATTATTACAAAACTAATACCGGGATAATCAAGTAATAACGATATGGGATTATTATCCAGATACATCAACAAACTCCTTTCTCTTTCATTACCTGAAAAAGATTTCGCGCACAGCAAAGTAGGAGTCTGGCAATGGGACATCAATAATGATTATTTTAATGTTAACCGGTTCTGGTATGAAAAGTTAGGATACGAAAAAAACAGAACACGGAATCTTGAATTAATTCTTACTCTTATACACCCGGATGATATTGAAAACGTTAAAAATGATCTCGATAAACTTCTTGCTCCCTCTAATAAAAAAGAGATCGATTTTGAAATCCGGCTGAAAAAAAGTGACGGCAACTGGCTCTGGGTGTATGTTAATGGGAAAATAATAAAGTATGCTAATGAGAAACCCGCACTTGCCGAAGGAATTCTTCTCGATATTACACGCCAGAAAAAGATAGAAACAATACTTCAGAATAAAAACAGCGAGATAGAAGCCCTTTACGAAGAATCCGAAGCCCAGAATGAAGAGATGGCCGCAATGATGGATGAACTTCAGCGAAACCAGATCCAGCTTGAAGAGGCCAATGCAAGGCTCAGCATGAGCGAAGCAAAATTCAGGGACATATTCGACAAATCTCCAATAGGTATAATCCAGTCTACAATTGACGGCAGAATAATCAGTGTTAACAACGCATTCTGTAAAAGTTTCGGATATAATTCACCTGAAGAGTTAATTTCAAGTATAAGCAATACTGCTGAATTCTATAAAGATAAAGATTCGAGAGATAAAATCCTGATAGCACTGCAGACTGAAAACTTTGTGTTCACTCAGGATCTTACAGGGAACAGGAAGGATGGCTCAAGCCTGAATGCGAATGTTTACCTCGTGCGTCTTACTGATAAATATACCGGTGAGGATTATCTCACTACTTTTGTTGAAGATATAACTGAATTGAAATCATCACAGCTTGAGCGTGACCTTTTTTTCAATAACTCGGGTGACCTTATGCTGATTCATACGATCAGGGGGAGGATCAAACAGGCAAACCCGGCATGGGAGGAGATACTGGGATGGCACCCTGATGAACTCAAATCGATTAATCTCGGACATATTCTGCATCCTGATGATATTGAAAAGACTGCTGAATTCGGCAGACTGCTGCATAAAAATCACACAAGGTTGAATATAACAAACCGCTATATTACAAAAGATGGTGAATACAGGACCATTCGCTGGGCAAGTACTCTGTTTAAAGATGATAATCTGGTTTTTTCTTCAGGGCGGGATGAAACCGAAAGGTATGAGGCAGAGATGGAGCTTCAGAAGATGTGGGACAGGCTGGACCTTGCTTTAAAAAGCGG
>DAISJZ010000045.1:21037-23985 GCA_036821145.1 Spirochaetota bacterium
GATATAACAGAACAGAAGGACGCGGAAAACAGCAGGCTTGCCCTTGAATACCAGATGCTTCAGGCACAGAAACTTGAAAGCCTCGGCCTGCTGGCTGGCGGAATAGCACATGACTTCAACAACCTGCTGACTGGTATACTGGGAAACACCGACATGCTCCTTTACGAACTGCCGGATCAACTACCGGTTCAGCAGAAACTTATCGATATAAGGAAAGCAGCCAAAAGAGCAAGTGAGCTTACAAGGCAGATGCTAACATACTCAGGCAAGAGCACATTTAAAACTGAAATAATTGACCTGAACAACCTTATAGAAGAGATGAGTTCTCTTTTTGATATATCTGTTTCCAAAAAGGTTAAAATCACTTACAAATTGGATGATAGTATCCCATGTATTACAGGTGATCCGGCTCAGATTAGCCAGATATTGATGAATCTGGTTCTCAATGCATCTGAGGCAATTGAAAATAGTGGTGAAGTTAAAATCAGTACTTCAATCCGTGAATGCGGCATAGCTGAAATTAATTCGCTGACTTTAAACAGTAATATTACTCCCGGTATTTATCCTGTTCTTGATATTTCGGACAATGGTTCAGGCATTCCGCAGGATAAAATTAAGCAGATATTTGATCCTTTTTACACAACAAAATTTACAGGCAGAGGACTTGGGCTTGCTGCAGTGTCAGGAATTATACGCAGCCATAATGCAGGCCTCCTTGTGGAAAGCCGGATTGATAGCGGTACAACTTTCCGGATTTACTTTCAGCCCACGCAGCAGCAGCCCGCCGAACAGTATGTTGAAGAAAAAAAACCTGTGGACAGGCAGAAAAAAAATTTAACGGTACTTGTTGCTGATGATGAATCATATATACGCACTCTTACCTCAAGGATGCTTAAAACCGCAGGCTTTGATGTTCTTCTCGCAGAAAACGGTATTGATGCAATTAAAATTTTCAGTGAGAATATAAATACTATCGGCTGCATTATTCTTGACCTTACCATGCCGGAGATGGACGGGCATGAAGCACTTATGGAACTGAGAAAAATCAACAATAAACTTCCGATAATAATAAGCAGCGGGTACAGTGAAGTTGATATTACATCACAGTTCGAAGGTGAGAACATTTCAGGATTTCTTCAGAAACCCTACCAGTTTGATGAGCTTTTAATGATTATTGACAGAGCTGTTAAAAACTCAGGGAAATAAAAATTTTATTTCCCTGCTTTTTTCGACCAGGAATCCTTAAGTGACACTGTCCTGTTAAAAACCGGCAGATCACCTGTAGAATCCTGATCCATACAGAAATAACCGGTTCTGTCGAACTGGAACCTGTCTCCCGGCTTAGCGTTATTAATAAACGGTTCCACAAAAGCTGACGCTGTTTTGAGTGAATCGGGGTTGAGATTAGCCTTGTAATCCTCACCCTCGGCAAGGTCATCAGGATTTTCTTTTGTGAAAAGATGCTCATAAAGCCTTGTTTCGCACTTTACAGCCTGCCCGGCAGAAACCCAGTGAATTGTACCTTTAACCTTGCGCCCGTCCTGAGACCATCCGCCCTGTGTTGAAGGGTCATAAGTACAATGAATCTCTGTTACATTGCCATCATCATCTTTAACAAAAGATTCACATTTAATATAATAAGCATGTTTAAAGCGGACTTCCGCTCCCGGAGCAAGCCTGAAGTAACCCTTTGGAGGAACTTCCATAAAATCTGTTCTTTCAATATAAAGTTCGCGGGAGAAAGGCATCTCTCTTTTCCCCATATTTTCATCTTCAGGATTATTTACAGCTTCAACATATTCAACTTTTCCTTCAGGATAATTATCAATAATTACTTTCACAGGATCAATTACTGCCATTACCCTCTGAGCCCGTTTATTAAGGTCTTCACGGAGACAATGTTCAAGCATTGCAATGTCAACCATGTTATCTGCTTTCGCAACACCTATACGGTCAGCGAAGTCACGGATAGCTTCAGGAGTGTACCCCCTTCTGCGGAGCCCGGCAATTGTGGGCATACGGGGGTCATCCCATCCCTTAACATAATTCTTTGTAACAAGCTCCAGCAGTTTCCTTTTACTCATTACTGTATATGAAAGATTAAGGCGTGCAAATTCTATCTGCCTTGGTTTATGCAATGTATCTGTCTCATTAACAACCCAGTCATAGAGCGGCCTGTTATTTTCAAACTCAAGTGTACATATTGAGTGTGTTATATTTTCAATTGAATCTGAAAGAGGGTGAGCGAAATCGTACATAGGGTATATGCACCATGCATCGCCAGTCCTGTGGTGATGTGAGCGCTGAATCCTGTAGAGCACCGGATCCCGCATTACTATATAACCGGAGCTCATATCTATTTTGGCACGAAGGGTTTTTTCACCATCTTTAAACTCACCGCTTCTCATCCTCTGAAAGAGATCAAGATTCTCCTCAACACTGCGGTTTCTCCATGGACTCTCTTTACCCGGCTGCTTCAGAGTGCCCCTGTACTCCCTCATCTGGTCAGCAGTAAGGTCACAAACATAGGCTTTCCCTTTTTTTATAAGAACAACAGCAAATTCATAAAGCTTTTCATAATAATCAGAAGCATAATAAAGCCTGTTTTCCCAGTCAAAGCCCAACCATTTAACATCACCCTGAATGGAATCAACATACTCAGTCTCTTCCTTGGATGGATTGGTGTCATCAAACCTGAGATTACAGGTACCTTTAAACTCATTTGCAATGCCGAAATTAAGACATATTGACTTGGCGTGGCCTATATGAAGATATCCGTTGGGTTCAGGAGGAAATCGTGTAGCAACAGTATCATGTTTGCCTGTCCTTAAATCCTCCCTGATAATCTCCTTGATAAAATTCGATTTACCTGTTTCGTTCCCTGCCGGTGTACCATTTTCGCTCATATTCATAACCCCGATGAATCAAAATTATGAGTCATATCTTAC
>DAISJZ010000046.1:0-23756 GCA_036821145.1 Spirochaetota bacterium
TTCCTTCAGATAGATTACAAGATTATTACCTTTTGTTTTATATTCCAGACTCATACCAGTAGTTTTCTTTCAATTCTCAGAGACATAATAATTCGGAGCTTATTTACATGTAAAACTCTAATATTAAATAGCAACGAAAAAATTGAAAAATCAACACAAAAGGGTTAAAAATTTAAAAAAAATTCTTTTTTAGAGCTTCAGTAACAATACAATATATTTCACCACATTTCTACCGTATGTTTATATAAGAAATTTTATATTTACCGCAATGTTTAAAAAAACTTTCACATAATTGAATTCTTCAAATTTAAATTAAATGGTTGAAAAAAGAGCAATAATCTTCTATTATCCATGAAAACCTGAATTGTTATTATAATAAAAAAGGAGAGAAATATGAAAAAGAAGCCCGGCAGATCATGGAAAATTACTTTAATGATACTTTTATCAGTTTTAACTGTTTCTTTTGCAGCAGGAGAGGAACAGAATGTCGAAAGATTTATGCAGGATATCACATTGCAGAAAGCCAACTCGCGAAAAGATCCTTATACTCTTATGTATAAAATTAAACTTACAGAACCGGGGATGATTTCAGTGTTACTAAGAAAACCTGAAGGCACTATCCATCTGAAAAGAAACGAAGCTCTCTTCAGAATTATGATTGGTGACAATAAAAGTTATGACCCTGAAAAAATGACCGTAAATAAAAAACATATAAAGAAAAGCGACAAATTTGTACATGAACGGGGCATAGTGGACTATGCTGTAGACAATTTTGAACTCGGCAATACAAATGGAGAATATATTGTTTATATAAGCAGTTTTTATGAGAGAAATGACTATAAAGCTACTCTAATAATCAGGTATCCTGTTAAAAAGACCACTGAAGCAAAACCCGTAAAAATGAAACTGATGCTGAAACCAGTGGAGATTAAGAGCTTCTCTGAATAAAACTGTGCTTCAAGAGTACCGGGTGAATACCCGGGCCAGTACGGCGCATAAAAAAGCTCCTGATTTCTCAGGAGCTTTTTTATGCGCGTCTGGAGGGATTCGAACCCCCGACCAACGGATTCGTAGTCCGCTACTCTATCCAGCTGAGCCACAGACGCATTTATATGTCGATTTTTGCTGTAAACCTTGCTACATACTGATTAATATACGGGAACTCCCCTTTTTCGCCTTTCTTTATCATCATTGTCCCAAGTATACAGAGGGCAAAATAAACAAGATAGTGTATATAAATAAGCATTACTACTGCAAACTGTATGATGTCAGCCCTTTCAGGGATAAAAACTTTGAAGCAGAAAAGAAATATACAAGCCAGCGAAAAATATACGGCAAGTATAAACCCCTGTTTTGCATGGTATTTCTGAAACTCATCTTTATTAAGATACATCGGTATAAACCATCCGATAAAAGGGAAATAAGAAAGTTTCACCAGATCAAAGTTTTTAATATAATTATTATAAAATTTACCCAGGTTTTCCCTGTTGAAGTCTTTAAGCCGGATGTTCTTGATATTTTTCAGGTTCAGGGTCATATTGGTTACTCGATTCGGAGAAGGGGGGATTCGAACCCCCGGCACCTAAAAGATGCAATTGCTTAGCAGGCAACCCCCTTCGGCCACTCGGGCACCTCTCCTCTTTACGGTGATTCTCTGGAAAAAAAATTCGGAGAGTAAGGGATTCGAACCCCTGGGGCTGTTAACCCAACGGTTTTCAAGACCGCCTCCATCGACCACTCGGACAACTCTCCGTGAGCAAATCTATTTATATTCAGTTTAATGTCAAATAAAAAAAATTAGGGTTTTTTAAAAAATCTGGCATAGATTTCTTTTTATTTCACAAACTGTGTTCCAACCCCTCCGTCAGTGAATATTTCAAGGAGAACGGCATGTTCAACTCTTCCGTCAATAATGTGTGCTTTTTTTACTCCGCCATAAAGCGCCTCTATGCAGCAGTTCACTTTGGGGATCATCCCCCCTTTAATCTCTCCACCTGCGATATATTCTTTTGTTTCATCAGACGTCAGAGTCGAAGCGAGTTTTCCTCCGATCATTACCCCCGCAATATCTGTAAGCAGTATCAGTTTTTCAGCCTGTAAAGCTTCTGCGATTTTTCCCGCAGCAGTGTCAGCATTTATATTATATGTGTTACCATCGCTGTCTGCGCCTATCGGGGCTATTACAGGGATAAATTTATCTTTTTCAAGAAGAGCAATTATATCAGGATTAACCTTTTCCACTGTTCCAACAAGGCCTATATCCTTTTTTTCACCTTTATCGTCATGATAAAGTTTACGCGCTTTCATAAGACCTGCATCCTTACCGGATATACCCACAGCTTTTCCCCCGGCGAGATGTATATTGTTCACGATCTCCTTGTTGACATTACCCACAAGGACCATCTCCACAATTTCCATTGTGTTTGCATCAGTAACACGAAGCCCGTCAACAAATTCACTTTTAATACCGAGCTTTTCAAGGAGTGACCCTATCTGCGGACCGCCGCCGTGAACAACAACAGGATTAATCCCCACCAGCTTCAGGAGCGCCATATCCCTGGCAAAGGAAAGCGCCAGTGCATCATCTGTCATGGCGTGCCCGCCGTACTTCACAACTACCGTCTTTCCGCTGAACTCCCGTATGTAAGGAAGAGATTCAATAAGTGTATTTACTTTTTCGATCGATTTCTGCATGGCAGGCTCCTGAAAAAATGTTTCAATTATGAAATAAAAAGCAGAATCCCCTTTACAGGACAACTCTTTTATTATTATTTTGTTAATACCGGTGATGCTGATTATAATTTTCAGCTCTGTCATTGTGAAAGGCCGAAGGGAGTGAAGCAATCTGAATATCGTAAACAATGTAATAATCTGCCTGAACTTTTACAGTCCTGATCAGATTACTTCGTCGTTGACACTCCTCGTAATGACAGTTCTTAAGCTTTGTGAATTAATGATCAAAAGATATAAAAAACATTTATTTCTTAAAGAGGTGGGGTTATGGTTTCATTCAGCGGATACGACGAAGTAATCAGCGAAGTTTACTCCCGCAAACAGGAGCATGTCTTTAAATACTGGGACTCTCTGATTGAAAGTGAAAGAAAGGCGCTCCTTGATGAACTCTCAGGTATAGACTTTGAACTTCTTGAAACCATATACAAACAAAGCGGGGACAGTTCAGTAAAGGAATTTTATCCGGCGCCGTATATAAAGCTTCCCTCGACAGGGTATGATGATAAATTCAGAAATGCCGAAGCTGCAGGTGAAGCACATATAAAGAAGGGGAAAACAGCGGCGTTCCTTGTTGCAGGGGGGCAGGGATCAAGACTGGGCTTTGACGGTCCAAAGGGAAAGTTTCCTGTGGGGCCGGTTTCAGGTAAAACCCTCTTTCATTTTCACGCGGAAAAGATCCGCGCATCTGAAAAAAAATATGGAGTCAGGATCCCTTTCCTTATAATGACTTCAAAGGACAACCATGAGGAAACAGAGGCTTTTTTCAGGGAGAAACATTTCTTCGGACTCTCCCCGGAATATGTACATATCTTTCCTCAAAATATGATTCCCTCACTTGACCTTGAGGGTAAACTGATCCTCTCTGACAAGAACACCCTTTTTATGAATCCCGACGGCCACGGCGGGAGCCTCACTGCTCTGCGCACTTCCGGAGCTCTGAAACTTCTGCAGGAGCAGGGGATTGAAACTCTCTCATACTTCCAGGTGGACAATCCCCTTGTAAAAATTATTGATCCTTTATTCATAGGATTTCATGTAACGGAAAATGCGGAGATATCAAGCAAAGCCCTGATGAAGGCATATCACGAGGAGAAGACAGGGATATTCGTTCAGTTTGAAGAGGGTAAACTCGGCATTGTGGAATACTCAGACATGCCTGAGGAAAAAGTATACGCCAAGGATGATAATGGCGGCATCCTCTATTCCGCGGCAAATCCAGCTATTCATCTTTTCAGCCTCAGTTTTATATCATCTGTAACAGGTTCCGGTTCAGCCAGCCTCCCTTTCCATGTGGCAAAGAAAAAAATAAGCGCTTTTGTTGACGGCAAGCAAAATGAAATTACCGGTTTTAAATTCGAAAAATTTGTATTTGACGCACTGCCCATTGCTGAAAAAAATATCATCCTGGAGACCAGGAGAGAGGAGGAATTTGCCCCTGTTAAAAATGCCTCGGGCGCGGATTCTCTTCAGACCGCACAGGGGCTTATGAACTCGCTCTGCAGAAAATGGCTAACATCCAGGGGTATAAAAATTCCTGACCGTGTAAATGTCATTGAGATATCACCTCTCTTCGCTTTATCAGAAAAGGATATCCCCGAAGGGACAATTATCCCTGATAAAGAGATGGTTTTCCTGGAATAAAATATTTCTGGAGATTCTATGTCTTTTTTAGTAATTCTCGGGATAGCAGTGGGTCTCTCCATGGACGCATTCGCAGTTTCAATTTCATACGGCTGTTCAGCTTCACGGGTTCCGCTGAAACATACATCAATGATCGCTTTTGCATTCGGCGGCTTTCAGGCTTTCATGCCTGTTCTGGGATGGTATAGCGGCACTTTTTTTGCTGCTTACATTAAAAGCTACGATCACTGGATTGCCTTTATTCTCCTTACTTATGTCGGCGTGAAAATGATCATTGAAGGAGTCAGAGGAATGAAAGAGGGTGAGGACTCCTGCTCAGTGGAACACTTCATCATGGATTACAGAAAACTCTTTATCCTTGCAGTTGCAACAAGCATAGATGCTCTTGCAGTGGGCCTGTCACTATCACTACTTGGTGTTGAGATATTCTATCCTTCAGCTATTATCGGATTCACTACCTTTGCATTCAGCTTTGTTGGTGTACGAATGGGATGCAGACTGAAAGACCTTTTCGGGAAGAGGGTTGAAATTGCAGGTGGAATTATTCTTCTTTTTATCGGGATTAAAATTCTGTCGGAGCATATTTTTTAAATATGTCATTCCGAACGGCCGCAAGGGAGTGAAAAAATCTTTAAACATCAGTTCTTCGGATAACGGTATATCGGCAGCGTACCTGTTATGCAGTCAACCACCTTCATCTTCCCTGTAAATGGAACACGGTTTTCCCTTTTTATCTCATCTCTCCTCACATTGAGGTGGGCGGGATAAAGACAGGTATACTCCATTTCAGCAAGCATCCTTGCTGATTCAACCTGTTTCTCCCTGTTGTGAAAAACAGGCACCACTCCAACTGTATTTCTCCCGAAAAGGGAAAGCCCGCACCCGGAGAAGAGAGCCATGCTCCCCCTGTATAGATACGATGTATGACCCGGAGTGTGACCCGGCGTATGAATGAATTCAACATCGTAGTCATTAAGGGGATTATCTCCTGGTTCAGGATTAAGTTCCACGAGATTGAAAAGTTTCCTGTCAGGGAGTTTTCCCGGGCCGTGGGGAAGCTTCATCTTCAGAACGGGATGGGATGTGAGAATCTTTAATTTCTGTGAAAGCAAAATTCCGGAATCATCTTTATGAATAAAAACTTTTACAGGTTTACCTGAAGTACCTGACATTGAAACAACCTCGGCCAGGCTCCCTGTATGGTCCTTATGCCAGTGAGTAAGAGCTATACCTGTGACATCTGACATAGTGTGCCCCAGCAATTCAACTGCCTCTTTAATATACTTCCCGCTGCCTGGGCCGCATGTATCTATCAGAAGAATCTCGTTATTTTTTTCAGAGAGGAGTATGTACGAATAAGTGTTAAAGAAAGAGAGGCTGCCTAACCATATCCCCCGAACAGCATAAATATTCTCCTGAAGCTTAATCACCCTTTTATTATCACTCATATCGCGCCTCCTGATAAAAGCTAAACCCGCCTCACAGTATGTCAAGGATTTAGACAACATCTGCTGTAATTATTCACTCCCGCCTGATGTAAAAGAGTGGAAAAATAAATTTAAATCCTTTTATATGACAGAATAAAAAATATAGAGTTGGAAAAATTTATGAGACTCCCTTTAACCATACTGCCGGGTGATTATACAATAGTGAAACTCCCATCGGGATCTGAGATCCCTGATTGGGTTGACCGTACAAGATTCTACAGCATAACAGATACAGGAGATGAGTATTCTGTAATCTGCGCGGGTGAAGGGCTCCCGGAAACCTATCCCCATGAATGCAGCATGAAAATATTTAAAGTGGATAAACAACTTGAGTTCAGCGAAACAGGGGTTATAAGCTCCATTGCCGCACCCCTTGCAGAGAAAAAAATACCGATATTCACGATTTCAACTTTTAATACTGATTATATTCTTATAAAAATGGAACACGCTTATGATGCGGCAGATGTATTGAAAGACTATCACGATGTTGATTACTACAGCTGGTAGCTTATTTAAATCATCCTGACTTAAAATAAAACTGATTGCAAAACAGGTTATCCCGGGATCAAAAATACTTGACTGCGTCAAACCAAAGGAATTCCTATCCTCTCCATATGGATTGTAATCTTCTTTCAGGCGTTGTCAGCTATGGAAAAAACTCTGCTTATTTTTGTACCGGGAGCTCACCCCACTTATATCCCCCTTGGTGTTGCTTCTTTATATTCATATATTAAGAAAAGGCTCCCAGGCAGCTCCATTTCAGTCATGGACCTTAATATCCTTCTCTGGAATAGTATTTTTGAATCGGGAGATCATGTCAGTCTTGCTCCTGCTTTTTTCAGGGGGGGAATCGGGGACTTCTATTCAAGAGAAATGTATACAGCATACATGGGAGAGCTGTCACTCTTCTATTCTGAATACCGCAGAATTGAACATGAACTGAAAAAATTTCTTGATACAGGTGAGACAAACGAGAAGACAGATTACTACAGGAGTTTCATACTTAATAAACTCAATATTACCGGAAATGAAACAATAGCCCTTTCTGCAATGTATCCTGACCAGCTTGTGCATATGCTTTCAATAGCAGCTATTATAAAAAAAGAATTTCCGGATGTGACAATTATTGCAGGGGGTGCAGCATTAACAGCTGTTGACATTGATGAGCTTATGGATGCGGCACCATTTATCAGTCTGTTCTACCGTGGCGAGGGTGAGGAGGGGCTATACAATCTGCTGTCCGGGGCAAAGCATGAATCGATACGGGGACTGTCTGTGAGGCACGGCGGGAATAATACTCACAATCCATCGCCTCAGGCTATTGAATTGCGGGAACTCCCTGTGCCTGATTTCTCTTTCTGTAATTTTAAAGATTACCTTACACCTGAACCGGTTCTGCCCGTTGTCTTCTCCAGGGGATGCAGGTGGAGGAGGTGCAGTTTCTGCTCCCATAACTTCTCATTTGCCGGTTACCGTACATCTGACTACCTGGCTTTTACAGAGAAGCTCGCATACCACCATGTTACTTCCGGAGTTTCGCAGTTCTACTTCGCGGATCAGTATATCGGCGCCGATGATCTTTTTAATATATCAAAAACTATTTTAGAATCAGGCCTTAACATCCGCTTCCATGTTATGGGGCGGCCCACAGGAGATTATACTTCTGAAATTCTCCAGTGCGCATTCGACGCAGGGTGCAGGTGGATTAGCTGGGGCGTTGAGAGCGGATCATCTGAACTCCTTAATATATGCAGTAAAGGTACAGAACCTGAAGTGATTGAAAAAGTACTGCGTATATCCTCAGAAGCCGGTATTTCCAATCTTGCCATGATGATATTCGGCCTTCCAGGGACCAACAGCAGCAGATTTCAGGAGACCCTTGATTTCGCGGGACGGGTAAGCGGTTATGTTGACGCTTTCACTTCAAGTTCATTCCAGCTATTCGAAGGGACACCTTTTTTCAGGAACAGGGAATCCCTGGGGATTGAACTTATAGAGAGGGAACTTCTGGTAAAAGTTGGGGGGAGAGAGATCCATTCATGCAGATGGGAATATAGAACCGCATCATCTTCAGGTGAAGAACCTTTTCTGAACCAGTCTGAAATAAGGCAGTGGAAACAGTGGAAATCATGGGTGAGGGGCGGAGATACGTTCAGGGAGACACTGGGTTCTGAACACTATCTTCTTTATTGTACTCATGAAACAGATAATATCAAAAATCATCCCGAAAGGCCCACAACGCCGCTCAGTCCGAAACCTATACTTCCTAAGACGGGATAATACAATTCATCCCGCTATCCGGTTATGGCGGATTGCTGCAATAGTCTAAAACTTATTATACCGCAGACCGCCACCTGACAGGTTTTCAGGAAAGAACCTTTTTAATGCTGGCAGCAAGCTCAGTAATCTTAAAAGGTTTCTGAATAAAGTTTACCCCTTCATCAAGTACACCATGATGCCCGATTATATCTGATGTATAGCCGGACATATATACAGTTTTAATAGCCGGCTGCGCCAGAACTATCTTTTCTGACAGATCTTTACCATTCATTCCAGGCATTATAACATCTGTAATCAGAATTTTTATCCCCCTCTCCTCTTTCGCAATGCGGATTGCTTCATCAGGTGTTGAAACCGCAACAACTGAATAACCGAGTTCTTCAAGCATTGTACGGCTCATTTCAAGAAGCATAGGCTCATCTTCAACAAGGAGTATCTTCTCATTGTTCCCTTCATAACTGCTGTCATCATCCAGTGTTTCATCCTTTATAACAGTTCCATGGTCACGGGGGAAAAATATTCTAAACAAAGCACCTCTACCCTGCTCACTCTCCACTGACACATGTCCGTTATTCTGTCTTATGATACCGTAAACCATTGCAAGCCCCAGGCCTGTCCCCTTCCCGGCACCCTTTGTAGTGAAGAATGGCTCAAAGATATGCTCATAAACCTCTCTTGAAAATCCGGCCCCCGTATCGCTGATAATCATCATTACATAATCACCCGGAATCCCTTCGGTATAACCGGAATAATGATCCTCATCAACAGTTATATTTGCAGTTTCTATGGAAATTCTTCCTGAACCGGCAATGGCATCCCTTGAATTAACACAGAGATTTGCAAGTATCTGGTTAACCTGAGAAGGATCAATACGTACAGTCCACAAATCTGATCCAGGATGCCAGTTTAGTTCAATCTCTTCACCAATCAGTCTTCTGAGCATGGAAATCATTCCTGTAATCGTTTCATTCAGATCAATTACTCTGGGTGCAACTGTCTGTTTCCTTGCAAAAGCCAGCAGCTGACTCGTGAGTTCCGCTGATCTTTTCGCAGCCTTTTCAATTTCAACTAGACGCTGATACACCGGACTGGTCTGGTCGCACTTCATAAGGGCAAGCTCCGACTGGCCGATAATAACCCCGAGCATATTATTGAAATCATGGGCAACACCCCCTGCAAGGCGCCCCACAGATTCCATCTTCTGCGACTGGTTAAGCTGCTCCTGCAGTTTTATCCTTTCAGCTTCTGAACGTTTCTTTTCCGTGATATCAGTATGTATCCCCACAATGGCTGTAATTACGCCTCTGCTGTTACGGTTGGCGTAAGCCCTCAGATCTATATCAAGTATCTCCCGATCCTTTGAATACATTTTAACTTCACCAGCCCATTGACCGCCTGCCATTATTGTTTTAAAAACATCTTCACCTGTCGCTCTGTCTGCATAGACTGTATCAACAGGTTTCGGGCCCGCCTCTCCGAAAAGTTCAGTAAACGCCCTGTTCTGATAATAATGTCTCCCCTGAGGTGTTGAGATGCCGATGGCATCTGTTGAGTTTTCAACAGTCTCTTTGAAAATTATCAATTCATCTTCAGCTTCCCTGCGATCTGTAACATCAGTATGCGTTCCGATCATCCGCAAAACTTTGCCGTTACTGTCGCGGGCAACTATTTTTCCCCGGCCCCGGATCCACATCCATGTTCCATCTTTTCTTCTGAACCTGAATTCAATATCAAATACCGGCATTCTTCCTTTCAGGTGCGATTCAATCGCGGCATTAGCGCCTGCAATATCGTCAGGATGAACCCTGGCAGTCCATTCACTGAACTTATGAGGAAATTCATCAGGCTCATATCCTGCCAGAGTATAATAACGCTTATCAAAAAAGACAGTATTGTCCGATATGTTCCAGTCCCATAATCCGTCATTAACCGCAGTCATGGCGAGATTGAAGCGTTCTTCACTCTTGCGCAAAGCGTCTTCGCCTGCTCTCTGCGCAGACTCCTCTCTCTGCCTGATTCTGATATCCCGGGAAATGAGGATTAAAAGGACAATCATAAATCCGGAAAGACTCCAGATAAACAAAGAACGTCGGGCTGCAGTGACGTAATAATCAATCTTTCTTACCCGGTGGAGCATATTAAGCTCCCCCCCTCCAAGCTCCCTCCTGATCCAGAAAAAACCGTCACCGGCATCCTGCCAGCTTTCAGACACTGAGGTTAACGGATATATTTCGTCTGTTGAAAAATTTTCCATCCGTGCTACGATTTTACCATTCTCATCAGAGAGGATTGTCTCTCCGGGGATATACCCCGTCATGGAAAGCTTTCTGAGGAGTTCAATGCCAAGATCAAGAGACATCACACCGATAAATTTTCCGTCCACCAGTACCGGGGATGAAATTGTTATCATAAGTCCTTTCCCGACACTGTCTTCGTAGAGGTCGGATATAATCTGCTTCATTCCGGGATTGTTTTCCGGAACAGCCTGATGCCAGAAGGGCCTCTCATACTCTGAAAGCGAAAAACGGTAATCTTCTATCCTGAGCTTTGGCGCCAGATAGAGAAATTTTTCAGCGGAGGTATAATATATCCATGTCACATTTTTATTATATGCTAAAATCGATTCAATCTGAGAATCAATTGAGATTACAGCACTTAATTCCCTTTTAACAGAAGGGGGGAGAGGGAAACTGCCGACACCTGTACATGTTCCCGCAAGCATTTCTACTCCTCCGTCCTCTGCATGACCGGAAAGTCCCCAGACTTCATGCTTTCTGTAATACCTTGCGCCGGAAACCTCCGTGGCTATACCAGCCCTGTAGTTTTTCGCTATTGTTCTGCCCATCCCGTCAACCTGCTGCTGAACCATGGAAATATATGTACTGACCAGATTAACCCGCTCGGAAAAAGTCCACTCTATAGATCTCCGGATATCTTTCATGGCATAAATATAGTATCCCGCAGCAACACAGACAGCTGCAGCAGAAAGTATTTTCAGAGATAATAATATACGTGATTTAGTCTTCAAAGAACACTACCCTTACTGAACGTTTAAGTTCAAAATAATAGAACCCCGGGAAGAGATCATTATTTTTTACGGATTTTAAATTAACCGTTAATAATAAAAAACCCGGCAGATACCGGGTCATACATACATAATAACAAAAAAATCAGAACCTTCTTATTATATCCGCTATATAAGGCATGAGCTGTTTTTTTCTGGAAAGAACATCTTTCAGAAAATAGATGTGATCCTCATATTTAGGATATTCAATTCTCCTCACAAATTCATCATCCCCATGGATAAAAAGGTAGCTGCTGAGCTGATTCAGATCTGTCACGAGGAGAGATGAAAAAAGGAGTGACTTCTGTTCAGCAATTTCAGAAAGGTGTTCAATGATAGAACCGGCTCTTTCCATTATCTCATCCGGATAGTTCACTTCGACCTGGCTTACAGAGAATGAATATGCCCCTTCATTATACAGCTTCATATCCATGTTAACTATCTCTTCAACAGGTTTGCTGCTGATCATTGAAGCCGCAGAAGTTAAATCCCGGCCGAATTCCTCTATATCAAGATCTGTTATCTGTGAAAGATATTCAGCAGTATCGATGTCTATCCGAGTAGTTGTAGCAGACCTGAGTATAAGTGTATCCGAAAGAATTCCCCCGAGGAGAATAGAAGCTATCTCTTTCTTTACAGGTATCATGTAGTCCCTGTAAAGATTGGCAATAATTGTCGATGTTGAACCAACCGGCCTGTTTATAAAAGTGATCGGGTACCCGGTTGGAGGATTACCAAGCCTGTGGTGATCAATAATCTCAACTATCCGAAGCTGTTCAATCCCGTCAACAGCCTGCGTCAGTTCATTATGATCAACAAGTATTACACCCACATTGGGCTCCTTCATAAGGTCACTCTGAGAAAGAACACCTATGACCTTCATGTCCTCATCAACAACAGGGAGAGAACGGGAAACAGAATCGGAAAACCTCTCCCTGATATTTCTGATGTAATCATCAGCAGCTACAGGCTTTAGTGTGGCATCCCCCGCATAACGGACAGGCATTGAATGAAGCGCGAGCCATGAAGCCCCGGCTGTATGGAAAGGCGTAGTGAGAACTGATACGTTATTTTTAGAAGCAAGCTCCTTCAGCTCCTTGCTTATCATTCTTCCGGCAGAAACAACGAGCACACGGACTTTTCTTTCTATGACGTACCTCTGAATATCCTCTCTATCGCCCACTATTACAATGGTATTATCAACAGGCATCAGATCAATGAACTCCCTGAGAGTTCCGATTTCTGACGCTGCAACAACTATCTGAGCGCTGAACACTTCCTTCTCATTCCTCACAACTACAGGCTGCGCCCTCAAAGTTTTTGTAAGATGATTTACTGATGTTGAAATAACGCTGTTTTTCTGGGGATCTATTTTTTTCAGTATATGTTCAGCAAAAGTATTATGGTGAAGAGTTGACATATACCTGTTGTCATCGCCGATTAATGGAATCATCCTGAACCTGTTGCTGGAAAGCACCTGCATCGCCTCCCATAGAGGGGTGCCGTGCGGCAGAGTTACAGGTTCCCCGCTCATATGATGTTTTACCCTGGGCACAAGGTCACTGACAAACTCCGGCTGGGGGACGTTAAATCTTTTGAGTATATATTCTGTCTGGAGGTTTACTTTCCCTCCCCTGGCGGGGAATACATTTTTTTCACCAAGTTCCTGCTTTAGAGCTGCATATGCAATTGATGAAACAATGGAATCCGTATCCGGATTTTTGTGGCCTATTACATAGACTTTTTTCATTTTTACTCCTGCTATTTTTCAGAGCGTTTTATAAAAAACTGCACCTGATATACGGCGGCAGTGAATATAATAACCGGAAAAGACGCAACTATTATTGACACACAGTTTATGATTTTTAAAAAATATTAAACAAATTTTAATTCTTTTTGTATATTTATTATATCTCACTTTAAAGAATAAAACAAAAATAAAGAAAATTAAATATTCCGCTTTCACTATAGAGAGAGGCTGACGATTACTTTTTAACAAGAGGAGCTTAAATGAAGCCTGCTTACAGACTTAAAATGAAATATGTTGAATCTGAAAATCCTGAAACTGTAAGAATTTATAATATGGTAAATGAGGCATGCGAGCGATTCAATATATATCTCATGGATTTTTTTGAAACACTTGATATCCTTGAAGAAAAAAAGCTCAGCGGTAAAAGCGATGACGAGACAGATAAAAGCATCGAATCTGTAAAGTCAAGGATTGAAGAAGTAACTGCAGCCATGAAAGATATAGCTTCGACCATGCCATCCATTGTTGATCTTATAGAGGAGTAGTTTTACCCGGCTATATTTGATAAATATTTTCTCACGTTTGACGGCATTGCATCAACCACCACAGCATTTGACGGATCTGCCGGATCATATATTATCCGTTCCTCAGGCTCATCCTCAACAAGTGCAGTCTTATGAGTTGTACCGATTGCAGTATATTCATTACCCATGACATCTTTAAATGAAAAATAGAGATTCATAACAGGCTCATCGTTTATCGAACCGCCTGTTGAAACTTTTTTTATAAATTTTCCGCGCGTCATCACACCGTATTGTATAGCCCGGATCTTCGGTATCCCCTTCTTAAAACAGAAAAACAGAAAAGTAAAACCGATAGCAGGGAAGATATAGATAAAAAGTAAAAACAGGCCCACCGGCTTAAGAGACATATCCTCAATACGTGCGATTGAAGGATCACCAGGCTCAAATTCAACAGGCACATTCTGATCAGCAGTGTAATTATGCTCAGTTGAATAAGATACCCCGCGGTATGCTTTCCCCATATATTCAAATGTAAATTTATACTCCAACACCGCATTTTCATTAACTTCAACATTTGTTGAATTGACCTCTGTTACAACCCCTGTTGTATTTACAACACTCTCCCCGAAATAAAAGGGTGATGTGAAATCGATCATCGGTGTAAAAACTATCGCAAATATCATACCCATACCGCCGAAAGAAAGACCCAGATATCCGAATATATTATTGAAGAGAACCGATAAAGTTACAAGCGGCGGTACACTCCTCTGCGCTTTATGGCTCCCCCGTGCATAAGAGGGCACAGTCTGTGTCTGGTATCTTTTTTCCATACGGCCTCCGGAAGATTATGCGGATAATATATAATTACTCAGTGAATCATTCACGGTCAAATTTATTTTTAGCTGGCAAGGCAGTCCTTTAACGGCTTGAAGGAAATAAAAAAGCCGGATGAACAGCATGACGCACCGCCCACTCCGGCCCTGTTATGTGATAAAAAAATCAGGCTTTTAATAAATACTTGTCTGTTAAAAATTCAGTCTGCACAGGTGTTAGATTACAATCCCTGCTTACTTTCTCAATAAGCTTCAGCTTATCCTGCCCGGGATTATCTTTCAGTTCCTCTGCCATCTGCCTGAGAGCTTTCTCCATGGAATCATCCATAAATTCCTCCTTAAAAAAACCGGTTTATATTTATAAAAAACAAATCATTAAAAGCAGAAACAATCACTCTAAAGCGCCCTTGTCTCCTCGCGCCTTAGAATACTCTCATTTTTTGTAGTCACAACTTTATCTATCATTTTAAGCACGGCAACCTGGTCTTCAGGAAGATTAGCCTTAATCGGCAGATAATTCGATGCATGGTTGGATGTGAAGTAGCACTTCCTCCTGACATTCATGTTCTTTATTATTATCTGCAGTTCTTTAAGAAGCTCAAACTTATCCGGGAGAACAAACTTACCCTCCCTGTACTCCTGGAAAAGCGGAGTGTTCGGAAGAATCATCACAGTGAGAGCTGACGCGAAGTCAGGTGACATCTCACCAAGAAGACGCCCTGTGTCGCGGGCATGTTCGAATGACATCTCCTTCCCCCCTATGCCGAGAAGAACAGTCTGTGAAAGCTTAATTCCTGAATCGATAACTTTTGCTGCGGCCTCTTTCATTTTATCAGGGAAAGCGCCTTTGCGGATTTTACGCAGTACATCCTTATTCCCGCTCTCAATCCCCTGGTATATTACACTTAAACCTGCTTCATGCAGCGCTTTCAGGTCTTCAGGTGATTTACGGAGTATTGCTTTCGCGTTGCCGTAAACATTGATGCTCTCGATATTAGGGTTCTTCTGCTTTATATAATTCATAATACGCAGAATATCCTCAGTGGGGAGAATAAGCACATCCCCGTCAGCGAGAAAAGCCCGCTTGAATCCGTACCTGTAACTCGATGCCTCGTCAATATCTCGCTTGACTGTTTCCCAGTCCTTTACCCAGAACTTCGGCTTAAGATCTTTATATGCGCCGCAGAAGGTACACATGTTGTGCGAACAGCCAACTGTGACCTGAATTATCATGCTGTATGCCTCGGAAGGGGGCCTGATTACATGTCCGACGTAATCCATTGATTATGCTCCTTTGCTATTTGCTTATAGTTATAGAATTCAAACATTGTCACTGCGAGGCATTAAATACCGTGGCAATCTGTTATGTTTACTATAACTCCTGTTCCCTGGAAAAATTCCATTCAAAACAGATTGCTTCACTACGTTCACAATGGCTTTGTTTCAATCTTAACTTTTGAACACCTGATTTCCCAAGTGTTACAACATATTCTTAAATACCTCTTTATCTTCAACAACAATTTATTAAGAGGTTTAACCTCTGTCACTGAAATTTTGCTATTTTATGGAGCTGCACATTAAGTCTCACATTGAGCCTGTCTTTAATGATGAGATTTGCCAGGGCCCAGGGTTCCATAAGTTTTGTGGCAGGGGCAAAATTTATGACGCATTCCACTCCCGCAAGATGAGCTTTTATAAAGTCCTTTGCGAACTGATAATCCTCCATGATTCCGATTACAAATTTTACCTCATCGTACTTCTTAAGAAACCTGATATTCTCTATTCTGAATGATCCCTCCTGCCCGCTGGAAGGGGTTTTGACATCTGCAATAATTCTTACACCCCGCGGCATACTGTCAAAAAGCACACTTCCGTTTGTTTCAACCTGCACCTCGTAACCGTTGTCAGTGAGCCTGTCCAAAAGCTCCATTGACTCCTCCTGTATAAGAGGCTCCCCGCCGGTAAGGGTGATATGATTGAACGGCTCCAATGATTCCACTTTTGCCATAATCTCATCAATAGTCATGTCATAACCGCCGGATTTAGCCTGCGGAGTATCACACCAGATGCAGTCAAGATTACATCCCGCCAGCCTGATAAATACAGAGGTAAATCCTGAAGTTGTAGTTTCACCCTGCAGAGAATAAAATATTTCATGTACCTTCAGTGCCATATAACCATCCTTGTGATTTATCCCATGATTCTAACCTCCCTTTTTCAGATAACCACCATTTTTAATAAAATTCTTAAAAAAAGTGTAATAATTCTTGACTCTCGATTAAATATTCGAACTGCTGGTTTTATCGAATATTTAATCGATAAAACTCAAATCAGGGGAAAACATATGAAAATACTGATTATCAATGGAAGCCCGCGAAAAACCGGAACAGTAGACAGACTGCTGAAAAGCGTATCTGAAGGGATCTCCGGGAAGCATGATACTGAATTTTTATATCTGTATGATCATAATATCAGACCCTGCATTGCCTGCATGAAATGCCGCACAACAGGGAGATGTATTCTACCCCATGGCCATTCAACTTTATCGCAGCCGAGAGCCGTGGAGCTGTCAATGCAGTTAAAGAGGTACTTCATTACGGAGGGTACAGGATCAGGGGAATAATTGTAAAACCGGGGAGTAAAAACAATCCGGAGATAAGCCGGAAACTAATGAACAAGGCAAAAAGAACAGGACTGAAACTTGATCATCTGCTTAACCAAAAAGAAGCTGAAAAAAAATCAGCGCGTCAGCTTCTGTAAAAAACGGACAGCGGTTCAGTCTTAATCATATTATAAAAAAGAATGACAGCATAAACATAATCATACAGAATATCTACCTGCTGAAAATGGAGTATATTAATGAAAAACAAAATTATTGATACAGCTTTAGAACTGGCAAATGAAATCGGTATCCACAGGATCACCACAAATCATATAATTGACAGGCTCGGCATAAGCCCCGGAACCTTCTATTATCACTTCAAAAACAAGGAGGAGATTATACGGAAGATTTTTGAACGGATCACAGCTGAGTTCGATGCTCTGTTTACCGGAAATCAATCATCTCACAGTATATTAGTTTACGCTCAGATAATTAAAAATATTTATCTCCTCTACTATAAATACCGTTCCTTCTACTACGATGTATCAATGCTCCTGGACAGAGATGAGGAGCTTGAAAAGATGTACAGAGAAAACTACAGGCTTAAAAGTGAAAAACTTACCGCTCTTACCCTCCTGCTTGAAAAGAACGGAATACTGAAAAAATTTGATTCTGTTCCGGAGCGGGAATGCTACCTGGAGAACTTATGGATTATAAGCGATTACAGGCTGGCATTCCTCAAGGCGGCAGGGGAGACTGATCCGGATGCTCTTATTGAGAAAGGTGTAAAGAGCTACTTCATGTTTATGAAGCCCTACCTGACTGCCGGGAGCAGCGCTGAAATGGAAAAAATTCTGAATATATAATATCTAAAATTACCCTCTAACCGGTGAATAAAATTTTTCGTTGCATGATTTTCTCTTCATAACTATTTTGTTAAATATAAAACTACAGGAGGCTTTTTATGATGCAGGATGGAGAGAAGGGTGTAATCATCCAGAGAGATAAAGAAACCTACGCGGTTGCGCCCCATATACCTTGCGGAGTTGTTTCCCCTGACACTTTAAGAAAACTCGCTGACGTGGCGGAGAAGTATAATGTTGCGGCCCTTAAAATTACAAGCGCTGCCCGAATCGCTATTGTCGGGCTGAAAGAAGAGGATGTGGACAATGTATGGAATGACCTCGGCATGACTCCCGGGGCCGGTGTGGGACTGTGCGTAAGGAGCATAAAGGCATGCCCCGGCACAACATTCTGTAAAAGGGGGATACAGGACAGCCTCTCGCTCGGAATGAAGCTTGACAGTATATACCACGGCATGGAGCTGCCGAGCAAATTCAAGTTCGGCGTAAGCGGCTGCCCGAACCAGTGTGCTGAAACATGCATAAAGGATATCGGACTTGTGGGAATGAAGAACGGCTGGAGAATTCTTGTAGGCGGTAACGGGGGCTCAAAACCGAGGCTTGCTGTTGAACTCATGAAAGACGTTCCTGAAGATGAAGCACTGGGCATCATCGACAGAATTATAAAATTCTATAAAGAAAACGGGAAAAAGAATCAGCGGATCGGCGGATTAATCGAAGAGATCGGTCTTGATGAATTTAAAAAGAGGCTCGGTGTTGCCTGACATACTCTTCGAAGATGATTATATAATTGCTGTGAACAAACCCGCAGGGCTGCTCGCCCAGCGGGACAGCACCGGACGTGAATCCCTGCAGAGAGATGTCACTGATTATTTAAAAGAAAATAACTCCGCGAATGACGAACCATACTGTGTGGCGCTTCACAGGCTCGACAGGCCGGTGTCAGGAATTATGCTTTTTGCGAAAAGTCCTGTGGCAGCAGGGAGGCTCTCGGATGATATAAAGCATAGAAATATCAGGAAGTTTTACTGTGCACTTGTGAGCCCTGCAGTCGAAACAGATTCAAATAATCAATGGATTGAAATGCAGCAGTTTATGGTACGCAGGCGGGACAGGGGATACATTGTCAGTAAAGATGAACCAGGTGCAACTGCTGTTTCACTGAGGTACAGAATTTTTGAAACATACAATTCCTCCAGCCTGGCACTTATTGATCTTATTTCAGGGAAACGCCACCAGATCAGGGTGCAGCTTTCATCTCTTGGCGCACCGGTCATAGGGGATAAATTTTACGGATCAAAAACAGTGATTGGAGAAGAGATAATAGCGCTTCATGCTCATTACATCTGTTTTACTCACCCCATAACTCACGAGCACGTTACTCTTAACGCACCAATCCCGCAATATATGCTGGACAGATTCAGGGAGAGCCCGGCCTTTGCAGACTATAACGCAAGATGATTCTGCTGCGATTACCCGCGCAGAGTAGCGGCAAGCCTTAACGGGTTAAGCATAAGTTCCAGCGCATCAATAATTGATGTCACAACAATATCTGCAGCAGCAAGAGTTTTTGCGGCAGCCCCTTCCTTCTGAATTACAGTAATACCAAGAGCTGATTCTTTAAGCATAAGGAGATCGTTAAATCCGTTTCCTACTGAAATAACTTTTTCAGGACCAAGTGATTCAATAAAATCAAGTTTCTGTTTCTGCTGGTCACCTTTACCGATAATATCAAGAGTACATTTTATACCTGAAAGTTCTGACGCTGAATTTCCGAATGTATCAGCAGTAATTACATGTATCTCAAGGTTTTCAGAAATACGATTCAGTATTCCCGCCACTCCGGGGATAAGTTTCCCGTCTTCAGCAACTGTACCGTTATAATCAAGCACAAGATGTTCAGCATATATCTTTCTGATTCCCGGAATATCAATTTCTATCATTTTTCACCCTCCCTGTTTACGAGAACTGCTGCGGACTCCATCTCACAGCAGAAGAAAAACCTGCGTAATTTTTAAAACCACCAGTGCATCAGGAAACAGTCACAGGTAAATAAATCAATTCTTTTATCACCTATGCTTTTATTGAAACCATAACTCATAGCTCAAAAAATAAAGGTAAAAGTAATTTATGTATTTACAAGAAAATTATTATCTACAAAAAAATACCCCTGCCGGGTTTTACGGAATACCGTTCCCCGTTTTTTTAAAAGTTTCATGCGGCGCATATTTAAACTATTATTTTCACAAAAAAAGGAGAATTATTGAATGTCAGCAAAGATAAAAATGGAAACCCCCCTCGTCGAAATGGATGGAGATGAGATGACAAGAATTATATGGAAGCTAGTCAAGGAGATACTTCTTGAACCATATATTGACCTAAAAACCGAGTATTATGATCTTGGCCTCGAATACAGGGAAAAAACAAAAGACCAGGTTACGATTGATGCTGCTAATGCCACAAAAAAATATGGCGTAGCTGTAAAATGCGCCACAATAACAGCAAATGCTGAAAGGGTGAAAGAATACAGCCTAACACAGATGTGGAAGAGCCCCAACGGAACAATCAGGGCAATACTTGACGGTACTGTTTTCAGGGCGCCGATAACAGTGAACCGCATAACACCTTATATTCCCGCGTGGAAAAAACCGATCACAATCGCAAGGCACGCCTATGGTGATGTGTACAAGAACGTTGAATACAGGGTTCCCGGGAAAGGAAAAGCCGAGCTTGTTTTCACCGATGAAAAAGGTGTAGTTACAGGGCAGACAATTCATGAATTTGACGGGCCCGGTGTAATTCAGGGCATGCATAACATTGATAATTCAATCAAAAGCTTTGCACGTTCATGTTTTAATTACGCTCTTGATGTAAAACAGGATATCTGGTTCGCCACAAAGGACACAATATCAAAGCAGTATGACCACACCTTCAAAGATCTATTCCAGGAAATTTATGACGAGGAGTATAAAGAGAAATTTGAAGCGGCAAAGCTTGAATATTTCTATACCCTCATTGATGACGCTGTAGCGCGAGTTGTGCGTTCAGAGGGCGGTTTCATATGGGCATGCAAAAATTATGACGGAGACGTAATGTCTGATATGGTAGCCACAATTTTCGGAAGTCTAGCGATGATGACTTCAGTACTTGTGTCACCTGAAGGCTACTACGAATATGAAGCGGCCCACGGTACTGTGCAGAGGCACTACTACAAACACCTCAAGGGTGAAGAGACATCAACCAATTCCATGGCAACACTATTCGCATGGAGCGGAGCGTTGAGAAAAAGAGGGGAACTGGATGGCCTTTCTGCTCTTGTTGATTTCGCTGACAAACTGGAAAAAGCCTCAATACAGACTATAGAAGACGGCATAATGACAAAGGATCTCGCGATGCTATGCTCTGATAAAGACCTGATTACCGTAAATACAGAAGGCTTTTTAAGAGAGATAGACAAAAGACTCAACAGGATGATGTAGCAATAATAATTCTCCCCCGCCCGCGGGGGAGATGCCCAACGGGCAGAGAGGCAATCAGTAAAACTCCCCGTTACCATCTTTCACCGTACTTCTTTTTTTATAATCCTTCTTCTCCCTGTACATAAGCGCATCAACTCTCTTAAGAATATGTTCAATTGAATCCCTTGAAGCCGGAGAGTATTCAAGAATACCATGGCTCATGCTGACTTTGTAAGGCTTCAGGCTGTGTGAGTTAAACTCATGCAGCCTCTCAGTTATTCTATCCCATACAAGTTCCGCATCTGCAAGATCACACTCGGGGAATAGTATAAGAAACTCATCCCCTCCCATCCTGCAGACTGTATCCATCTGTCTTATAGATTCTCTCATCGCATCACAGGCTGCGGAGATAAGCTCATCACCTTCAGCATGCCCATACGTGTCATTTACAGTCTTAAGATCATTAATATCCACATAACAGATTGTAAACGGCTTACCATGGCGAAAAGATAACTCATGCATCTTTTCAAGAATAGCAAGACCGGTTCTTCTGTTGACAAATCCTGTAAATTCATCAGTTGTGGCATAATACTCCAGCCTCTCCTCTGCATGTTTGAGATCTGTTATATTCTTTGAAATACATATCACAACAGAAACATTACCTGAATCATCAAAAAGCGGCTTAACAGTTGTGAGATAGTAAACCATACAGTCATCAGACTCTGATGTCAGCTCAACGACCTTCTGCCTCCCTATCTCAAAAACATATTTTACAGCTTCAAAACGCCTCTCCGCCTCATCCCGGGAAAAGATATCCCAGATACTTCTCCCTATTATATCCTCCACCATCTTCCCTATGCTGTCTGCAAAAGCCCTGTTAACATATCTGAAAGTCCCATCCCTGAGGAAACTGAATATGGGGTCACTGGCCTCATCAAGGAGTTCCCTGTATATTTCATTATCTATCTTCATAGATATACCTTTCGTTAATATACCAAAGAGATGGAAATGTTTCCTTTTTTTTCAAAACTAAAAAAGAATAGCCGTTCTATCCCTGAAGGTAGCCGGTCTTATTTATTGAATTAAATGAAGTTTTTTCCTTAAATCAGGCCTATTCCGCATTTTTTTTCAAAAGAATAGATAAAAAATAACTTTTTTATTAATAATTGTTCTTATTATTATTAATATATTGGGAAGGTAAACATTTTATGAAAAATATTCCGGCAATCATTCTGTTCTCACTTATATTCATCAATGCATGTTCAGGAAGCAGCAGCAACGGACCACGCGTAGTAACTATTGCTGATTTAGATGGCAATCCTGACGGAGTTACTGTTGCAGATTCAGGGAATATTTATGTTACAGATATAGTAAGCGGAGAAGTTATACAGATTACTCCCGGCGGAGGGGCTACGGTTATAGCAGACCTGGACAGTACCGCTGACAATACCCATCCTGATGGAATTACCTCTGTTACAGGGGGGAGCGGTAATGAAATATTATATGTTACAACTACAGGCTCAAGCGATCCTGAAGGAGGGACACTGTCAACGGACGGAACTGTTCAAAAAATTGATACCACAACAGGAACAGTTACAGAGTTTGTGGGGAGCACCACTCTTGATAATCCCACAGGTATAGCAGCTGATGAATCAGGGAATCTTTATGTAGCTGACCAGGGAACCGGTAATATATACAAAATACCTGTTGATTCCAGCGGAAATCCAGGTTCAATAATCAACTTGACAACCACTCTTCCAGCCGGTGTTGATATAGAGGAACCTCATGGACTTACCCTCGTTACAAACAGTGACGGATCAATTACACTCTACACAACAGATGAAGGAGATAGCAGCAATAATATTGTCAAAATAGATATTACATCAGCAACCAATTCAACTGTAACAGGAATTATCGAATATACTCCTGATTCCACAGGCGGGACAACAACAGATACCACTACAGCTAATGCGAAATTTAATAAGCCCCACGGAATCACAACAAACGGAAACGGGGCAATATTCGTAGCCGATGAGAATAACAACAGGGTGCAGATAATCACCCCCGGAGGGAATGTAGTTACATTTGCCGGCACAGGTATAGCCGGGGACAGCGATGGAGATCCGGATAATGCACAATTTAACAAACCGCGCGGAATGGCTGTTGATAGTGACGGCGGTGTACTGGTATGCGATTACGGCAACGGAAAGGTAAAAAAGATTATTAACTAACTGCCGGATTCAAAGATAGAGAAATCCTGATCTCATTTTATTTTAATTTTCTGAAGCAATAAACTTTTCAAAAGCGCCCCAGAAAATGTCCGGATTAGTGAGATCGAGGTCATTATGCATTCCCCCTTTTATAGTGACAAAATCCTTACTGCCATTATAAGCATTGAATAATTTAACACCGAGTTTATAGGGGATAATCTCATCAGAGGTCCCGTGAATCACAAGTATCGGTGCTTTCAGCCGGTTAATCTTTTTCTCAGACTCAAAATGTCCGTAACCGATTCCGCTGA
>DAISJZ010000047.1:0-5165 GCA_036821145.1 Spirochaetota bacterium
AAAACCCTCTTCAATCGAAGAGGGTTTTTTTATGCAAAAAAATTCAGTGATTTAAACTTAATTAGTACTTTTTGAGGATTTGCTCAATTGTTCCGTTGTCATGTAGCAACTTAACAGCTTTATTGATCCGGTTTATCTTTTTGCCCCAGGCCGATTGTTTAGAGACCATGAAATAAACATCAACGTAATTAACAGCTCTGTCCAGAGGAATAATTTCTTTATCGAGTTTATTGAAACGAATGAAGTTCATCACGTCTAAATAATCACCGATAAAACAATCGGCACGTTCCATCTGGACCATTAAAATCATTCTGTCGGTCCCTCCTGAAACTTCCTGTATTTTGATATTGTTCGTAGCAAATCTGTCAAATTCGGTGCCGTAACTTGAGCCCCTTGTCTTTACAAGACTCTTCCCTTTGAGATCAGCCAGATTTTGAAATTTAAAAATTTTATTTTTTTTGACAAAGATACGTGTTTCGTTTCTGAAAACAGCCTGAGTGAAGTAGTACTTTTTTCTGCGTTCAGCATTGCTATAAGCACCGGCACATATATCTATTTTCCCGTGTTCAAGCATAATTAAGCCACGCATCCAGGGTACCTTTTTAAAAGAAGCGGTGGTATTAAGGTTTTGGGCAATTTCGTTCATAATGTCATTAGAAGCGCCATAAATCCTGCCGGACGTTGTGTCCTCCATGGTAAATGGATACCAGCCTATGGAATGAAACCATGTAATCTCTTGAGTGTCTGAACGCGATGCGAAGATGCTGAATAATAATATTAATAACAATCGCTTCATCTCGGTGCCTCAGTTTAAATGTCTTAAGAGGACTATTGCCATAATCAGCGTTTTAATCTATATTCTAAACATAATATAAACCTGACAAAAGTCACGGCAGATGTAAAAAAAAGAATAACTGCAACTTCAAATTTGATTTTTCCTGCTTCTGTCAGTATTGCTATATAAAAAAATGGAGGCTACGATGAAAAAGTTTTTTGTTACACTTATTGCAGCTGAGGCATTTTTTCAGGTTCTCCTTAAACTGCTGTAACAGCCCCCGGCACCCACGGTAAAATGGATCTGATTGTTACTGCAGATTAAAGGTCAAAATTAGAAAATACTAATTTACAGAATCACTACCGGGACTTAAAGTCAGGAAATTAACTGGTATCTGCTTTCAATAAGTACCAGTATGTCCCCAGAATCGGGGGCAGTTCAGGGGACTTTGAGTGTTTTAATAAGGGAAGTTTCCAATATCGACAATTAATTTACAGATTAAATCCGGGAGCAGGGGAAAAGGAAATTATGGATAACGTAGAATATTTTAACAGGCTGTTGTATAATTCTGTTTTTGCATGGTGGCAATGGGACATTGCTGTAAACCGTGTCATCTTTAATAATCTCAAAGTGTCCATGCTCGGTTATGACCCCCTGGATTTTATTGATAAAGGCTACCAGGCATTCACTGACCTGCTGCACCCTGATGATTACAGTAAAGCCATGAGTGCTATGATGCGTGTATTGAAAAACGAAACCGGTTTATACCAGGTTGATTACAGGATACGCGATATCAATTCTGAGTATCACTGGTATATGGACCGTGGTACAGTTATAAAATATAATGCAGACGGAACACCGGCCGTGCTGCGCGGGATTGTAATTGACCTTGGAAAAGAGGCTGACTGCGGTACATCTGTTGATTCAATAATAGAGCTGATTGAAAAATCTGCATCAGGCAGTAACGATTACATGTTTACAATATGCTCAAACTGCGGTAACGCGAAGATTGACAGCAATAGATGGATACAGATAACAGACAGCATGAAGACAAATCTGCCAAGTAGAATCTCACACGGTATATGCCCTGACTGTCTTTATAGTCTATACCCAGAGCTGGCAGAGAAAATCCTGTTGAAATTGCGGGGATAACGGATTTGAGTATTACGTTTTTGCTTCCGATGCTTCGACAAAGCTCAGCACAAGTAAGTAAGCATATGTCCCCTGAATCAGGGGCAATGCAGGAGACTGAGAGTGTTTTAACACAGGCAGTTTACTATATTAATACATTACCGGTCAGGAGAGCTTTCAATAATTGACCTTCAGAGATTTCCCTTTCTGTCCATGTTTCAGGTACCAGACTGAAACATAACTGTCTGTGAAAATAATCATTGTTAATTGGGGATATTTTTTTTTGTAATAATCAAATAGACTGCCTGATGTATAGTTTCTTATCCTCGATAATTCAATTCTATATTCAGCTGCCTGTATATCCCGGGCCAGTTCTTCAGGCCTGTAGAGATAGAATTTGCTGGTTTCTGTGTAGTGTTTTGTTTCATGAAGCAGTATCTCGCATGCAATAACATCCCATGTTTTTGCACCCAGAAGAAAGATGGTCATTCCCTTTTGATCCTTAAGAGTTCCTGTATAAAAATACTGTTTTTCTTCATCTTCCCGTATGAAATATTTTTTATTGATCCAGGCCGGGATTGTAATGGATTCAAGAGAGTCAGGGGTATAAATTATATTTTTAGTTTCCCAGATGTCGGCAAAAACAGGTGTAGAAAATACAACAAGAATTACTAAAAAAATTTTTTTCACATTAATTTTCCATAATAAGAATTTCATTATTTGATATTGACATTTAACCATTTTGTCAAGACGGAATATTGTATTTTGTTCAGTTAATAAAAGCCCGCAAAGTGTTTGCAGTGGGTCTTTCCAGTAGTTTATTGGGCTTGTTTTTTAGAACAAGTCTGATTAATCATAATTTCATGGTAATTTTTTGGCTATATAAAATCCGTAACTGATATAATCTTTATACTGCCTGTATAATCTTATTTCCTCCTTTTCTCCTTCTATAATACTTACTGCAGCATCAGAATGGCCATGTCTGTTAAGGAAATCATCAAAGCGTTTCTCCATCGGTATATAGTAATTATCAATCCAGCTTTTTTCCGGCAGAAAGAAAAAACCCGCAGGAGAAAAACCGTTTTCTTCCAGTATCCTTATTTTTCCGGAGGGTGTATCAATTTCAGGGTATTCATTGTTCCAGTGTTTTTCAATTTCGTCAGGCCGGGAAATTGTAGTCCATGTTATTTCACTTACAGCTATATATCCCCCGGGTTTTAAAAATTTCTTCCAGTTTTTTATCCCCTCCTCAAAACCTATGTTGTAAATAGCTCCCTCCGACCATAGAATATCATATTCTTCTTTGCCAAAGGGGAGATCTTCCATTGACTTTTCAAGCGTTACTATGCGATCCTGTAAACCAAGGTTTACAGCTTTACTTTTTAGTTTTAATAAAAATTCAGGGAACAGATCAACTGCAGTTATTTCACCTTTTAAATTCTGAGCAAGTGTTATAGTTTGAGTACCTGATCCGCATCCGATGTCTGCGATTTTTAAATTTACTCTTTGTTTAATATCAATAAAGCTTAAAGCCTTTAGAGTATCTTCATGGCTCCCCGGTCCCTGCCTTTCAGCATTTAAATGAAAATCAATTAATAGTTCAAGGTCTGTCATGTTATTATTCCTTTTTTTAAAATGTATCACTCATTTATTAAACAGATATTCAAACTTCAGCAAAGACACTGGACATTGGTCTTTAGTATAGATATTTTATAATTAAATACATACACATTAATATCTTCATAAATAGTAAGAGGAAAAATATTGAAGATTTTAGATAATACCAGGCGGAAAGTTTTTTTATCAATGAATATAATTTTCATAATTTTATTATCAGGTTATGGAATATATAATTCTATTATTAAAAATAGAGTAATTGGTATCTTTGAAACAAGTGTTTCCCTTATGCTTATAATTACCACGTATCTGTTTGTAAAAAAAATTTCAATCTTCTTCCCTGTCGTAATTTCAATGGCTTTGTTTTATATAATGGCAGTTTATCTGTTTATAAGCGGCGGTGCCCAGGGAACAGGGATATTCTGGTTATTTGTTATTCCTGCGGTTTTTTTCTTTTTCCTCGGACTTAAGTATGGCACAGCACTATTCCTGATTCAGTATTTATCAATAATAGTAATATTTTTTATATCAAAAACAGGACATATAGAAATTTATTACGATGACAAAACCGTTCTGTTTTTTTTAATTGTTTCATTCTTTGAATCAATAATACTTTTTATTCATGAGAAAATTTTAAATAACTATATTTCCCAGATTAAAGTTATGAGGGGGCTTCTCCCGATATGCGCAAACTGTAAAAAAATACGTGATGACAAAGGGTACTGGAAGCAGGTTGAAGTTTATATCCAGGAACACTCGGAAGCGGACTTTACGCACAGCATTTGCCCTGATTGCGCTAAAAAACTTTATCCTGATATTTTTGATAAGAATAATGAATAATATAACTTTTATGGAATAATAATTGTAATCCAGACAGGTATCAGCAATTCAGGAGGATTTGTGGCTACAGAGGAGGAAATAAAGGAACTATTTGATCGTATCACCGGTGTCGCTCCTGATATAAAAATGGAGAAAATGTTCAACGGCAGGGTAAAGATTGATATAAATTTTCCACTGGAAAATTTTTTTATCTTTATGATTTTAGTTTCAATTATTGCTTTTTTTACTGTTCTTTTAAATTCTCAAAGATGGAGTTATTTATCGATTCCTGTTATACTTTCAATTCTATCGATTTTACTGCTGAAAAAAACGGATAATTATTATATTATTGATACGATTAATAAAAAAATTATTTATCATTTTTCTTTTCTTAATTTCATTAGAGATTCAGTAAAATACAGTTTTTCTGAAATTCTTTGTCTTACTGTAGATGGTAACAGAGGTTTTACCATGGGGATTAAATACTGGAGTTATCATCTAACTCTTGTGACAGTAAAAGGGGAATTAATACCCTTGAGCGAACCGAAAAAAAATATTGATTTATCACTTTTTGATGAGACTGCTTCAAGAATAGCAGAAATGATTAATGTGCCGTATAAAAAAGGGATTCCGGAATCAAAAATAAGAGTTTCAACAGGATTACTTTATAGTATATCAGACATTGAATATATTTTTGAACAGGAACTCGATTATAAACGAAAAGTTAAATTTCTAATCATTATTGCAGTTACTATTATTGCATTGATATTACTCTTTATTAACAGAAATGCGGTTTTATAGTTTATGAATTATTATAAGAATT
>DAISJZ010000047.1:5265-23573 GCA_036821145.1 Spirochaetota bacterium
GAATTATTATAAGAATTCATTTTCAGGAGAATCATGGAGTATTTATTATCATCAGCCTTTATAATTAAAATAATTCTTTCTCTTACATTTATTCTAATTTTAAACAGGATTACTGATAGACTTTATCTCGCTGTTGCCTGCGGGACTATTTTTCTGGCCGTTATTTCCGGACATAGCCCTGAATCTATGGCAGTAATTGTTACAGAGAAGGTGTTGTCACCAAATACAATTTTTCTTATGGTAATCATATTCCAGGTTATCTGGCTGAGCAGCCAGATGTCAGAAACCGGAGTAATGAAAGATCTTGTAGCATCGATTAATAACGGGCTTTCAAAACGGACATCTATGGCTGTACTTCCTGCTGTTATCGGGCTGCTTCCAATGCCGGGGGGAGCTCTCTTCTCCGCACCGCTGGTGGATGAATGCGATGCTGATAATGGTGTAGGGTCTCTTGAAAAGACTATGATTAATTACTGGTTCAGGCATATCTGGGAATACTGGTGGCCTTTATATCCCGGAGTTCTTCTGGCAGTGGATCTTACAGGAATGCCTATAGTTCAATTTATGCTGATTCAGTTTCCCCTTAGCCTTGTTTCAGTATTAGCCGGCTATTTATTTATTCTCCGGAAAATCGAACATGTACAAAATGAAAAAAGTTCAGGTTTCATGGCGTTGAGAGAGACTCTGGATCATATTGCTCCTGTAATTATTATTATAATAGTTTATGCAGTAATAAAAGTATTTATTCCAACTCTTTCCGGCCTGAATAAATATTTCCCGATGATAACAGGTATACTTTTTGCACAGCTATATCTCCAGTTAAAAAGACCTATGCCGTTTATTAACTGGAAATTAATAATTTTATCTTCAAAAACATTGAAACTTGCAATTCTTGTTCTTTTTATTTTAATTTATGGCGCATTTATCAGTTCACCCTTACCTGACGGGAGTCTTATAATGGATCACATGAAAGATGAACTTTCTTCATCAGGCATTCCATTATTTTTTGTTATTATTTTAATACCATTTATAAGCGGAGTAACTACAGGTATAGCTGTGGGTTTTGTGGGGGCAAGTTTCCCTATAATTGTAAGCCTTGCGGGTGGAGATATAAGCTATCTTGTGCTGGCTTACGGCTTCGGCTATATGGGGATGATTCTTTCACCGGTTCATGTATGTCTTGTTGTTACAGCTGAACATTTTAAGACTGATGTTGGTATCACTATAAGAAGTCTGCTGAAACCTGCAGTATTTTTAATGGCAGGGATTATCATCATACATCTGTTTTACAGGATTTGGTTTTCCTGAGAGTGTATGTAATAAAACTATAATTGTTTCAATCTCCCGGTCTTCACGATTTATCATCATAATAAACCGCCGTAAAATCTGAAAATTTATAATACTTTTTATCATTCCGGTTTTTTCTGAAAAATTTGAAATTTTAAAACACACTTAATATATTCAAAACATCACATCATTCCCGGTATTAGTGTTTTTGACTTTGTGTTTAAGAGACTGGGTTTTGTGTAAAAAATTTGTTTTAAAATTGCGTCAGGGTGAGTTTATGAAAGAGATAACCTGTATATCAAAAATTAAAAAATTCAGACGGGATACAATTCTTTATACTGATGGTATAAGTTATCTTCTTGTTATACCTGTAGTAGCTTTCATTTATGTAATGACAACACCGCTTATGGCAGAACAGATTAGGGCTTTTCTGATTACAGTTGTGCTGACTTCACTGGTCTTCCTTGGTATTAATATAGGCTGGTTTTTATATATATACAGACCTTTTTTCAGGTATTGTGCATTAAAGGACGCAGATAATGAAATTCCGCAGGATGTGAAAATAAGTGTCAGGGAGAGAATAAGTGCTTTTTCACCTTTAAACAGTGTGAGTATTGTTGTAAGGTGGGTTGCAGGATTTGCTTTTGTCAGTATCTGCGTAAACATTATTGCAGGAATAAGTTTTATTCAGCTGCTTAATTTATGGATTGCGGGAGTTGGTGTAGTTGTATTTGCGTCTATAGAGTACAGCCTTGTGCTTACAAAAATGATGGAAAATTTCAGTAAAGATCCGATGTTTGCTGAAACGATAGATGCTCATGCTGAAAAAAACAGGACTCCGTTAAGTACCATCTCTTCAGAGCTTACTGCTGCTGTTATTATTATATGTTTTTTAATCGTTTCGATTTTAACTGTAACTTCCATTAAAGTGAGTCATACTGTGGTATCAACTTCTATTGTGAAGATGATGCATGCACATGGCGTTACGGTTAATCCGGAAGAGATTGCCGGATTTTCGGTGATTATTTCAAGATGGATGATAGGTATGGGGTTTTTCTGGATGCTTGTTTCTGCTGCTATGATTTTTCGTATAGTACAGCAGAAACTTAATCCGGTTGATGATATAAGGCAGCATTTCGGTCATATGTCAGACGGGGATCTGACTAAAAGTATTAAGATAGTAGGAGGGAATGAGTTCGGGATGCTCGCATCCTCCCTCCATCACCTTGTGGGGAAGCTGCGTGGAACCGTGGGAATTATTGTTCAGCTCTCCAGTGAACTTGCATCCTCTGCTGAACAGATGGCCACTGCTTCAGAATCTTTTTCCGGTAGTGCGCAGAGCCAGGCTGCTACAGTGGAGGAGGGGACTGCTTCAATTGAAGAGATCTCCGCAAGTATAGACAGCGTTTCTGAAGGTGTAATGCACCAGTTTGAAATGCTGATGAAACTTATAAACAGTATGGATGATCTTTCAAAGTTTATCGACGGGATGAATGAATCTGTGGTTTCCGCGCTTTCTGTAACTGAAAGAATTGCTTCAGATGCAAGCAGGGGAGAACAGGCTCTCTCATCCATGAACCGCACAATGCAGAATATAACAGAAAGTTCGCACCAGATGGCAGGCATAGTGAATATGATCAATGATATATCTGACCAGATAAATCTCCTTTCCCTGAATGCAGCAATAGAAGCAGCACGTGCAGGTGATGCAGGCCGCGGATTTGCTGTTGTTGCTGATGAGGTTTCAAAACTTGCAGATCAGACAGCAAACAGCCTCAAGGAGATAAATCAGATTATCTCAAAAAATGAAGATGAAATATCCATGGGCCTGAATCAGATTATGGAAACAACAGGTGTATTGAAAACTATCATTGAAGGTGTTGGTATTATTGAAACCGGCATGACAGATGTCTCAAGGACAATGAAAGCTCAGATTGAAACCAACAGTATTGTCAGAGAAAATGCTTCGCTCCTCAAATCTAAATCAGAGGAGATCAGGATATCTATGATGGAGCAGAAGACGGCAATCGGAGAGGTTGCTTCATCAATAGGCAATATTAATGAACTGACACAGACCAACGCAAGCGGAGCAGAGGAGATGGCCGGCAGTTCCGAGAATTTATCAAATATGGCGTTATCCCTGAAGGAATCAGTAGATTTTTTCAGAATCTGATTTCATTTAATCTGCCGGAGGTTGATGTTTCAAGGATGATGATCGTCGCGTTATTAAGCTACATCAACACAGATGAGACATACATCATCTTCAAATGAATCACAACCCCTGTGAGCAATTAACCGGTTGTATATATTTGTAATAAATAGATCACTTGAATGATGTCTGTTGGCGAAAAGGAGTTCGTGAAGGTTACTATCTTCAAAAGAAGGTCCTTTCCCGTTCAGCGGCTGGCACTCACTGAATCCATCCGTATAAAGGAGCATTTTACATCCGGCAGGAAGGGTAGAGACTGTGTTCTTAAAAATTTTATTTTTTTCCTCAAGAGTGGAGTTGTTTATTATCGCCAGTGGTATTGTTTTATAACCCTTCAGCTGATGAATTGATCCATCTGAAATAATATATGGGGGATTATGCCCCGCGTTTGAGAAAATGATCTCCCTGGTTTTTATGTCGTAAATGGCGTAAAAAGCTGTTACGAAATTTCCCCCTATCTGGTCACAAAGTATTTCATTGATAAATTTTAATAGTTCAGCAGGATCAAGCTTTTTCTCTCCGGACTGGAGGATAATGGTTTTAATCATAGATGTTATGAAAGCAGCGGCAAGGCCGTGACCTGATACGTCACTTAAAAAAATGCCGATTTTATGATTGTCGCGGAATTTAATGAAATCATAGAAATCTCCCCCCACCATCTCCATCGGTTTGTATAATGAAAAGATATAATCAGCCGGCTTATCAACAGGCATAAGCTGTTCGTGGATATGTTTTGCCATTTTGAGATCATTTTCCATTACTTCATTGCGGAGCTTGAGATTGTTCCGTTCAATTTCAAGCTCATATGTCCTTTCCTGTACAGTCCTTTCAAGAGATTCACTGTAGATCTTCTGTATCCTGATTATCTCTTCCCCTATCTGCGCCTGACGGGATTTGTACCAGCTGGTATAACGAGTATTATTAAGTATATGAATGAAACATGAAACTATGAAGGTTACGCAGAAAAGGTCATTAAGGCTGTAGAAATTATGAGTCTTAATCTCTCTGATTCCGCTGAGATAGCTTGTAATAAAAAATGTAGTAACGGATGAATAAAGTATAAGGTATGCCCATCTTCTCTGAAGCGGGCCAACTGCAAGGAGTGTTAATATAAAGAGATATCCACCTATATATGCGGGATCTCCTGCTGTAAGACCGGTAAGAACAGCGTTTGAAACTGCCATATATCCGCCATAAATGGTCAGCAGCAGCAGGTTTTTACCTTCAAGCGTTTTTGTAAACCTTGAAAGATAGAGGCTTATACCGAATATGGGAAATCCGATTCTTATGGCAATAATTAAAGGTTTATCCGGGTGAAGCTGAAGGTCTATTGGTATATAGGTTAACCATGAAAATGTTATAAGAGAGGCAAAGGTGAGCATTCTGCCGCACTGAAAATCGAGTTCCTGTTTAAAGGTTTCGGGATATGCTGTCCGGTTGTCAATAAGCCAGATTTTTGTAAGAATCTTCTTGATTAATGCCATTGAGCGCTGATCCTTCCCCGTTCAATAATACCGTTGTATCTATATGCTTAGTATAAAATAAACCGGATGTTGTTTTAAGCTTTTATTTATTTATGGATAATATATTATAATTATAGAATCGTGCTGTGACAAGTAAAAAACACTTTTTTATTTGTATTGAAATTATCAGGCTTTAATTTGATATAATATCAGGCTGAAATACTTATTAGAATAATTATAAATGAATAATGATGATATAAAAAACAATCTTCTGGATCGATTTCTCAGGAATGCCTCTATTGAAGAGATGGAGGAATTGTACCGCCTTCTTGATGAACGGGACATGAAAGGCAAAAAACCATATGGCCTGAACGGAAAACTGGATCTAGATTCCATGGCTAAAAATATGTCTAAGCAGATCCAGGAACAGCTTGGTATGGCTAATCTCAACATGAAGAAGATGGCCCGTGACCTGGTGGTTCAGCTTGCTCTTCAGCATAAACCTGATATTTCTGAAAGAGAGCTTAATGCAATAGTTAACCAGATGGTTCCTGAAAGCAGCAGCTCATCTATTGCTGAAAAACTCCCCCCTGATCTGTTAATGACAATGGTTGTACAGTTTGTTGAAACTGACATTAACACCGGGCTGGAATGGAAGAAGAGGTACTGGGAGGTTTTTCCTAAAGAGATTAAATTAGGGATTGCCGGTTATCTCAGTGGTGATATCGGAAAGGAGGAACTGTTAAGGATAACAGCGGCTTTCAGCTCTCCATCAAAAACCGGAAATAAAGATAAAAAAAGAAGAGGTATGCCGATCCCCCCCGGGTCCAAAAAGCAGGTATAAGTTTTTGGAGAGATCTGTGTGCAAACAGATTTCATTGACGTCACTATTATTGATGTATATTTTAAATAAATATTCTGATCGAGGGTCATATAATGGCTGTTAAAACAAATTCGGTTTTCTTTTTTTTAATAATTCCGTTTCTGCTGTTCAGTCATTCTGAAGGGGAGGGGAAAGTGATGGAAGAGAATAAATGCATAAAGAGATATCAGGTTACACGCGATAAAAACCCCTGGTCCGGGTTTACCTCTTCATATAAAGAGGAGGAGGAGTCGAAAAAAATTAATTCAGTATCACTCAAAACCTCTGAGTATAAGCCGATACCCGGTCTTGAGAAATATACAAAAGGAAAGGTTTTTATAATCGGTAGAAGTGATAAGCTTCACAGAATTGCTGTTGAGTCTTCTCTTTTCAGTGAACTGAACAGGGGGGACGCTACAAAAAAAAGTGAAGAGAAATTTTTTGTCGGTCAATACAGGGACCTGTCTTTCAAATTTTTTAAAGCACAGGAACTGGCGGAATTTCTTATTGAATCACAGATTGTGAACACATATTGGCATGTGGAAGCGGATTTCTGCCTGATTGAAGAGGCGGACACTCCTCAGTCATATACTGCAAGATACCAGGGGAAACATCTATATTATACAAACCGTGAGAATGAAGATCCGCTGAATTTTGATATTATCATAGAGAAAAAGACAGGTAAAATATTCCTGGATGTAAAGTAAGCTGCAATGTTCTGCAGGAATCTTATTTGTAAAATTGCATGACAGAGATAATTAATACAATAGAGAGAAAAGAGGGAGCCCGGGTATCTTATCGCGTATTTTCGCAGGGATCGGGCAATAAAGCTATTGTTCTCTGTCATGGCCTTGCCAGCAATATGACTCGCTGGTTTGAGTTTGCAGAATTCACTTCTTTAAAAAATTCATGGGATATTATTCTTCCGGATCTCCGGGGTCACGGCAGCTCTCTTTACCGGGGCGTGATTACGATGGAGGAGTGGTGCGGTGACATTGCCGCAATACTTGACAGAGAGGGGTATGAATTTGCGGCAGTTGGCGGGCACTGCCTCGGGGCAAATATAGCTATTAATTTTGCGGCACTTTATCCTGAAAAATGCCGCGGTATTGTTCTGCTTGAGCCTCTTTTTTCTGAATCATTTACCGGCGTGTTCAAAAGATTGGGGAGGCACAGGATCATTCTCAATCTTTTTATTTCTTTATCCCGGATAATTAACTGCACAGGAATTTACAGGAGGAAAATCCCCTCTCTTGATCTACGTGAACTTGATCGTGCAGGAAGAGAACTCATTGAAAAGTCAGGTTCACCGGAGGTACTGAGGAAGAGGTACGGATCACCTCTTTATGATCTCAGGTATATCCCTGTTGCAGCGTATCTTCAGAGTGTCCGGGAACTTTTGAGGCCTCTCCCTGATCTTAAAAAGATTGCTGTTCCTAAACTCTTTATTTTTTCATCAGGGAGGATTTTCAGCGAGTCATGTGATCTGAATGAGCTATGCGGAGCTCTGACTGACTGTGAAACCGTGATTATAGATTCTTACCATTGGGTCCCCACGGAAAAACCGGTTGAACTGCGTGAAGCCATTGAGCAGTGGTGTTTTAAACATTTTGATTGATAGTTTTTAATATAAAACATCGCAATCATTTTAATCTATATTTTCATTAAATTATAATTCATGCTACCCCTCCAGGTCCCAGAAAAAATCTTTGTTGGTAAGTTCCTTCTCCTCTTTCACATCCGCCTGTTCTATTCTACCTGGGAGATCATTCCCGCCGGAGTAGATAACATTTATCTGGTCCTCCAGGTCTGCTGTTTCCTCCTCCCAGTAGCGGTCAGTACCGAAGTGCGGAAATATCTGCGGGAAAGCCGGGTCGATCCAGCGTTTAGCAATCCAGGTGGAGTAGTGGATATATCGCATGGCGCGGAGAGGTTCAATTAACTGCAGCCATGAATACTCGAAATCACGGAATTCCCTGTAGCCTGAAATAAGTAAATCCCTCTGCCGGATCCCCTCTTCATCCCTGGACTGTATAAGCATCCATATATCCTGAACAGCGGGGCCTGTGAGAAAATCATCAAAGTCAAGAAAGAAGAACCCGTTAACACCTTTCAGCAGATTTCCCGGATGACAGTCACCGTGAATCCGGTGAAGAGGTACATCAACAGATAGTGAACTGTAGATGTCGGCAATTTCACGCACTGCGTTTGAGTATCTCCCCTTAATATGATGCGGGAGAAAATCGTTTTCAAGGAGGAACTCTAAAGGTTTGAGCGCGTAACTTGCAGCGCAGAGTTTTATTCTGTGTACAGAAGGTTTTGCGGAACCGTTATTGTGTATGCGCGCGATAAGCCGTCCGAGGTTGAGAAGCTCATCATCAGAGAGCTCCTCAGGGATTCTGCCCCCTGTACGGGGCCATACAGCAAAGTAAATTCCCCCGGCATCCCGCAGAGTCCCTCCGCCGGGGAAAGTGAGGGGCGCGCATACAGGTATTTCACTCTCTTTTAATTCGTTGAGAAAGCCATGTTCTTCAAGAATCTGTTCATCAGTCCACCTGCCGGGCCTGTAAAATTTAACTATTATATGAGAGCCTTCTTCGAGCCGGAGATCATAAACGCGGTTTTCATAGCTGTTAAGCACCATGTAATGTCCTGAAGTGGTGAAGCCGTTACTCTCAACAGCTTTTATTACAGTGTCAGGTGTCAGGGTATAGAAAAGGTTGCTCATCAGAAATCCGCCTGTGAATTTTATTGAATCCTGATAGAAGAATTCACAGAGGATAAAATGATTCAATTATTTTTTAATAAAAATAGAAAACAGGATGGGAGTATACTATTCAGTATTCTACATTAATGGGTCTGCATATTTTTTAACAGCGCTTTTGAAAAGATAGGCGATATTGAAAAAAATACTTATCCCGCCGGTATACCTCTCTTTTATCATGCTTGTCGGGATATTGCATATCTGCAGATATAGTATATCCAGGTTTGTGATTATAAGGAGATAATCATCAAAAACAGTTTCTTTCCCGTATTTGTTTATTATATGAGTGACAATATTATTTATTTCAACAGACTTGTAATACATTTTGCGGTAATAATATTTTCTTTCCCGGGGGATATCTTTTATTATTTTTTCAATCAGGCATATCCGTGCAATGCGGTACCCGATATGTATCTCTTCCGCGGTCGATGAATTAAAATTATCCGGGTATTTTTCAAAGTATGCCTCACCAAGTTCAACCATGTCGCTTATTTCGAAAGCAAAATTTCCATTTAAACTTATAAGAGCTTTTTTAAAACTTTCATAATCCGGAGATGTTGTAAACAAATATGCGGCTGATATTGGAACTGCCGGGAGTTCCTTTTTTGTCTGATGCTTATCAGATACGCGGTTCTGTTTGTGAGTTCCAAAGATTATACTGAGGAGTCCTCTGTCATGACTGTTGTTTGATGTAAAAATGTAATTCAGCGGATTCATGTGAGACCTTCCATTCGTATAAATTGTTAAGTCATTATCAGTCATATAATAAGTTTAATATGCCTGATGCTGTCCTGATCTCTTAAACGGTTTCATAAAACGGATAAATTCCATGGATTTAAGAAATCCTTTATGAATGTGCTAAATCTATACGCCAAATTATGCAATAGCTGCTTTATAATTATTGTGAAACTGATTTATTGATTATTCTGTAACTGTTCAGTTACAGAAATTTTTAATTTTATATAAGAGTTTAAAACCTCTTTTATGATAAGATATTATGAAAAAATGGTTGTTATGAATTAATCAGAAAGTAGTTATTGTTAATGTGAAAAAGTATATTTAATGAATATTTTTATATAAATTGAGGAGATTTTTATAATGGCTGATTATTTGAAACAATACCCCAATGCAGAAGGTTATTTCGGCGAATTTGGAGGATCTTTTATACCCCCTGATCTTCAGGCTGAGATGGATAAAATTACTGATGCATATTATTCTATCAGTAAATCTCATGATTTCATCAGTGAATTAAGAAACATAAGGAAGCATTTTCAGGGGCGCCCTACACCTACATATTTCTGCAGGAACCTTTCAAACAAATTAGGCGGGCGTATATATCTCAAGCGGGAGGATCTGAACCACACCGGTGCTCATAAACTGAATCACTGTATGGGGGAGGTTCTCCTTGCTAAATATATGGGGAAGAAAAAGGTTATCGCAGAAACAGGTGCAGGGCAGCATGGTGTTGCTCTTGCGACTGCAGCTGCATACTTCGGCCTTGAGTGTGAAATTCACATGGGTGAGGTGGATATAGCGAAGGAGCATCCTAATGTTGTGCGTATGAAACTTTTAGGCGCAACACTTATCCCTGTTACCCATGGTTTAAAAACATTAAAGGAGGCGGTGGATTCCGCGTTTGAAGCGTACCTTAAAGATCCTGTAACCTCAATGTACTGCATAGGTTCAGTTGTGGGGCCGCATCCCTTCCCCATGATGGTTCGTGATTTTCAGCATGTAGTGGGTCTTGAGGCACGCGAGCAGTTCATTGAAATGACAGGGGAACTCCCTGATGCAATTACTGCATGCGTCGGGGGAGGTTCTAATGCCATGGGTCTTTTTTCAGCATTTATCCAGGATGAAAATGTGAGGATTATAGGTGTGGAGCCGTCGGGCCGTTCTCTGAAAATAGGCGATCACGCTGCAAGCCTTTCGTACGGTAAGCCCGGGGTTCTCCACGGTTTTAAAAGTTACCTGCTTCAGAATGATAAGGGTGAACCGGATCCGGTTTATTCTATTGCAAGCGGGCTTGATTATCCCGGATCAGGTCCGGAGCATTGTATGTTGAAAGATAATAAACGCGTTGAGTATACAACTGCTTCCGACGAGGAGTGCCTCGATGCGTTTTATACTCTTTCAAAAGTAGAGGGGATTATCCCTGCGCTTGAGAGCGCCCATGCTGTTGCCTATGCCATGAAACATGCGAAGGAGAATCAGCGAAAATCTATTCTTGTTAATCTTTCAGGCCGTGGAGATAAGGATATTGATTTTGTAGTGAACAATTACGGATACAGATAGAATTTACAGATTTATTTTTTGAATTAACATCAGGATGAATTAATGGAATTGGAAAAAAATATACTCATAGTTTCAAAGGAGCTTAACATCAGAACAGAACAGGTTTCTGCTGTTATTAAGCTCCTCTCAGAGGATGCCACTGTACCCTTTATTGCCCGCTACAGAAAAGAGGTGACCGGAAACCTTGATGAAGTGGCGATTATCGCAATCAGGGACCGGATTGAACTTCTCGGGGAACTTGATAAGAGGCGAGAGGCAATAATTAAATCTCTCGCAGAACAGGAGAAGCTTACACCTGAACTTGAAAAGCAGGTAATGGAGGCTGAAACTTTATCCAGACTCGAAGACATTTATCTTCCATACAGGCCGAAGCGAAGAACGCGTGGTATGATCGCGAAGGAGAAGGGGCTTGAGCCTCTGGCTGAAATACTTTTCGCCCAGGGTGAGGGAGAGCCATTAACAGAAGCGATGAAGTATGTTGACATGGAGAAGGGGGTCGAATCAGGCGATGATGCTCTGCAGGGCGCCAGGGATATTATTGCAGAGTGGGTGAATGAAAACAGTGAGGCGCGCGAAGAGATGCGAAACTTTTTTGTAAAGAAGGCCTCAATGTCATCCAGGATTGTGAAAGGGAGTGAAAAAGAGGGGGCCAAGTACAGGGATTATTTCGAATGGAGTGAACCTGTTAAAGACGCGCCTTCCCACAGGATACTTGCACTGCTTCGCGGATCTGATGAGGGACATCTGCTTGTACATTTCCTCCCTGAGGAGGAAGGGGCTCTATCTCTCCTTGAAAAAAAGTTTGTTAAAAAAGGGAGCCCCTCGTCAGGTGAAATCGCTGAAGCTGTTAAGGACAGTTATAAAAGGCTCATGGGTCCCTCAATGGAAACAGAGTTACGGGCATCTTTAAAGAAAAAAGCTGATGATGAAGCCATAAGAGTTTTTGCAGAAAATGTTAAAGAGCTTCTTCTTGCTTCACCACTTGGTGAAAAATCTGTACTTGCTCTTGACCCGGGGCTGCGGACCGGATGTAAGCTGGTCTGTCTCTCGAAACAGGGGAATCTTGTGTACAATGATGCCATCTATCCTCTTGAACCGTACAGGAAGGTTGAGGAATCCGCGAAGAAGATCAGGGATCTGTGCGTTAAGTATAAAGTTGAGGCAATAGCAATAGGTAACGGCACCGGCGGCAGAGAGGCTCTGGCATTCTGTAAATCTATCGGTCTTGAAAATATAATCATAACAATGGTTAATGAGAGCGGAGCTTCAGTTTATTCTGCATCTGAAGTTGCGAGAAAGGAGTTCCCTGAGCATGATGTTACTGTGCGCGGCGCGGTGTCTATAGGGAGGAGACTTATGGATCCCCTTGCAGAACTTGTTAAGATTGATCCGAAATCTATCGGTGTAGGACAGTATCAGCATGATGTTGATCAGAAAGAGCTTAAAAAGTCTCTCGATGACGCTGTGATGAGCTGTGTTAATGCTGTTGGAGTTGAAGTGAACACCGCAAGCGGGGAACTGCTGAAATATGTATCGGGCCTCTCACCGAGAATGGCTGATTCAATTGTAAAATACAGAAGTGAAAAAGGCGCATTCAGGAACCGTGAGGATTTGAAAAAAGTTACGGGGATGGGGCCTAAAACTTTTGAACAGGCCGCGGGTTTCCTCCGCATAAGAAACGCGGAGAATCCGCTCGATTCAAGCGCTGTTCATCCGGAAAGCTACAGCATCGTTAAGAAGATGGCGGAAGACCTCTCCTGTTCTGTTGGTGATCTTATGAGAGACTCTTCTCTCAGGCAGAAGATTAAACTGGAGAATTATGTAACAGATATAATCGGTATACCTACATTAAAGGATATAATGAGCGAGCTTGAAAAGCCGGGGCGCGATCCGCGTAAAGAGTTTGAGCTTTTCAGTTTTAAGGATGGTGTAAATGAAATATCCGACCTGGAAAAGGGTATGGTTCTCTCAGGAGTTGTAACCAATGTTACAGCATTCGGAGCCTTTGTTGATATAGGAGTTCACCAGGACGGGCTTGTACATATAAGCCATCTTGCGGATAAGTTTGTGGATAATCCTCACAGTTTTATCAAGGTGAACCAGAAGGTTCAGGTAACAGTAATTGATGTTGATGCTGAAAGAAAAAGAATCGCCCTGTCAATGAAAAGTGCTCCATTTGATGAAACGCCTAAAAAAGCAGAGAAACCTGCTGATAAACCGCAGGTGATTAAAAAAGAAAAAACTCCCGGTATTAAAAAACAGCCGTCACAGCGGGATAACGGTAAATCTCAATCACCCTTTTCAGGACTCAAGGATCTGATTAAAGAGTAGCAGTGTAAAGGAATACACTTTATGTTAAAGGGGTCTGTTCTTTGAATAAAAAACAGACCCCTTTTTGTTTGGATTATTCATTTGAAACATTCAGGTTTGACAAATCGCCAGATTGTATTAATATTAATCAAAGGTGATTAATGAAAATATCATATGATAAATCCAGGGGGAGAGAGGCGGTTTTTTTTACAGCCGTTATTATCTATATCCTGCTTGTAGTGTTATTTATTTTTCTGATGAAATATGTGGCAAGGGTTTATGTCATAAAAGAGATAGACAGGAATCTTCTCATGACAGCCCGGAGCATCTCCTATATACTCCCTGACGATTATCATGATCGCGCGATTTCTGCTGATTCGATCTCTCTTAAAGAATATAATCAAATTGAAAAGAAGCTTACTGAGATTGCCGGATTTACCGGTATGAAATATATATGGACCGATGTCCTCATTGATGGTAAAGTTTATCTTACAACATGCAACAGAACAGAGCAGACCGATGTTTCAGGTCTGCAGATGTATTACTTCATGCCCTATGTTGATGGAGTAAGTGCTGAAGAGATGTCCGCCTTTGCCGGGGAGGAGCCCGTATTCACTGATTTTACTGACAGGTGGGGGATATTCAGGGCTGTTTTTATTCCGGTTTATTCTCCCGGGGGGAGGAAGTACCTTGCCTGCGCGGAGTTTACGCTGGAATATGTAGAAACATCAGTGAAAAGAATGGCTATGCTTTCGTCACTTGTGGCGCTTTTTTTCTTTTTTGCATTTGTCCCTGTGTTTATGAGTTATGTATGGAATTCAAAAATGAGGGCCAGGGAACTTAAAGAGAAGAACATTGAAATTGAGAAGAGTGAGGAGAACCTGAGGATTACTCTGAACGCTATCGGTGATGGTGTAATTGTTGTCGGGGAGGACCAGAAAATTGTTATGATCAACCCTGTTGCTGAAGAACTGACAGGATGGTATGCTAATGAAGCTGCAGGGCGGAACCTGAACGAAATTTTCTGTGTGAATGATCATGAGACAGGCAAGTGTGTGGATGATATTCTTGAAAGGATTACACATGAAAAATATACAGGAACATATAACGGTTATCTCCTGTTGAGTTCAAAGAATGGCACTGAAAAAATTATTTCTGAAAACGGCTCCCCTATATTCAATCATGAGAAAAAATATATCGGTTCTGTCATTGTTTTCAGAGATGTTACTGAAAGGCAGCGGCTGGAAGATGAACTGCGGCAGTCTCAGAAATTAGAATCAATAGGACAGCTGGCAGGGGGAGTTGCCCATGATTTTAATAATATGCTTGCGGCAATTTTAGGGAGCGCGGAGCTTCTCAGTAATCATATAAAAAAAGAAGCGGAGCTGAAACAGTATACGGATATAATTATAAAAGCGGCAGAGAAAGCATCTGATCTGACCCATAAGCTTCTTGCGTTTTCAAGGAAAGGGAAAAGAAAATCGGAACCCTTTGATATGCATCTCTGTATAAAAAATGCGCTGACTATGCTGAGAAGAAGTATTGATAAAAAGATTGAAATACAAACAGCCCTGGATGCTCCGTTATCAATTGTAACCGGAGATAATACGCTCTTTGAAAATGTAATTCTTAATATAGGGATTAATTCAAGAGATGCTATGATTGACGGAGGAACTATAAGCGTAAAAACAGAAAATATTGAACATGATGAAGAGTTTTGCAGAAGCTCGGCTTTTGATATAGAACCTGGAAAGTATCTTCGGGTTTCACTAAAAGATACAGGAAGCGGAATTCCCCAGAAGATAAAGGAAAAAATTTTTGAGCCTTTCTTTACAACCAAGAAACAGGGCAAGGGTACCGGGCTTGGATTGTCAGTTGTGTATGGCACGGTTAAGGAGCATCGGGGGGCTCTGACTCTTGAAAGTGAAGAGGGTAAGGGTACAGAGATAATAATTGATCTTCCTGTTTCTATGGAAGTGAGTGGAGACATGAAGGGTGAAAGCTTCATTGAGCATAAGGGGAGCGGACTTCTTCTTGTTATTGATGATGAGATTATGATACGGGAGACCATGGAAAAAATGCTGTTAAGTATGTCGTATGATGTGCTTACCGCTTCAAACGGGTTTGAAGGTTTTGAAATATTTAAAAAGAGATCAGCTGATATTAAAGCGGTTTTTCTTGATATAATAATGCCTGTTATGAACGGTAAAGAACTGTTGATGAGTTTAAAATCACTTAAGCCTGATCTGCCTGTTATTGTGATTTCCGGGTATACAACAGCTAATGCTGTTAAAGAAATTCTTGCACTGGGCGCATTCGGATACCTTCAGAAACCTTTTAAAAAAGAGGAACTTGCAAAGATGATGATCCGTGTGGAAAGTGAATCAGGGAAAAAAAGTAAATGATATTTTGTACAGATTGAACTTCCGCTGATATTAAAATCGTTGACATTGCCTGTTGACACTATTTTTTGTAAGCTATGAAAGATCAGGAAAAAAAAATGAGCATCGAAAAATACACAATCTCTGAACTTGCCGGGGAGTTTGATATAAGCCCTTCAACTATAAGGTTTTACGAAGAGAAAGGGCTTCTTGTTCCTGAAAGGAGCCAGGGTAACCAGAGAGTATATTCCCAGAAGCACAGGGGGAGGTTGAAACTTATTCTGCGGGGGAAAAGATTCGGCGCAACACTTGATGAGATTGCAGAGATGATAGGTATGGCTGATGCCGAAGTAAGCGAAATTGAACAGATTGACAAGAGCCTGTATTACATTAATAAGAAGTATGAGGAGATCCAGATCCATAAAAACGAGATAAAACTTTTTGAAAAGGATCTCCTTGCTCTTAAAGAAAAGCTTTTACACAGGAAAGGGGAACTATCGGAATAGTTTAATTTTTATCGTTATTAAATGTAAGTTCGGTGTAAATTGTAATGCCGTTCTTTATTAGAAGATCCGCAGTGATGCCGTTTCCTTCTGTTTTTGCACCGGAAAAAGTTCCATCGTAAATTTCACCATAACCGCATGACGGGCTTCGGGATTTAAGAACCGCTTTTTTTATCCCTGATTTTTCTGCCAGTTCAAGAGAAGCTTCTGCTCCCTTTAGAAATTGTTCTGTGCAGTCAAAACCTTCTATCGTTAATACTTTTTTTGAATCTCCACTTACACATATCTCGCATTGACTTCGTGGCGTAGGTAGTCCGCCAAGCTGTTCAGGGCAGAATGGTATGGCATCTCCCGATTTAACAAGCTGTATAATATTTTCAACCGGGAAAGGGGTGCCGTTATAGCGGCAGGGAAAACCTGCAAGGCAGGCACTTACTAAATATTCAGGCTTTTTCATAAATTAAAGAGGGCTGCCGGAGGCAGCCCCTGTTCCCTCTCAGAAAAGCTTTTTGAGTTTTTTTGCTGCCTTATCAGCTTTTTTATCAGCCTCTTTTTTAACCTTGTCTTCAGCTTTTGCTTTTGCGGCATCAGCTGCTTTGTCAACTACAGCCCCTGCAATGTCTTTCCCTGCATCCTTTACTATGTCAGCTAAAGAACCGAGTGCCGGGTGTATAAGTTTCGGGGCAGGCTTCTGAGCTGTGCCTTTAACTTCGTATTTAAGGTAGATTTCACCTTTTTCATTAACCAGGGGTTTTACGGCAGCGTCAGCAATCTGATCAGCCTTGATGTAATCCTTCATTTTTCCAGTGATTGCTTTGTCGGCTAATTTAGATGTCTGTGATTTTACTTTTGCAGTATGTTTTGCTGCCATTGTCATATCGGTGTTCAGGTCAAGAGCCATGGAGGCAACATTAATTTTACCGGCGAATGTTAAGGCGAAATCGTCATTGGCGAATTTGCCGTCTTTCAATGTTGCTACATTATTCTTGTAATGGACTGAGACATAGCCGTTTTTCCATTCCAGGTCTTTCTTCAGGAAATCGAATTTACCGCAGTATTTTGTAAGCTGTTCAACATTCATCATCTCATTGAAAATCTGAAGGCCGGTCATTGTTCCATAAGGTGATCCGGCTTTAATTATTATTTCAGGGTTCAGCAGCCTGGTTTTTTTATCAAAGGGAATTACATTCCCGCTGATATCAAAACCTATATCAAAGGACTTCACAGCCCCGGATTCAGATCTCCCCACTGTTTTTATACCCGCAAAAACTTTCAGTGATACATTATCCTCTTTTTCCAGTTTTGCAGGATCTATCCTTATATCAAAAACCTTGGCTGTTACTTTATATAAATTGATTTTCTGCCCGGATGTCATATCTGTAAAATTGATGTTTCCGTTTTCCATACCTACAGATCCGATGTTTACTGCCACAGGGATATCATCAGCAGTAAGCGGTTTGGATTTCTCATCAGTTTTTTCTTTCTCTTTTTCTTTTGCGGCTTCAGCCTCTTCTTTCATCTTTTTTTCAAGTTCAGCTTTCTCTTCAGGTGTCATTTTTTTTGGGGCAAGGAGATCAGAAAAGTTGAAAGCCCCGCTCTTGTAACGCACGACATTTATCTGGGGGGTGTAAAGCATAAGTTCATTAAGCACAAACTGCTTTTTCAGCAGCGGAGGAATTGAAACCTTGAATTTGAATGACTGCATGGATGCAAAGATATCTTTATCGGAAACAGGTTTCCCCTTGAGAGTTTCCAGGTCTTTTGGAGACTTGAAATTGGATATTTTTACATCGCTTACAGTAAACCCGGATACTGCAGAGAAGAGGCCGCCGCTGAAGTCCCCGATTCGCACCTGCCTGTTAAGCTGTTTTTCCATTTGCGTTTCTACAAAGGGCTTATCAACAATAATCATCAGGGCGATACCCGCGCCGATAATCAGAACAAAAATTCCGCCAATTATAATTCCGATCCATTTTAAAACTTTTTTTAATATTCCCATTTTCCGCTCCTTGTGTTAAAACTTTAAATATATCAGGATCTTTTTAAAACTTTAAGCTGTGATTAATAAAATATATTCATATTTGAATTTGTCAATATTTGATTTATAATGATTGATAAAAGTTGCGTTTTAAAAACTTATATTTATCAAAGGTAATAAAACTGAAATTAAAGGAGAAGAGATAGTGGCAAGGGGCTATGATAATTATAAAAACAGGGCTGATCTTATAGCTTCT
>DAISJZ010000048.1:0-23364 GCA_036821145.1 Spirochaetota bacterium
CCCTGGATAAAAGTTTTGATAAACCGTACGGGGAAGATTTATAAGAATTGTTTTAGAGTGATGTTTTTATTACATTATAAAATCATCACTCTAAAACCTTAATAATCTGCATAATAAGTACTCCCGATAGAATCACAGTTATTATCTACCGGAGTATAAACAGATGTACCCGTATTATCAGTAACCTGAAATCCGATATTCCCGCCAGCATATGGATCAGATGTCCATCCCCGGACAGTTCCCCCGCCTGATGAATAAAACTCAAAATCATAAGTACCTGCTGGCAACGCAGAGGCAAATGTTCCATTAGGGCAATCAATCCCTCCATTAGTAACAATAGTTATACCAAAATCTCTGGTTATCCAGGTAGAAGTGCCTGATACACGGTACCTCAGTCCGGTAATGCCTGTACTGGAATAATTTATTAAACACATACAGGGCAGTGCACCAACATTTTCCGGGTCATCATCATCAGAAAAAAAACACCCGGCAACAATGACTCCTGTAACTATACTTAATACAGCAATTACAATAATCAATTTTCTTTTCATAACTCTACCCGTCACAACAGTAGACAACTGTTATAATTCAAGTTATACATCACCAGATACTCAGTCAAAGAAACTGAATCACTCTTCAATCACATCAGTGTTTGTACCATTGCAATTGTTTACAACTAATCTCCAGTAACCCGGGTCAGATTGCGTTATCAAATTATAATTCGAACCTCCACATGTCCATGTAATTGTCACCTGCCCCGTAGCTACAGCCTTCTGTTCAGTAGTTGCACCATTAGCATAAGGTCCAACCCATGTAGCCCCGCCACCAGAAATATTGGAAAGGATTGAACCTGTCGCATTAGTAAACCTCACATAACCCAAGGGATTATCCTCATCACTGTCACTACTGAATAGACAGCTGAAAACTATAACCCCGGTTATCAATACAATCACTGCAATATAAATCCTCCTTATTCCGAACACTAATCCACCTCCTTAATTTCGGCTTATAAATAAAGCTACACCTTACAACAAGTACAATCAAGAAAAACGTCAAATAAAAAGACAAAGCACTTAAACAGTGTAAGCACATATCATGCCTTCAGAAATAATTAATACCCGAATACTACAGAAATATATTGACAAATATATAACAAATTATTTATATACCTTAATAGTAAGGTATATAAGAGATAATAAATGGCTACAAAACACATGATTCTCGGGGCATTGATGAAGGGGCCTGCACACGGTTATTCCCTCCGCTCGGACTTTTTGACAAAAATTCTTGAAGAGTTCGGAATAAATGACGGGCAGCTCTACCCTCTCCTCAAAAAGATGACAGATGAAGGCCTTGTGGAAAAACAGATCGAATACAGGGATTCAGGGCCTAACCGTCACAATTACCATATTACAGATAAAGGACGCGAGGAGTTTCTATCCTGGGTCACCGGAAATGAAGGCGAAGAGAGAGCCTTCAGGTACGAGATGATACGGAAAGATGAATTTCTCAATAAATCAATGTATTTTAAATTACTGGAGAGAAACAGAGCTTTAGAAAAAATACAAGACCAGATTAAAGAGGCTGAATCAACGCTTGAAGATTTTAATAAAGCGTACAAAGATATGTCAGAACGGAAGATGGATCCCCTGAATCTTCTGGTTTTAAAATACTGTATAATGAACCAGGAAACAAGACTGAACTGGCTTAAAGAACTGGATGCACACTTTTCGGGTAAAATTAAAAAAAGATAAAAGACTTTAGAGGAGGATCTTATGGGTGAATGGAAAAAGACAGGTTGCGTACTATGTGCTCAAAACTGCGGCCTTGAAGTTGAGGTCGAAAATAACCGGATAATAAAAGTCCGCGGAGACAGGGACAATCCCCGAAGCCTTGGTTATGCGTGCCGCAAAGGACTGAATATCATGCATCACCAGCACCACGAAGACCGGCTGAAGTATCCTCTTAAGCGCACAGATAATGGATTTGAGCGTATTTCATGGGAGCAGGCAATTGATGAGATATCCGCCAAACTGAAAGATATAATAGAAAAGAACGGTCCCCGCTCTTACGCATACATGGGTGGCGGGGGACAGGGGTGCCACTTTGAAGCGGCGTCCGGTGTGACTCTGATGAAAGCCTTAGGATCAAAATATTATTATAATGCAATTGCCCAGGAACTCACAGGGCAGTTCTGGGCAAGCGGAAGGGCAACAGGAAAACAGTATAAATTCGCCATACCGGACGAGCACAACTGTGATATGCTTGTTGGAATCGGCTGGAACGGAATGGTAAGCCACCAGATACCCCGTGCTCCCATTGTACTGCGAGAGTTCGCGAAAGATCCTGACAGGCTCCTTGTTATTATTGATCCGCGCAAGTCAGAAACTGCGGCCATTGCCGACATACACCTTGCAATTAAACCGGGAACAGATGCTCTGCTCACAAAAGCGATGATCGCAATTGTAATCAATGAAGGCTGGGTGGATGAGGAGTATATTAAGAATCATGTCAGCGGATATAATGAGATAAAAAACTGGTTCACAGGTTTTGACGCTAAATCGGCAGTTGAGTTCTGCGACCTTGATTATGAACAGGTGAAAGAAGTCTGCCGTCAGCTCAAAATCAGGAAAGCTGCGTATCACCCCGACCTTGGTGTTTATATGAACAGGCACAGCACGCTCACATCTTACCTGGAAATAATACTTTTTACTATTACCGGAAATTTCTGTGTACCGGGAGGGAATGTTATTCCCGGAGTGCTTATGCCTCTCACAGGGCACAGCGATGAACGCGATGAAAAGACATGGAGGACAGTTGAAACCGGTTTCCCGGCTATCTGCGGACTCTTCCCTCCTAATGTAATGCCCGAGGAGATAATGAGCAGCAGGCCTGACAGGCTGCGCGCTGTTATGTGCTGTCAGAGCAATCCTCTCCGTTCATTTGCGGATACCACAGCTTACGAGGAAGCTTTTTCAAAGCTGGAACTTCTCGTTGTATGCGAAATTGCAATGACAGAAACAGCAAAACTCGCACATTACGTGCTCCCGGCCAGAACAGGTTATGAATCATGGGACGGTACATTCTTCCCATGGACATGGCCTGACATATACTTCCAGATGCGGCAGCCTGTAATTGAAGCTGAAGGTGAGCAGATTGAACTCGGTGAAATTCATATGCGAATAGCGGATAAGATGGGATTCATACCGGAGATTCCCGAAACTCTTTATTCTGCTGCAAAAGAAAACAGGCTCAAGTTCGGAATGGAGCTCATGAATTTCGGAAAAGAAAATCCTTCAGCTCTTAAATCAATGCCGTTTATAGTAGCTAAAACTCTCGGCAAAGAGTTGGGTTCCGGTAACCTTGCCAACCTATGGGCGATGCTTATGGTCGCGCCCGGCAGTTTCAAGAAAGCAGCAGTACGCGCAGGATTCAGCAAGGGGCCGCTCCTTGGTGAAGAGGTTTTCAAAGCAATCCTTGACCATCCTGAAGGCCTGTGGATAGGAAAATCAGATCCTGAAGACAACTTCTCCGACCTCAGTACCGAAGATAAAAAAGTTAATATATATATTCCGGAGATGAAAGAATGGCTCTCTGAACTTGACTCTGAAACCGAGAAGAAAGCTCTTGAACATGATGCGAAGTTTCCATTTATACTTTCATCAGGGCGGCACATACCGTATAACGCCAACACGAACATGAGAAACCCGGTGTGGAATGAGGGAAAACGCGCATGTACCTGCATTATGAATCCCGCTGATGCTGAAAAGCTCGGCCTTAAAGACGGCGACATGGTGAAGGTTACAACAGAAGCAGGCTCAGAGGTTATTGAGCTTGAAATTACTGAGCAGACATGCAGGCGTTATGTTATGATCCCGCATGGTTTCGGTCTTGAATATCAGGGCAAGACTTACGGTGCTAACGCAAACAGGCTCGCGAAGAATACTCACAGAGACAGGTTTGCAGGAACTCCGCTCCACAGGTATATACCGTGCAGGGTGGAGAAAGTTTAATTCCCCCCTCCACTGTCGTACATCTCCCCCAGGAAAATCGGGGGAGAGAATTAAATCTTACCTTTATATGCATCGCATTTCAAAAATAACTTCAGACGATGTCCTGCATGGCTATCCAAATAATACTTGCAATTTAATAATCATTACAAAACCATACCTGCAGTTTAATTTTCATAAGGATTAAATCCATGAATGTAATAAATAATATCTCGCTAACAGAAAAAGAATACACAGTAAATGTATACGATCTGGATATGAATGTCTCATCAACAATGATGCTCATCTGCAACTTTATGCAGGATATCGGGATCACCCACGGCATGCTTATAACTAAAGATGCCGGCATCAATAATTCTGATATTATTTTCGTTCTCACACGTCTTCATGTAAAGCTTGATCGTCTTCCGGACTGGCATGAAAAAATAAAAATTGAATCATGGTTATCGCCTATAAAGGATAAATATGTTATAAGAAATTTCGAACTGTCAGACAGTTCCGGTAAAACAATCGGGAGAGGTATAAACTCCGCTGTTTCATTCAGTATGAAAGAACGGACTGGTGTGACACTGGACCTGGATGCAAACAGGGTGCAGACACTTGACAGGGAACCCGCACTTCCGCATAACTTTGAGAAACTCACGGAGGTGGAAAAGGCGGAACATGAGATATCCCTCACTGTGAGATACTTCGACTGCGATCTCTACCGGCATGTTAATAATGTCAAATACATTCAATGGTGCGCCGAAGCATTACCCTTCGATTTTCTGAAAAACCACACTCTTCATGAAATCGATATAAACTTCAGGGCTGAGGCAAATTTCGGAGACACAGTAATTTCAAAAGCAGCCAAAGGTCCAGAAGGCGGAGTATTCCATCATGCAATCACAAACATTACCGGTACAAAAGATCTGGTGAGAATGAAAAGCGTGTGGAAATCACGGTAGTGCAGTTTATAAAATTTTCTTAGCCGGGTAAAAAAAGGCTGCCCGGGAGGGCAGCGCTGAAAAAAATCTGATCACCGGTTTAAGATGAGCACTAATCTTTATACATGGAGTTTATAACATCCTTATATCTTTCTGAAATAACTTTTCTTTTTATTTTAAAAGTGGGAGTGAGCTCTCCATTCTCCTGAGAAAACTCCTCCGGCAGAAGCGTAAACCTCTTCACTTTCTCAACCTGGCCTAAAACCTCAGTCCTTGCGTCAATTCTCTCCCTGTAGAGCTTAAGAATTTCAGGATTATTCACAAGTTCCTCTCTTGATGAATACTTTATACCCTGTTTCTGGCAGTAAAGTTCAAGCTGTTCAAAAGAGGGAACTATAAGTGCTGAAACAAAATTCTTCCCGTCACCGATCGCTGCAGCCTGTTCAAAAAATATATCCTCTTTAAGTAAAGTTTCAATCTGCTGTGGAGCCACATATTTGCCCCCTGAAGTTTTAAACATATCCTTGAGCCTGTCTGTGATTACAAGGTAGCCTTCTTCATCGATGTGACCTATATCACCGGTCCTTACCCAGCCGTCTTCAGTGAAGAGATTCTTTGTAAGTTCAGGTTTGTTCCAGTACCCCTGTGTCTGACTCGGGCTTGTGGCCTGGATTTCGCCCTCTTCAGATATCCTTACTTTCATAAGCGGAACTACGGGACCGCAAGTACCGAACTTATTCCTTGTGGGATTGGAAACTGTTATAACAAAGCACTCTGTCATACCATACCCCTGCAGCAGGAGAACTCCGCACTTAAAGAAAAACTCTGAAATTTCACCTGAGAATGCAGAACCTCCGCAGTTGTAAACCTTGTTTCGCCCGCCGAAAAGATCCCTGACTTTATGAAGTATAAGTTTATCAGCAACTTTATGTTTAAACTTAAGACCGAATGGAACCGGCTTCTGATCCTTTTTCATATACGCAACCTGCTTCCCGATTTCGAGAGCCCAGTTGAATATCTTCTGCTTTTTAGGAGGCATCTGGCTTACTCCGTCCATTACTTTTGCGTAAACCTTCTCCCAAAGTCGCGGCACACTGCACATATAGTGAGGCCTGGACTCCTGCAGAAACTGCATAAGAACTTCAGGCTTGGCTTCGTGACAGTAGTCAACGCGTGCGTTACAGCAGAGGATAAAATAGCTCCATGCTCTTTCAAACACATGAGCCAGAGGGAGAAATGCAAGATTCACATCAGATTCTATGATAGGGATATAATATCCCGTTGCAAAAAGCATAGCAAGCCAGTTCTTATGTGTAAGCATAACGCCCTTCGGCTCGCCTGTTGTTCCTGATGTATAGATAAGAGTGGAGAGATCATCTGTCTTCCCGGAATCAAGGAGTTTGTAAACTTCATCTCTCCTTCCGCTTCTACTCCCCATCTCAATAAAATCTTTATAAAGAATAACCTTGCTGTTGTTTTTATCATAGTTAATCCTGTGATCTATGATAATAACTTTTTCAACTGAAGTTTCAGGGAGAATCTTCATTGCCTTATCATAGTGTTCCTGCTTTTCAACAAAAAGGATCCGTATTGTACAGTCATTAACAATATATTTTAATTCTTCAGCGGAGTTAGACTGATAAATTGGAACAGAACATCCCTTTATCGAAAAACAGGCATAATCAGCCACAGCCCACTCCACCCTGTTATTCGAAAATATACCTACAAATTCACGTTCCTTAACCCCGTATTCAAGAAGCCCCATGGCACAGTTGTCAATAATTTCAACAAACCTCCCCCAGGTAAACTCCTCCCACTGGCCGAAAGCCTTATGCCTTACAGCTACTTTCGTATTGCCGAATTTCTCCGCTCTCTTGTGAACCATCTTGCCAAGATGATCATCTTTTGCCAGAAAATCCTGGAACTCCTTTTCATAATCTATACTACTATTCATGATTCTCAATCCTCCCGGACATAATAATTGTGATTTTTTTCACAAATCACGTATATTTAAAAAACCGTCTATATGGTTTTACCATCTTATAATTCTGTTGTCTCACTGAATTATAATTTATAAAACGGAAAGATTTCAGAAATTATAATTCTGAAAGATTCAATTACCTGTTTTAATGATATTTCACTCCCGTATTCATGAACATTAAATTTATTTGACATTCTGTTTGAGATAATTAAATTTAAATACCGGTTATAATTTATGCCAGAAAAGATACTCTATTTTATCATGTTTTTCGGCCCTTCGTTTGCTGTAATTATCTCAGCAGGCCAGATGATGCAGTCAAAAAAGGGATTCATAGACTACCTATTCGCTCTATCTTTTTTTTCGATGGCATTATGGATGTTCCAGATATGTTTTTTAAGCACGACTATTCTTACCGGATGGAGATATGCTTTTCAATTCACAATGTTTATAACACCGCTTGTTTATCTCACCCCGCCGATTATTGTTTTCAGGTACAGGTGGGTGTTATCAAGTCAGTTTGCTCTCAATAAATATCACGGGATTTTTCTTGTACCTGCAGCAGCATCTTTTTTACTTCTGCTGTTTTTACCGGTATCAGGGATTGACAAGCTTTCAGATTATTCATTGGCTCTTCCTGTTACAGGTGACAAATTTAAAACTCTCCCGGTATATATCAAAACCTTATATATAACAGCAATAATACCGAACCTCTATATGGTTGCCCTGATGAGCCCGGTACTAATTAAAATGCTGCCGGTCTGGCGAAGAGACAGCAATAACAGGATTTCCAAACCTGCCAGAATGGGTTATATATCCGCTCTTTCCATTGCCGTTTCAAACCTGATATGCTTTATCGGCTACATTAACTCTATCAGGCTCGTACAACTATCTATACTCATCGCCAACGCCGCCACTATATACGTTTACCTGATCACGCAGCGTCATCACGATTACCACAGGCTTCTACGGAGCGAAACCCGTAAAGCCCATTACGAAAAATCAAGAATTACCGGACTTGATGTTAATGTAATATTTAATCGCCTTACAGAGCTTATGCGGGATGAAAAAGTATTCGCGGATGAGGAGCTCTCTCTTCGTGATCTCTCCGGAGAGTTAGGGATAAGTCCTCACCAGCTTTCAGAAATCCTTAATGAAAGGATTAAGAAAAACTTCAATACATTTGTGAATGAATACCGTATTGATGAAGCAAAAAAAATGCTTATAGAAGAACCGAAACGTTCAATTCTTTCAGTGGGCATAGCAGTAGGATTCAATTCAAACACAACATTCTGCACTGTATTTTCAAAGATTGAAGGTGTTTCACCAAGCCAGTACCGGAAACAGAATCTTTAATTATTAAATGGAGGATTTATGGGAATAGTAGTAACAATTATTGTAGGCCTGACCGCAGGATATCTTGCGGGAATTATCTGGAAGGGCCGCGGTTTTGGCCTTTTAGGGAACCTGATTGTAGGTATAGCGGGATCTTTCATAGGAGGCTTTCTCCTGAGGATTATTGGTTTCAGTATACATGGAATAATTGCTCAAATTATTGCAGCTCTTTTCGGAGCAGTACTTCTTCTCTGGATTATAAATAAAATAAAGTGATGGAACCGGTACTTGAAGTCCGCGATCTGCGGAAGACTTTCCCGGGTGTAAAGGCTGTAGACGGAATAAGCTTCTCAATTGAACCCGGTATATGTTTCGGTCTTCTCGGGCCTAACGGCGCAGGGAAGACTACTACTATTGAAATCATTGAAGGAATACTTAAAGAAGACTCAGGAACAATTCTATATAAAGGTAACAACAGGGGGAAACGCTTCAAGGCTGAGGCCGGTATACAGTTTCAGAGTACCAGGCTTCCTGAATACCTGACTGTTTTTGAAACACTGAAAACTTTCCGAGGCCTCTATCCCGGCAAATCCGATATCGACTGGATTATTGAAGTATGCAGACTGGAGGAAATTCTTCACAGAGACAACAGGAAGATATCAGGAGGCCAGAAACAGCGCCTCCTCCTTGCAATTGCACTTACAAATAATCCTGAACTTATTATACTTGATGAGCCCACCACAGGCCTCGATCCGCAGGCACGCAGACACTTATGGGAAATTGTTACAGGTATAAAAAACTCCGGTAAAACGATAATACTCACAACCCACTATATGGAAGAGGCAGAGAGACTTTGCGATAAAATAGCAATCATGGATTACGGAAAAATTATTGATATAGACACACCGTATTCCCTTCTTTTAAAACACGGGCAGGGGGCAACAATTTTCATACGGACTGAAAACCCGGAAAAATATCTTAATACACTTGCATGCCAGTACTTTATTGTGGAAAATGGAATTGAATTCCGCACCGATTCTTTGAACCAATGCGTGCAGAAACTTGCAGCTTCAGGAGCAGATCTTGCCGGTATGACTATCCGCACACCTAATCTTGAGGATGTGTTTCTTAAACTGACAGGTCACACACTGAGAGCATAACAGATGTTAAAACGAATACTGATCATTTTTATAAATCGCAACAGGGAATTTTACCGCGACAAATCGGGGTTCGGGTGGAATATCCTTTTCCCCTTTTTTGTCATTGTTGGCTTCAGCCTGATATTCAGCCAGGACAGCAGAAAGGAATATAAGGTGGGAGTAATAAATTCCGGGGATATCAGAAAAGAAATTTCCGTGCAATATCAGGAATTCAGAAAATCAAAATTTATTGAATTTATTGAATTTGAATCACAGGAATCCGGTATTAGCAGACTTCTTCACCACAGGATCGACCTTCTTATTGATCCGGCAGAGGGAAAATACTGGAAAAGTTCAACATCCCCGAAAAGTTTTATGACAGAAAAACTTCTAATATCATCATCAGAAGAGATTAAAACAGGTTTTATTCCGGAATCTGTAAATGGACGCGAGATTCCCTATATTGAATGGCTGTTTCCCGGTGTCCTTGCAATGAATATGATGTTCAGCGCTCTTTTTGGTGTGGGCTACTCAGTTGTAAGGGATAGAAAAAACGGCGTACTCAAAAGATTCAGCGTCACACCGCTTACTCCATTTGAGTTTCTCACAGCCCAGATTCTTTCACGTATGTTTGTAATCCTTCTCACCACCGGAACTGTTTATACCGCATGTATATTAATCTACGGTTTTGAAAACAGGGGCTCATACATTTCACTGCTGATTATATTTATGCTGGGAAGCTTCAGTATGGTATCACTGGCGCTTATAATAGCTTCAAGGAGCAGCAGCGAGGAATTTGCCGGAGGTATACTCAACCTCCTCTCATGGCCCATGATGCTGCTGTCGGAAGTATGGTTTTCAATGGAGGGGGCAAGGCCATGGGTTATTAAATTTTCCAAACTTCTTCCGCTTACGCATATAACGTCCGGCATACGGCAGGTTATGAATGACGGCGCAACCCTTTATGAAATCAGAAGCCAGATTTTTGTACTTTTCATAATGTCAGTAATCTTTCTCTCTGCAGGTTCTGCACTTTTCAGATGGCAGAAAAATGATTAAATATCCCTTCTCCTGTACACAACCAGTCCATCGATTTCAGTTTCCCTGTCATAATAATTATTTATAAATGAATTCAATTCAGGAAAAAATTTGAGCGGGAACCTGTCATACCCGAAAAAACCGGAAGGTGAAGTATCGACGAAATACCGGGGTTTGTTCTTTTTAAGATCCTCAATAAGAACAGGGAGAAATTTTTCTGTAAGTTCATTCCTTACCGCACCGGAAGTATTTGCTGTACCGAAAACTCTGCCTGATACAAAATCAGATATAATAAAACGCGATGCACTTCTCCTGTCCGCGAAATAGTAAACGGGAGTAGCCCATCCCCATGCATAGATTCTGTCATCAGGAGCAGACACGCTCTTTATGTATTCACCTGCCTTTCTGAAACTTATTTCAGATTTATAATTAGGGTAGTTCAAAATTTCATATGTTTTTATTATATCAATTCGTGAAGCAGTAAATATTACCGCTGGTAATAGCAGCCATAACCAGAAAGTTTTTTTATATTGCTTAACAAAAGTATAACCGGCAGCAGAGATAAGAGCAAGGGGGGGAACAATCTGTATAAAATAATGCCCATAACCACGCCCTCCAATAGCTGCACCATAAATAGAAAAACCAAGCCAGAGGGTAAGAAAAGCAAAATGAGAATATTCCGCATCAACAGATTCTGCTCTGCCGGACAATTTAAATTTTTTCAAATTTGCAGAAATGTATTTCAATGCGGCAATCCATGCAGGTAATGTGAGCAGAATAAAATATCCGGTTCTTCCGACAATTTTTAATGAGGAGAATGCCCCTTTTCCTGATTCAATATAACCGAAGTTATATAAAAATCCCCAGAAGACAGCTTCATTCAAATTACCCTTTACATGAAAAAAAAATGCAAATAATACTACAGGTATAAATGAAGAAAAACCGGTAATAAAAAGTTTAACAAGACCTTCCATGAAACGGATTTGCCTGTTATGCGATAAAAAAGGCCCGATGATTAATGACTGAATTATAAAAACAAAAGCAAGTATACCAGCCTTGTAGTTTGTCATAATAGCAAGGCCAAGCAATACTCCTGATAAAATATGAAGAAGAATTTTACGGGCCCACGCCGTATTAATAAAAAGAAAAATATATGATGATAAAACGAGAAAAAGATTAATGAGAGTCTCACCATTTGATGATATGTATTTAGGCTCATAAGTATGCATCATGAATACAAATAATAATGATGCAACTAAACCTGTTTTGTCATCTTTCAGTCTGTTACCGAAAAGATATATGCATATACCGGTAATAATAACCCAGATTGTCGTGAAGAAATGAACAGTGATAAGACTTTTAATACCAGTTAAAGCATAAACAAGATAAAAAAAATAATAGGTCATAGGGGGCTTGTTATCAACAGCATCGATATAAGGGAGGCCGCCATTAAGCATTATCGAGGCGAATTCGCTGAATGCCGTTTCGTCAATATCAATTATATGCTGATAAAGAACCGGAATTCTTAAAACAAAAATCAGTCCCGCGATCCAGAGGATATACTTAGCAAATCTGTTCACTTTTTCCTCACCCAGATCCTTCCTTCACCAAAATTGCCGGCGAAGTCATAATTACTGTTGAGATAATTTATTATATCCGGGAAATCATCAAGAGTTGCAAAACTGCCAAACCGCACAACAGGTGCTGTATTCCAGTCAAAATAATATGGAGGATCAGTTTTTTTTCTGTAAACTAAAACTTTTCTTATCATTGATGTTGCCCCGACATCAATAAAGCAATCCGGATTAAGTCCTTTTATATGCTTCACAAATCCCTTCTGATAGTCTTCATAAATCTTATTATTCCCTTTCTCTCTCTGTACTATTGCATACAAAGCACCTTCATTATACCAGTATGAATCACCTGCTGAGTATCTTCCGGAATAATAAACAATCTCGGTCCCCATGGGCCACGACATAATTTTTGAATCAGGAGGTGTATTATTTTGCAGATAATTTATAACAGGAACAATACTTTTATGAGGGAGTAAATACTCGCCATGGGAAGCAAGTGCGATCATCCTGAAATAATAAGCAAAATTCCCCTCCTGCTGCTTCAGTTCAGGAGCAAAATGCCTTATATAGGCATCCTTCATATTCCATGAGAAGAAAAAGATTACAGGAATCACAAAAGCAAAGAAAGCTCTCTTTGCAAATACCGGCTTATCCATCCGCTCACTGATATAACCCGCAGCCAGTATCGACAGTGTAGGCAGGAGTATAATAAAATAGTGCACTGAAAGTCTGGCACCTCCGAGAAATATCGATGCGAAGAGAGCAAGTGTTACTGCAATTATAAATCCCTCACTTTCTTTTCTGTCGTTCCTTCTGAAATAATAAACAACGGCAAGAACACCCGGTACCCAGATAACACTATGATAAAGAAGAAAATGCACGGAGCGCAGCAGAAGCTTTCCAAGGACCATAAATGGATTAAAACCTCTGTTTGAAACATACATTACCAGAGGCTCAATCCTGTTTCTTAATGCGCCGTCGAAAACGAAATGAAAATAATTCCAGTCAATCAGAATTAAAACGAAAACTCCGGCAAGTGTCGGGATCATGATTAAATAAAACCGGGAAGCCTTAATCCTGAACCAGCTTCTGAAAACCGGAAACACGAATATTAAATATGCAAAAACTGCGGGGAGAGAAAATGCCCCCTGTACTTTAATTCCGTATCCGAGATAAACTGAAAAGAGTGCTGCCGGAAGAGCCCAGTACTTCCTGTCAATAAAAAACAGGTATGAGAAATAAAATGTCCCCATATAAAAAAGGTTATACAAAACCTCGCCATTTGTTGCTGTAAATTCTGTATTATAAGATGATATTATAAAGCCGTAAAGCATCGCAGCAAGAATTCCTGCACCTGCATTGTATACTTTTTTACCGAGGAGTATAATTAAAACCATTGTAAGAAGAATAAAAATAATACCTGTTAGATGGAATGAAGTCACTGAATCCCCGAAAAGCCAGATACTCCACTTTAAAAGATAATGATTAAGCCATCCTTTATTCGGTTCAAAATCCAGACCTGCCAGATCTCTCTTTACAAGTATATATGAAGTTACAACGTCAACATGGATAAAATCGATAAAAAGAGTATGAATTCTTAAAATGAAAGCACCAAAAAAAACAAAAAGGAGGGACTTCCATCTCTCCCCTCTGACAATAAAAGACCAGAATTTTAATGATACCGGTTCTTTTTTATTCATATTTTAAGGCCTCAATAGGCTTAAGTTCAGATGCTTTTTTTGCGGGGTAGTAACCGAAAAATATACCTACTGCCGTGGCAAAAAAAACGGCTAAAAATACTGCTGACGGAGTAAAAATAAAGGGCCACTTAACAAAATATACTATAATTCCATATACGCCTAATCCCAGGAGAATACCGATAATTCCGCCAACCATACTTAAAGAAACAGATTCTATTAGGAACTGCAGCATTATATCTTTTTTCTTAGCACCGATGGCCATTCTTATACCAATCTCCCTTGTCCTCTCCGTTACGGAAACAAGCATTATATTCATAATGCCCACTCCTCCGACAAAGAGTGAGATAGATGCTATTCCGGCAAGAAGAATAGCAAGTGCATTTGATATATCATTAGCCATTTTAAGCTTATCATCACTTGTATAAACTTTGATGTTATCCGGCTGTCCGTCGAGTATATTAAACTTTGCCCTTAAATATTTTCTGACATTATCCCCGACTTCATGTACCGAGTTTTCATCAATAGCTTTAATATAAATCTCTTCAAAGACACGTCTGTTTAACAGGCGGGTATTAAATGTTGTATAAGGCATCAGTACAATACTGTCGAAGTCTCTCCCGCCAAAAGATTCACCTGAATATTCAAGTACTCCGATAATAGTAAGAGGCACATCCCCCACCAGTATCTGTTCTCCAATAGGGTCTTTCCTTTTGAACAGTTCCTGCTGCACCTTTGAACCAATAACAGCAACTTTTGAAGTTCCGAAAATATCCTCTTCCTGAAAGAGTCTGCCTGTTTTACATTTTTTCCCTTTAATTTCAAAATAACTGCTGCCAACCCCTTCAATATCTGTTGTCATCTTCATATTTCTATATCTTATAATTACATTTTTATCTTTAAGATAAGGGCTGATAAGTTCGATCTGATAGAATGTATTTTTCAGCTCAACCAGATCTCCCTGGTTCATATATTTTCTCAATCTTGAAGTAGACACACTAAGAGCATTAGCCCCATATGTAAAAACTTTACCGCGCACCTCAATTTTTGCACTCTCCCCCATCCCCACCATAACAATAACCGATGAGATACCTATAATGATACCAATACTTGTAAGAGAGGACCTCAGTTTATTTTTTGTCAGAGCACGGAGTGCTGTCAGTAAGAGATTTTTAAAGTTCATAGCTCGATCACAATATTAAAAAATTATTCCGGTAAAAAAACTATAAATAACCGGCCTATCAAATACCACCATTTTTAGAAGTTAATTAAAAAAAAATAAGCTGATTTACAAATCAGTATAAAGGGCTAACCTGAGTATTCTCATTAATTGGCAGAGGTAACCTGTTTCCATAAAATTTTCTGCCATTAATAATCCATCCCCTGACAGCGCTATTTTCCCCTGACAGGGATAACGAGCTCCCCTGAAAATATAATCCGATAAAGCTCTTTTTTATCTCAAAACCATCAATCCGGATTGTTCTTCCGGATGGTATTATAAAATTAACCCTTTTCACATCACCCAGTTTAAAAAACCTGTTCATCATATTCATTACATATTCCGGACGATTGTTCATATATTCATATAAAAGAGGATCTATCTTATCCATATTCATTCCCAAACTGCCGCAAACCCTGCTGTTTTTATCGACAACAGACATAAGATAATCCCGGGTAAGAAAATAGTTAAATTTTTCCTCAAGCCGTTTCTTAAAAAGGCTTCTGAATTTCTCATCATTAAATATAAGCTTTCTGAAAATAAAATACCGAGGGTCTGTTTCCCTCTTCGTATCGGAAAAAACAAGATTGAGCGGTCTTTCCTGTTCCCAGAGATTTTTTTTATCCGGCTCATAATAATTGACAAAACTATGGTCCATATCCCACATCAGCCAGAACCATTTTGTACCCTTCTTTTTCCTGTCCAGTAATGCTATACCCTGATATGGATCACTGTTTGCACAGAAAATATTAGCAATCCAGTAATTGATAAAATTTTCCATGTCAATCACAGATAACACATTGTCAAAGATAACAGGCTGGCTGGAGTCCTTTGCCCATTCATATAGCTGCTGATATTCCGGAGGTCTGTTCTTTCTCCCTTTTATTTTATAATACACAAAATCTTTATGCCCGAAATGGTTTTCGAGATAATCACGGCTAAGATGTTCGATTATCTCAAAATTACCATGCCCATGCGGTTTTCCGTTGAGATAAAGCTTCACCTGCTCAGTCATTGGAGCATAGCACCCGATTTTTCTCGCTATATCATAAGCCATTGAGTTAATAAAACCGAAAGATGCATCAGCCTTCCGCACAACAATACGCCTTACGGGATCCCCCGCCCCATTAAACAGATCCCCTTTTTTAAACTGTTCCTGTCCATAAACAGACCTGAAATATAGTCTGAAACTCTTCAGGGGATGAAGCCTGCTTGTCCCTCCATGAATCCTTACCCCGGCCCCTGTCCCGAACAGAAGTTTCCCGTCATTGAAACATGAAATAAAGCATGGGCGTTCCCAGTTCCGTCCTCTCTCAAGCGGATTAGCGTAAATACCTGTAAATTTATCGTAAAGGTCATGTTCATTAATGTACATGGAAATAATGGGAAGGCCTGATTCTACTATAGCTTTATCAAGAATTGTGGTACTAACCATTTTATCCGGAGTAAGATTGCCTGACTCAATCCATTCATCTCTTGACTCAAGTTTGGAAAGATCAAGGCTTATCCGGCTTGCACCATTATCCCTCACAGGCTCATCAAGGGGGACAACATACCTGAGTCCCATCTCCTTCATAATCTGCCCCCTTCTCCCGAAGTTAAGCAGAGGTGAAGGGAGATCCCTGTCGCGAAGTCTCTTTATTGCCGTATCAAATATGCCGGCACTCTCAAGAAAAGATCCGCATATTGCTATTGCGATAAAGATAATAATTAGAAGCAGATTTTTTTTCATCTGATTACTGTCAGATATCGCCGATCCTGTTAAAGAAAAAGCTTGAGCTTATCTCATTTGATATCGCTGAAAGTTCCTGTTTGATTTTAAGAATCATTTCATCCTCAATAGTACTGAAGCTGTATGAAATCACTGAGTCACCCTGATTTTCTGTAATGCTTTCAATTTTACCTGCCGGCAGAGTCTTTTTAAGATAACCGAAAATGTCCCCTGCTTTACCGTTATAATCATCAGAAGGAACCGTTAGAATAAGCATACCGTCATTGAGCCTCCCCTTGAGAAACCTGGGGCCGCTTTGAAGGATGAGAAGACCGATAAAAGTCACCAGGAGTATAATGCCCAGGAAAAGAATATTAAATGTCGCACAACAGATAGAAGTCGCGACGACAATCATGATAAAACCGATCTCTTCAGGTTCCTTGATCGGTGTCCTGAACCTGACAATTGACAACGCACCAAGGAGACCGAGAGACAATGGAAGAGAAAACTGGATACATATAAATATCCCGGTTATTGCAACTCCAAGAAGCGGGAATGCCCTGTGAATCTGGCTCCCTGTTGCCCTGTTCTTATAAAATTTAAGATACAGATATGATACAATCATTGCTGCAACAAGAGAAAGCATCAGGAGAAGAAGAAATGGAAAGAACCCGATATCCTCCATCTTCTGGCTTCCGAAGCCTTTAAGTAAAATAGAAGTTATTTTTTCATAAGATAAATCCATAAGTACACCTTTACCTGAAAAATTTAAAATATATCAATAATGACGCCGTGTAAGCTTCTGATAGCACGCGCTATATTTTGAAAATGCGGACTTTCTTAATCCCATATCAGTCAACGGATAAAGTGATGAAGGGAGTTCGCTCTCTCCACCTTTCACTTCGAATACCGCAGTCTGCAGCATAACAGAATTTAAGTAGGGAAGCATAATCCTGTTTGTTCTTGGCGAATGAATATCAAAGTCAAAACAGATTCGTGAACCGGAAAAAGGATCAATATACCTGAACCTTTTGTAAGTAATCTGGAATGCCGGTAACAGCTTATCTTTAACCACCACACCTTTGCTGCTCAGGAGAGCGGGTATTCTAATAAGACACCCATCCTCAAGAGGCATACGCGCGATCTCGCCACCTGTATATGGTGAATTAACTCTTGCCTTATCCCTTCTTGAGCCTATCTTATATTTAACCTCTACAAATGCTGCATCATAGTGATAACTATACTGAAGGTCAGAATACCATCTCAGGCGGACTTTTGTTTTAAGATAATAACTGTTGAACTTCTGGTCCAGATATTTCCAGTTCAGGGTATCATAATATATACTTGAAATCATACCCTGAGGAAATTCAGGATCAGGCTCACAATACCTGGAAAGCCATGCGGTAATATCATTCGCACGAGTGTTGTTTATAATATATTTCAGTTCATGTTCAACTGTATTGCTGACGATCATTTCCGCTCTAAACTACCTGCTGATATTATTAAAAGTTATTACAAATGATTAAAAAATGATTAATTCTGTTTAAAATAGTCAAAAACTATTTATAATAGATGATTACAAGTATTTTTTGAAGCCGAAAAAAGCATTAAAGATTGATATTAGCGGATGGCTGAGGTTGCTGAGATTATAACTGATATAACCGGGTAGTGAACATTACCCGGCCATAAAAAGAATAATATAAATATCAGTTCTTGTTTGCAATCATTTCCGCAAGCATACCCACTGTGAGTATGTTAAGTCCCGATAATGTTATTAAAACAGAGATAGTATCAATATTCTTATAAAGAACAAGCTGGACAATTATAAAAATAAAACCGCCAATAAGTAACGGCAGGCTGATGGGCAGAAACACCTTAAGAGGGTCAAAAAACATAACAGTTCGTATAATAAGTTTAACAAAATTCAGCGTATCATAAAACGGCCTGATTTTTGATTTACCTTTCCTCTGATGATAATTGATCGGTACATATTTTACCTGATATCCCTTGGCCAGCATTGATATAGTAATTGTAGATGTAAAAGAGAATCCATCCGGAAGAAAATGAATAAATCGCTCAACAACCTCTTTTTTCATAATTCTGAGACCTGAATTCAGGTCAGGAATTTTAGTCCCTGTCATAAAATTAGCCAGCTGGTTTATTACCCACTTCGGAGGCTTTCTTATAAGAGGAATCTTAACAGATTCACCGGTCCTTGCTCCAACAAGCATATCAAGATCGTTTTCCACCACATCACGGAAAAACTCAGGTATGCGTTCATCCGGATATGTAGCGTCCGCATCTGTTATGGCTATATATGGATATTGCGATGCTTTTATTCCGGTCTTTAATGCTGCGCCATAACCGCGGTTTTTCGGATGATGGACTACTTTTAAATCTTTATCTTTTGTGATTCCTTTCAATATTGTTTCGGTGCCGTCAGTTGAACCGTCATTAACAATTATTATTTCAAAATTGAAATCTTTACAGTTCTTTTTAATCTCTTTCAAATGGATTATGCTGTTTTCAATGGCGCCTATTTCATTATATACGGGGACTACGAGTGTTAATCCTGCTTTCATTGATTCCTCTGTTTTTTAAGATTAGGTCTGGTTAAAAGTGAATAACCGCTTATCTATATGTCAAGATAATTATAAGACTTTCATAAATCGATATTATTCCGGTTTGTCAGGGACATCAGACATCTTTTCCACTTTATTCTCTTTATCTGCGGTGCTTCCGAACATCATCAAAGTGTTAACAATCCAGCCATGAATAGCCAGTATAGGGTTAAGCGCAAAAAATGATAACGAAAACAATACTGCTGCCTCGCTACCCAGGCCTATATTACTGAACAGATAAATCATTACAGCTTCTCTGACGCCAAGACCGGAAATTGAAATTGGCACTACTGCCGCAAGACTTGTTAAAACAACACAGAAAATATTATATGTAAAATTCATTTCAATATTAAAGCTCTTCTGAATTGAGTAAGCCATTATAAAATAAAACAGATAACTCACTAAAGTTATCACAGCAGTAGCACTTACAACTTTTACACTTGTAATCATAGTAACCATATCATTAATAAAGCCGGAAATGTTACTCTTGATCACCGGATAAAACTTTTTCGGAATGACAAACTCACTCAACCTGGAAACAATATTACGAATAGATTTCATTCTAATCAGAATTAATCCGCCGGCTCCTGTCACAACAAGCATAATTAAAAAGCCGATAAATCTGAACTCAAAAAGATTACTGTATAGAGGATACAGAATAAAGAGAAGTACTACCCGTATACCAATATCATAAAGCCTGTCAACAACTACAGAGACAAACCCTCTCCCCAGGTTTTCGAATTTATCCTGAAAATAAATGGCCTTGGATATTTCACCAATCCTACCCGGTGTTACCGTGCCGAAATAATAACCCCAGAGATACACATAGAACGTCTTTGAGAAAGGGATATGCACCCCCTGGCTCCTCATTAAATAATTCCATCTTACAGATTTAAGCGATATATTCAGCATTAAGAACGGGTAAGCCAGGAGCAGATACCAGCCGTTTACATTTTTTAAATACTTCATTACCTCGTTAAAATCAATTTTCCAGAGGATCACAGCCAGCAGCAGCAGACCTATAAAATTCAGATATTTGATCTTTTTTTTCAATTTAAACGCTCACTATATTTATGATTTATTATAACCTAAAATGAAACTGCGTCTCACGATCATCGGGGCTCCCCCGCGGGGGCTTTTTATGGGGGTTAGCCCCATTTAAAATATAAATTTAGAAGTCTAATTTTCAATTCCTTAATTTCCCGATAGTGGCACGGTATAAACCAGCGGGAAAAACAAGGTATGTCAGCATAGATGCCACATTATAGTTATATTCAGAAAAACTATCCAGCAGGCTTTTTGAAGGATCAGCACAATCCTCTTTATATGCAGCATAAGAAGCAGAGATGTCATCTCCGATATCTATCATCTTCTCTATCCTCATCAGGTGAAAAGCTGAAGAGACCAGAACAACTTTTTTAAAATTCTGCTTTTTAATTATTTTTTCAGCTTCCAGCCAGTTATTGATTGTATCTCTTGATCTCAGGTCATAAAAAATATCAGAAGGTTTTACTCCCATCTCTTCAGCCCTCTTCGCCATCATTGCTGAGCCGTAAAGATTCTGTAACGGCCTCCACCCTCCGACAAAAATAATATTTTCCCCGGCCCCTTTTTTATAAAGATCAACGGCGAAGGTAAGCCTCCGGACAGACTCCTCTGAAATATTACCATTGTCATCAAAATCACCGAAGAAAACCACAAGCGCATCGATATCCTGACCGGCATGCTTTTCATATCCGGAAAAATTCTGTGCAGCATGCGATTCCAGTAATATAAAAGCCAGCATGTAAACCATAAGCAGGGCCAGAGTATAAATAGAAAATTTTTTCACCTGCCTGTTAACTATCCCCCTTGACCATTATAAATGTTCTTCTTAAAGCAATCATGCTTTTTATAAACTGCGGAAGATATTTTTCCAGGAACCTGTCAATTGATACTGAGAGCTTGTTGTTAAAAGGAAGTATAATTGTGCTGTTCTCTTCCAGAATTTTCATCCTGTTCTTTCTGAAGCATTCCATCAGCTCTCTTTTCTTCAAAAAGCGGTGAGGGCCTTCACTGTGATTTATATTAATTGCCGCGGTGAGCCAGTGAACCCATTCCCATGCGCGGTTCGGGCAGGTTAAAATCAGAACACCATCACTGCTCATAATACGCACAAGCTCATCAAAGAAAGTGCGGAAATCATAAATGTGCTCAATCGTTTCGTAAGAGCAGACCAGGTCAAACTCTCCATTTTTAAAAGGAAGAGGGAAATCAAGAACTTTAACATTCTTATATTTCAATCCGCTGTTTTTTAATCTTCTGTCTGCCAGGGAAATCAGGTAATCAGAAAAATCGACGCAGACCGAACTCTTAATTCTCCCTTTTTCATGCCAGAATAGGCTCCCCTTGCCGCTCCTTGCCTGAATATCAATCATGTTATATTTATCTTTTTTCAGATGCTTAAGAGCAAGATCGTAGGAGTTGGTAAATCTTCTGAAGTAGGTATATAGCTGCTCATTTACCTCGTCATAATCATCAACGGTATCCCAGAACTCACCAACCTGCTGCAGATTCCATGGCCGCTTTGTGTAATAGTTATACTCATCACGTACGCGGCCCCAGAATCCTTTCAATGTAAAATAATATTGTTTACTCATAATTTTATATTAGAAACCTTTAATTTATTTTTGTTTAACAACTTCCTTTTTATCAGAAAATTTCTGAATAGATCTCACCGCATAACACCTATTTATCAACATTCGATTTTTCATTATACTTTAGAACTTTATCCCTGGCGTTAGGTTTATACCCCATCAATTTTTTAAAATTTTTGATAAGAAAGAGGTTAAAGTTAAGAGGCAGCAGCATAAGTATAAACCTGAACGCTTTGCTGCCTCCCATGACAAGGATAATATTATATATGAAATGATAAATATATCTATCAAGCTTTTCCGGTTTTTCCAGCCCGATATACTCAGGCTTTTTGCGCGCGAATTTTAAACGGATAAAGATACCGTTCAGCTTATAGGAAATATTAAAAGGGAAAGACTCATGGATTTCATCCGTTCCAATTTCTTCAAGATGTATTGCCTTGCCCTTCTCCGCTGCTTTAAGCAGGGCCAGGCCTTTATCGGTTTTTGCAATAATACTGGACCACCCTTTAGGAATACCCTTCTCGTTCATTCCTCTCCCCAGCAGCCTTTCCAGCCAGGAATCGCCGAAACTGATATCAGAATAGTTGCCGTAATAATCGGGACATAACCGGCACCTGTTAGGGAGGTAAACAGCATTCAGATAGTGATAATTAAAAAAATTGATCCCTTTTTTTTCACCATTTTTAAGATAAAAAGAGAGTCCCCCAGGCCAGTCTCCATGATCTCTGTATTTTATATCTACAACATCTTCTTTCCTGATTTTAAGTTTATTCATGCCGAACATTGTTGCACCATATTCCATGTCATGTCCGCAGATCAAAGCAAGCAGATATTCCAGTTTCTTTGCGTTTTTGTTTCCTTCATTCTGAAGTTTCCTGATGCTGTGGATCTGGCATGGTAAAGCTACTATGGCATATTTACCCTTTTTATCTTTAAGACTATTCAGTATTTCATTTGTCGGTATAAGACAGTATTTTGACTGCGCCGAAGATTTGACTGTTTTCACATCTGTGACGATCTCAGGCCTGAAGAGCCATTGCTGATCAGGTTTCGGTCTAGGGATAATAACACCATCAACAAGCTTCTTCTCAAGCATATATACAAGTAGTGTGGTTACACTTCCACCCGATGAACCTTTCATCCTTACAGGATCATTACTTGAGTGAGCGAGGTAGCATTTATTGTAGCTTTTAAAATATTTATCGTAATTTTCCCCGCCTTTAAAAGAGCTGTCAAGAGCCGCAAAGTCCACACCAATCCCCTGGCAGTGTCTGTAACATAGACCGCACTTAATGCATTTAGATTCATCAAATACCGGCTTCCCTCTCTCGTAGTCAGAAGTCAATGCACCGGTCGGGCATATTCCTATGCATGTGCCGCAAAAATTACACAGCGGCATATTACTTCCTCCGAGTTTTACTGTTAGATCATTAAAGTCATATTTCATATTCTCAGTCATACCTGAATTATTTCCTCTTTT
>DAISJZ010000049.1:0-23194 GCA_036821145.1 Spirochaetota bacterium
AGCTCAGAGCTTTGAATTCAGAGCAAAAAGCTCTGAGCATAAAAACCGGAGCTTTGAGGTTTATACATTTACACCACAGGGATTGTTTACCGTTAGAAAAATTAACTTGAAATTTATGGTATAAACTTTATTTTCATTTGAGTAAATAAAACTGAGAGGATCTGATAATGAAAAAGTTTTTTATCCTCCTTGTATTCTCTTTAATTCTTTCCTGCAATAATTCCGGCGGTGACAAACCGGGCCTTGATTTCTTCCAGAAAATGAACATGAAAAAAATTGCAGCTCATGAACTTGCAGAGGATATCCCTGATTCAGCAGCTGCTGCAGGGGAATATGTTTATGTGCCTGTGTATTCCAGCATATATTACAGGGACAGCACCAAGGTCTATAACCTCACAGTAACTCTCGGGATACGAAACACTGATACGGTTAATGATATTTTTATTAAAGAGATTAACTACAATAACTCGCAGGGTGTAAATGTTATTAAATTTCTGAAGAAACCGGTGCGGGTAAAGCCCCTTGAAACATTCGATCTTGTCATTGCGGAGGATGATACAACCGGAGGGATCGGTGCGAACTTTATTGTGAAATGGGTTTCCGGAACCCCTGTACAGAGCCCCATAATTGAAGCTGTAATGATAAGCATCAGGCAGGGCGTTGGGATCTCTTTTGTGGAGAACGGGCGCGTAATTAAAAAGGTCAGATAATTGCGTTTATCTTCTGGAGGTCTGCAATCTTCCCGAGCATTACAAGCACGTCGTTTCCCTCCAGTACTTCATGGGGGCTCGGGTTAAATTTCATCTCGCCGCTGCTTTTTTTAATTAAAACAATAATAACTCCGTAATCTTTCCGGAGGTTACTTTCAACCAGGGTCTTCCCTTCATAAGGGGAGCCGCCCCTGATCATGGCCTCCTCCATGCGTAATCCGAACTTGTCATCCATTGTGGCAATATCAATGAAGTCAACAACAGTGGGGCTCACAAGGAGCTGCGCCATTCTCTGGCCCCCTAAAAGATAAGGTGACACAACTTTTGTTGCACCCGCGCTTTTAAGCTTGGTTTCATTTTTCGGTTCAGATGCCCGGGCAAGAATAAAAATATCAGGGTGGAGCATCCTCGCTGTGAGAGTTATGAATACGTTGTCAGCGTCGGACATAACAGCTGTCACAAGTCCCTTTGCCCTCATGATCCCGGCTTTCAGGAGAGTGTTTTCATCCCGCGCGTCAAGGAGCATATATGGAGTCCCTGTTGCCTCCAGGTCCGCAATCTGGCTGCTGTCAAATTCAATAACAAGGAACTTCTGGTTATGTTTACGCAGCTCTTTAGTAAGGAGTTTGCCAATCCTTCCATAACCGCAGATTATATAGTGATCTTTAAGTTTCAGAATCTTCTTTTCCACTTTTTTCCTCCCGAATCTTTTCCCCAGCTCCCCTTCTATAAGCATCCTGATAAAGGTACCACCGGTATAACCTGTTATTGTGATGCCGAACAGTATGATAAAAACAGTGACCATCCTTCCGGTGGGGGAGAGGGGCTGTACTTCGCCGTAACCCACGGTACTGAGAGTAATGGCAATCATGAAGATGGCATCGGAAAATGTCATTCGTTCAAATATGTGGTAATAGCTCACCCCGAAGGCTGAAACAATCAAAAATAGGTATAATGAAATACGAAGTTTTCTCAAAATAATTTCCCGATGGATTTATAATTACATACTATTTTCGGCATATATGCTTAACCTTGCAAGAAATAAAATTATCAGAAAAGTCCAATATCTCCTGTTTATACGTTATATTATAATATAACAGATCTTACTCCGGGAAAATAAATCAAATATGAGCAGCGAAAAGAATAACAGCAGCACTTCGGGGAGATTCCCTCTTGAAGAGGGGAATTTCAGGAGAATAGTTGAGACAATACAGGATGTGATTTTCGTCAATGATTTCCGTGGTGATTTTATCTACATGAACCCGGCGGGCTTCAGGGTGCTGGGATACACCCCTGATGATATATACAGCATGAATTATATTGATATTTTTCCGGAGGAGTATAAAAAACTGGCATTCAGCATATACAGCAGGCAGCTGAAAGAGAAACAGGAGAAGACCTATCAGGAGCTCCCTATTATCTGCAAAGATAAAAGTGTATTATGGTTCGGGCAGAGTGTAATCCGGGTGGAGATTGAGCAGGGTGTATTTTTTTGCGGCCTTTCCCGCGATATAACAGATCGTCTGAAAATTGAAGACGCCCTTAGAGAGTCAGAGGAGAAGTACCGTAACATACTGGAAACAATGGAGGAGGGATTTTTCGAGGTGAACCTCCGGGGTGATTTTGTTTTCTTCAATAAATCTCTCTGTAAGCTTATCGGCCGTTTCACAATGGATGAGATAATGACAATGAATTATAAAGAGGTTATGGACAGCAGTAATGCCGGGCATGTGTTCCGGGAGTTTAACAGTGTTTATCTTACCGGGAAATCGAAAGAGGTTAAGTTCTCAATTTATAACTGCAGTAATGAGGAGCGGAAGCTTGAGGCTTTCATAAGCCCTATTACAGGCATTGATAATAGTATTGCAGGTTTCAGCGGGATAGTGAGGGATGTAACTGAAAAGGAGCGGATTCTTCAGGAGCTTCAAAACAGCCTCGAGGAGATAAAGAAGAATGAGAGAAAATACAGGTTTTTAGCTGATAACTCCACGGACCTGATCTGGGTGCTTGACCGGAGCACTCTTAAGTTCTCATATATAAGCCCTGCTATTGAAAAGGTCAGGGGTGTCACTGTTGAAGAGGCGCTGCGTGAAAATCTCAACGAGATTTTTCCGCAGGATGAGCTGGTAATGGTGCTTGATCTTCTGAAAGAGGAGCTTGAAAAGGATAAAACCGGACTGTATGATCCCGGCCGCAGGATAACCTTTGAAACAAGACAGTACAAAAAAGACGGCACGATGATATGGGTGGAGGTTACTGCAAAATTTATCCGCGACGACGATGGTGAGATCATCGCAGTACAGGGCTCCACAAGGGATATTTCTCACCGTAAACAGGTGGAGCAGGAGAGGGACAGGTTCGCTGAAAACCTTGCCGCAGCCCGCCTTGTTCAGCAGGAGATTCTTCCTCAGCGGGCACCTTTAACAGAACTGGTTGATATAGCTTTCCGTTATCTCCCCATGGAGCAGGTGGGGGGTGATTATTTCACATTTGTTGATTTCAGGGAGCATGACAGCCTCGGTATATTCATCGGTGATGTTTCAGGCCATGGGGTGCCTGCCGCCCTTTACACAATGATGGTAAAGGCAATCACAGACAGGCTGTTCAGGAAGTATAACCTTAATCCCTCCCGGTTTCTGGAGGAGCTGAACAACGAGATACACCGGGCAATGACAAAGCATTTTCTCACAGGAATTTACGGATTCTTTTCATACGGAGATCAGCCCGATTCTGTGAATTTTAATTTTTCAAAGGGGGGGCATCCTTATCCCCTCTATTACAGCAGAAAGAACAGAAGTGCTGAATATCTCGAGTCTAAAGGAAAAGCTCTCGGTTTTTTCGGAGATCAAAAATATCCCAATATGATTTTTCCCATGAACAGGGGAGACAGGATCTATTTTTATACTGACGGGCTTATTGAAGTGACAGATAAAAAGAGGGAGATCTACGGCTTTGAACGTTTCCGGGATCTTGTAAATGATGTGAATAACAAGAACTGTTCTCTTGATGAATCAATTGATCGTATATTGAAAGAAGTGATAAATTTTAATCCCCATTACGAACAGGAGGATGATATGGTTATAATAGGGATGGAGGTGAAATAAGGGTTGCGTCTCACTGATGTATTACTGTTCATTTTTTTTCCTGATGCCTATAACACGGTTACGCCCTGACTCCTTGGCTTTATAGAGAGCCGAATCAGCCCTGCTGATGAAAGTCTCACCCTTTTCACCCTGTGAGTATGAAGTAACCCCGAAACTGCATGTTACCTGTTTAACTTCAGGAAATTCGTGTTCCATGATTGTTTTCCTGAGTTTCTCCGCCATGCGCGCGGCGTTTTCAAGTCCGGTTGATTCAAGGAGAATGAGGAACTCCTCCCCTCCCCATCTGGCAAAGATGTCATTCCTCCGGATAGCACCGGAAACAAGTGATGCGAGGCCGCGCAGAACATCATCTCCGGTATTATGGCCGTAGGTGTCATTGATTTTTTTAAAGTGGTCTATGTCGAAGAACACTATGCTCAGCTCATGGTTGAGGCGCTTCGCTGAATTTATCCCGTGTTCAAGAAGCTCCAGGAATCTTCTCCGGTTATAGATGCGGGTTAGTGCGTCATGATTGGCACGCGTTTCAAACTCCCTTGATCGCTCCTCTAAAGCTGTAACATCAGAGAATTCAAGGACGTAGAGATCCGATTCAATGGAAAGTGGGCGGAATGTTACAGAGAAAAATCTGGGGTTCTCCGCTCCCTCCTGCCTGAAAGCAACAAGCCGGTATGCCTCCGCATTCTCTTCTGAATCCAGCGCGTCGAGCCATAACGATTTTGCTTCTCCCGGCTTCAGGCACCCCTCAACTTCAACAGTCATCTCGCTGATGCGGCTGATATTTTTCAGCATATCATCAGGGGAGTAGAATCCGAAGAACTGGAGAAATGTGATGTTTACTTCATGTATCTTTTCCCGGTCAGCAACAATTATCATGTTGTCCTGTGAATCAAGGATCGACTGAAGATAGCGCTTCTGCTCCATAAGCTCTTTCTGTGTCTGCTTCAGGCTGGTTATATCTTCACCCATTGCCTGGTATTCCGCAATGGTTCCGTCTTCGTGAAAAATTCCCTGAACGGTCCAGAGCTGCCAGCGCAATTCATCGTGTGCAATGGTTTTTATTTCAAACCTTGATACCGGATTATCAGCGGTTATCCCTTTAATATTCTGTATTGAGCTTTCATGATTGCTTTTTGGTATCAGGTTGAGCACATTCTCTCCGAGAATTTCAAACCGTTCCACATTAAAGTATTTACAGAAATAATCGTTGATAAATGATATTGTGTAATCCTCCGGAAAGAACCGGGCTATCAGTATCGGCGAATTTTCAATGAGTCCCCGGTAGCGGGCTTCTGAAAGCTGCAGTGCAATCTGCGCCCTGTCGCTCTCCTGTACAGCCTCATGACGGCTGATGGCTGATGTAATCATTGTTGTCAGGGTTTCACTGAAGTCCTGCTCTGACAAACGTTTCTTCGGGATGTAGTCGTAAGCCCCGGCTTTAAGAATCGCTGCAGCAGTTGCGTCATCCCCCTGGCCTGTGAGCATAATCACCGGCGCGACAATACCTTCCGCTTTGAGTATGCGCATAAGCTCAAGACCGGTTATGTCAGACATGTAATAATCCATGAGTATACAGTCAGGAGGATTCCCGGAGATGCTGCTGAGTACAGAATCCCGGCCCTCTGCTTCAGATATATTAAACAGGCCGTTTCTCTCCAGCATTTTTGCAATGGATCTCCGTATAAAACGGTCGTCATCAGCAATCAGTAGATTTATATTTTTTTTCATCCGGTCACTTCATTTCTTTATGTTTTAATTATAATGGATTTACAGAGGTATGTCAAGTCTATAGCGGAGAAGTGCGGGTGATCTATATAATAATTCCGGTTCTTTTAATTATCAAAGGATCTGGATTATTGAAATCATATTCAGAGGTTCTTGGTTTTCAGCCATTAATTATCTTATAGATAACAATACCCGCTGCAACAGAAGCATTGAGTGATGATATTTTTCCTTTAAGCGGGATCGATACTATATAGTCGCATTTCTCCTCAGTGAGCCGCCGCATCCCTTTCCCTTCGCTGCCGATAATGATGCATGCGGGCCGGATATCTTTCAGCTTATCCAGAGATACATCCCCGTGGTCGCTTGTGCCTGCAATCCAGTACCCGAGGTTTTTTAGTTCGTCCAGGAACTGGCCGATATTGGTTACTGTGATGGTCTCAATATGTGCCGTGGCCCCTGCCGAGGTTTTTATAACAGTGTCATTTACGGCTGCGGAGTTGTCTTTTGTGATTGCAACAGCACCGCACCCAAGGGCTTCGGCGCTCCGTATAATTGAACCGAGATTGTGAGGATCTGTAATCTGATCAAGGAGAACAATCACACCTTTATCGTCTGCGATTTTCTGAAGGAGAGATCCCGATTCCGGTTTCTGAATTTTTTTCGGCACATAAAGTACAACTCCCTGGTGTACAGATGACGAAGCGTACTGTGCAAAAAATCCTTTATTTTCCTGTACTACCTTAACTTTTCTGTTTCTGCATATCCCGAGAATTTCATCAATGATCTTCCCGTGCGCTGAATCAGATACGTGGAGTTCAACTCCTGAGGGATCTTTCATACCCCTGAGATATTCGATGACAGGGTTGCGCCCTGTTATTATTTCTTTCTTTTCCATCTTGTACCGTCTTTGGTGTCTTCCAGGATAATCCCTTCATCTTTCAGCATGTCTCTGATCTCGTCAGAGCGTTTAAAGTCTTTATTTTTTTTAGCCTGGATTCTCTCTTCCACAAGGGCATTGATCCTATCCGCATCCACATCCTCCTCTTCTCCGAAGCTGATGAACCCGAATACTGAATCGAGCCTGCTGATTGCCTCAAGTAACATGGAGGCATCATTCTCTGTGAGTTTATCCTCTGCAATCATGGTATTGACTCTTGTGACAAAATCAAAGAAAACTCCAAGTCCTCCTGAGATGTTGAGATCGTTGTCCATTGTTTCTCTGAATTCAGACAGCATCCGGTTAATCATTGCGGAGGTTTCAGCTCCGGCATCGCCGCTCCTCTTCACATCCTTCAGCCGCACAATGAGGTTATCGATACGTTCAAGTGCCTGGTCAGCCTGTTTTATTCCGTCAAGAGTGAAGTTGAGCTGCTTGCGGTAGTGCGCTGACATCAGGAGGTATCTTATTGAACGGGGGGAATACCCTTTCGCTATGAGATCTCTCAGTGTGTAGAAATTTCCCGCTGATTTTGACATCTTCGCTCCGTCAACAAGGAGATGTTCCACATGTACCCAGTATCGCACAAACTGCTCGTCGTAAGCTGCCTCGCTCTGGGCAATTTCATTTTCGTGATGCGGGAAGATGAGGTCAACTCCCCCTGTATGTATATCAATAGTTTTACCGAAAATTTTTCTTATCATGGCCGAACATTCGATATGCCATCCCGGCCTTCCGGGCCCGTAGGGGGTTTCCCAGAAAGGCTCATTCTCCTTAGGCGCTTTCCACAGCGCGAAGTCACGGACATCATCCTTGTCATACTCGTCAGCATCGTAGCGTGCGCCGGCCTTTGTCTCTCTGCTTTCAAGGCAGGAGAGTCTGCCGTAGGCCTGAAATTTCGCAATGTTAAAGTAGAGCGAGCCGTCCCTGCTGTAGAGAATTCCCTTATTGTCAATCTGCTTCAGGATGTTGACCATTTCGTCAATGGATTCAGTGGCTTTAGGATTGTGCTCAACAGGTTCAATATTCAGTGTTTTAAGATCTTCAAAGAATATTGCTGTATATTTTTCAGTGTACTCCTTAAGTGTTACTCCATCCCTCAAAGAGCCGTTAATTGTTTTATCATCAACGTCAGTTATATTCATTGCATGATCGATCTTATATCCGCTGAATTTCAGGTATCGTCTAAGGAGATCATTAAACATGAAAGTCCTGAAGTTCCCTATATGGGCAAAACTGTATACTGTGGGCCCGCAGGCGTAAATTGTCACAGGGGGATATTCTGAAATATCATTCTTTTTTATTCCGCCGGGGATAAGCTCCTCCACCTTGCGTGACATGGTATTGTATATTTTCAGGGTCATTTATGCCTCCGGAAAGAATTAAGCTTTTTTAAAACTTCGTCAGGGCGGGATATTGTCAAACATTTTTCTCGAGGAGGAATTATTCATCGTCATCAGTCATGACGATCTCATCCGCCTCTTCGTATTCGGAAATAAAATCTTTCTCCGGTTCCGCTTCAGAAACTCCAGGTAGGGTTATGCTTATTGTATCTATGTTTTCCGGATTGGCATTGAGGTATGAAAGAAGCTGGTGAAGCTTTTTAATGTATTCAATCAGCTCTTTAAGTGTTTTATTTTTCTTTTCTATGGTTTTTTTCGATTCAGAAAGGTACTGCTTCATCAGGAGTGTCTGTTTCTGAAGTCTTTTCTGCAATTCAACAGCTGCTTCGTAGAACTCCCTGTCAACCTTCTGAAAATCGATCCGGGCGAGTACAACTTCATCCTTTTCCCGCTCTTTTTCGATGTTTCGTATTATATCATTCAGTTCACGCATGGAAAAGAGGTCATCTGTGGATGTCTGTACCCATTTTTTCCCGCTGTCGTCAGTGAATTCCCTTATGTCGGGTATAACTGTTTTTTTATCTTTCTTCTTCATAGTTTTTTGTATGCCGGTTGAAATTTTTTCATCCGGTTTTTTTTACCATCTATCAGCCTCTGAACATCTGGAAACTCTTTTTTAATTATCGGTAAAAAGATGTTTAATAAATAAAAAATCTTTTAATAAACCTTAAAGACGGTAATTGCCTCCAGTTAAAACTATCGCTATATTGATTTTAGCAGGTGAATTGCTTTGCTGAAGTGTATATAGGTGAATGACCGCCCGGTTAAAAATCAGTTATAAATTGATTTTATAAATTGAATCTAAGATATTTAGTTGTTTATGCTATGCGTATAAGGCATTTTTTGTTTAATTTTGTAGCATTGATAAAGAAAATTTGCAAAAAATCTAATAATTATTTTATTTTTTAAAAAAATATTTGACAATCTCAATGACTGGTGTTTATTAAAAATGTAAAGTTTTTTGGCGGTTTATGTTTCCTGAATGCCGACTTAGTATTTTGAGTTAACATTTTTGCTTCCTCTTTATCTCCCCCTGCAGCTGATAATTCAAGCAGGGGGATTTCTTTTTTTATGGTAACATTATCCCTCCTTCTAATTTAATTGACATCGTAATGCTGTTAAAAAATATGAATTAAACAGTAAAATTGATGATTATATGAAAAATTCAAAAAAACATATACCTGACTCAATTCAAAAGGAGCTTTTATCCCTCGGCAGTTTAAGGGAGGGGGTTTCTATGTCTTCTGTAACCACATTTAAAACAGGGGGTGCAGCGGATTATCTCCTTGAACCATTTGACGAAGCAGCTGTAGTGTCCGCGGTTTCTCTGCTGAAATCTGAAAGTATTGAGTTTCATATTATCGGCGGAGGTTCAAATCTCCTTGTGAGCGATACAGGCCTCAGGGGGGTTGTTATCAGGCTGGCGGATGAAAATGCCGGGACACAGGTTGATGACGGTTTGATTTATGCAGCATCCGCCGTGAGCAAGGAGAAGTTTATTGCTGAAGCGATAGAAAAGGGTTTTGGAGGAGTGGAATTCATGGCCGGGATTCCGGGGGCTATTGGCGGAGGAATTTTTATGAATGCCGGCACATATATGGGATGCTTCAGTGATATACTCCGCAAGATCAGGATTTCGGATTATCAGGGTAATATCCGTGAGGTTCAGGTAACATGCGAATCTTCAGGTTACAGGCATATGGAGATTCCGGAAAACAGCATTATACTTGGAGGATTATTTTCTCTCCCGGAAAATGATGATCCCGCCGGCATCAGAAGTAGAGTTGATGATATAATAGCGGACAGATGGAATAAACATCCCATGGAGTTCCCCTCGGCAGGTTCTGTTTTTAAAAATCCGGAAGGCCATTCATCCTGGAAGCTTATAAATGACAGCGGCCTGAAAGGATTCTCTGTGGGCGGGGCAATGGTGTCGGAAAAACATACTAATTTTATTATAAATAACGGTAATGCATCTTCTTCTGATATATTCAGGCTTGTAAAACATATTCAGGAAACAGTCTATAGACGATTTTCAGTTAATCTTGAAACTGAAATCAGGTTTCTCGGGGAGTTCTGATTTAATGAGCAGCATAAGAAAACTCTCTGATATCAATTTCTGTGCAATTGACCTGGAGACAACAGGTGTTAATCCTGCTTTTAATAAAATCGTAGAGATCGGCGCAGTGAAATTCCGCATTGACGGGAAAACGGAAACATTTCACTCCCTTGTTAATCCATGTGTACCCATGCCTGAGAACGTTATTAAAATTCATGGAATAACGGACGATATGGTGAATTCTGCACCTGTAATTGAAGAGCTTCTTTATGATTTAAGCGGTTTCATAAATGATACTATTCTTGTTATACAGAATCCGAGGTTTGATCTTTCATTTATCGACAGGGCGTTTAAATCTCATGGGGTTGAGTGCCGGCAGTTATGGGCCCTTGATACAGTGAGGCTTGCGAAGAAATATTTTACCGGCCTCCCGAATCACAAGCTTTCCACTCTGTCTGAACATCTGGGGCTTAATCATAATAAGCACCGCGCACTTGATGATGCGGTTGTCTGCATGACGGTATTCCTTGAAATTCTGAAAGGTCGGGGTGTCAGCGGCGATTCAACACTTGAAGACCTGATGAATCTCCATGGAGAAAGAGTGAATCCCGGTATTTCGAGTGTCCCGCATAACAGCGCTGATGTATTCAAAAGGATCTCAATTGGCGAGAAAGTGACAATCCGTTACAGGGATTCAGACGGCAATATTACAAAAAGAAATATTTTACCAAAAGAGTTTATAGCCTACGGCAGGAAAAATTATATCCTGGCGCACTGTTATCTCCGCAATAGTGAAAGGTGTTTTATGGCAAGCAGGATTATCGGGGTGGATTAAATCACCATTTTTTTCTGAATTTCATCTGAAGATTTGTGCCGCTTGTTCCTTCAGGCAGCAGGTAATCCAGGCTGTAATAAACGATAAACTCAAATTGATCGTAAAAAAGGAATCTCCCCGTGGGGCCTGCTGCTATTCCATGTTTTGTCCCTGACATTAAAAACCCCTCAGGCTTAAATACAACATAGTCTGCGAATGCTCCGGCATAAATATAATCCTGGTAAACTGAAACCCTGTATTCATTGGAAACTGAAAAAGCCCTGTTCGTGTAATATCCGCTTCCGGTAAAACCTTTAAAAAAACTGCTGCTTACACCCGCGTTATGATGGAAAGGTGTGTCATAAAAGTTAAGATTCGATTTAAATTTAAAGGAGTAAATACTGAGGTTGCTGAACTCAAAGTCGTACGCGCATTGCATGCTCAGTTCCCTTGATGTTCTGCTTCCGAAGTATTCTGTAAAAGTAAAAACAAGGTATTTGTCTATCCTGTTTCCTATACGTATCGGTATAGGGTCAAGTTTAATCCTGCTCTCAAAGAAGGGATAGCTCTCCTCGTTATTTTTTATTTCAATATACTGCGTCGCTGTATCCTCTTCGTCAATGTCGTAGAAATATACCTTTTCATAACCTAAACCTGCATAAATATTAAAATAGTTCAGGAAAGTAAATTCCGGAGCCAGTGTTGTTTTTGACTGAAGATATTCATATTTTGTCAGCCCGAGATCAGGCCTGGATGATTTGCTCTGGTATAGTATACTCCTTGTTATAGGGCCCCATAGATCATTTTTATACGGGTTGAACTTATATTCTGCTGTAACTTTTGAAAAGCTTCTTTCGGGGGGTAAGTTGAGCGTGTTGGATGGCGTTGTTGATATAAAGCCTTTTAATCCGGGATCAAAACCCGAGGAGACTTCAATTTCAAAATAATCTTTTCCGTATATAAGATTGTCCCTGTAATAAGATACTTCCGGAATTATTGTGGAGGGGTAGTCATAATCTATATTGAAAGATATTCCATCCCTGCTGACCCGGAGGCCCTTCGTCCCTGAACCTTTCTCAGGATATATATGAAGATCATACTCCGGCGGGTAGTCGCTGAAAATTTTCAGATTATCCTGCAGAATCGTGATTTTTTTCAGGGTGCGATCAAGCTGAAACAGAGAGTCACTGTAATCAGCAATCCTCCGCAGTTCAATTTTAACTGACGGGAATTTATACTTCTTTTTTATGCGGGAGATATTCTGTTCAGATGTTTCAATGTTGTAGATTCTTCCGGGGAAGTTTATCAGCTGCTTAACTTTAAGTGAATAATAGTTATTAAGCCCGTGAACTATTATCTTTGCCAGCCTCCCTTCATTGACGTATAGTGCGAGCCTTTCCGGGGAGTCTTCCACGATATAAACTTTAACAAGTGAGTAACCGTTTTTTCTGTAGAATGATTCGATTGAGTCAGCGGTCACTTTCCCGCTGTCAGGGCCGGTTAAGAACTGCTCCAGTTTCAGGATTTTTTTCATTTCCTCCTGGGTGAAAATTCGCAGGCCATCGATAAGCAGTTCCCTCCCTGCTGTTGAAGGGAGGGCGGTATTGCTGAAGAAGATTGTAAAAATAAGAACAGAGAGTGTGGGGAGTTTTTTTATAAATAACATCTATTCACAGAAGTGTTTTTTCAGCGTTTCCATTAGCGCGACTATGTTGTGATCTTTAAGAGAGTAGTACATGAAATTAGCGTCTTTTCTTCTGAGAATTATATCTGCTTTCCTGAGTACTGTGAGGTGCTGGGAAATATTGGATATTGTTGAGCCGAACTTCTGTTCAATTTCGCCGACGTTCTTCTCCCCCTCAAGTAAAAAACATAGAATTTTAAGTCTGATGGGGTGAGCAATTGATTTAAGAATCTCTGTGGCGGTGTCAATCTGGCATTCTGAAAAAAGCATCATTATTTTCCTGAAAATGAAGAGTTTAAGTATTTATAGAAATTTTAAAATACATGTTGATTAATGTCAATTTTTTTTCACGTTTCTTCATTTTTGTCAGGTGTGTTTTTCTGTGATGTTAAGGCTGAAGAAATTATAAATATTAAGCATGCGGAAAATGCGCTCACTTCTTTTTGAGAGGATTATTTTAAGTTTTCCATTGTCTTTTTCTATTAACTGTTTTGCATGAATAAGAAAACCTATAAAAGATGAATGCAGTATGTCGGTTTCTGACAGATCGAGAACAAGCTCTTTATGAAAACAGCTGTTTTTCAGTATCGCAAGGTATCCCGGGACATTCTCATACCTTATATTTTCGGGAAATCTCCATGTTCCTGTTTCTGCCACCTTATAATTCATATATTTACCATCCTTGGCTTATATTTTCGGGCATTATTAATATCGGCACAGTGTCGGAATTTTTTAGTTTTTTTAAAAGGAATGATATTAATTGTATTAAATCGACACTATTTAGAGCCCTGCGTGTTTTTATGTGCCATATAATAGTATTTAATAAAAGATGGTGCGGATATATATGTGAAGTTTTACGTTTCAATTTTTTTAAATCATATATCCCTGTTACTAACCAATTATTACATTATTCGCATAATAGTAACAGAAGTGAAAAAAACTTGAAAAATATTATCTTATAATTTAATTGGTTTGAACTCGGCAGGCATTATAGAAAATCATGTATTCAAATCCCAGACATTCAAGAGCAAGGGAATCTATTCCGGTTGATATGGAGCAGATCCGCAAGCTCTTTATAATGCCTGAATCCCCTGATAAATTTCATGAATTCGGAAACGAACTTCTTGATCTGATCCATAAATTTTTTACTGAAAAAGGTGGAATTCACAGTTCCATCCTGCTCACTGATCTTGCGAAATTATTTTCAAATATAGATATGCCTGACCATCCCCATCTTCTGAAAGATGTCCTTTATGAGATTAAGACAAATGTAATATCACATTCTGTCAAAGTAGGTAATCCATACTATATCGGCCACATGACAAGCGCTGTGCCCTATTTTGTAATTCTTCTCGAAATGATTATCGCTGCCCTTAACCAGAACCAGGTGAAAATTGAGTCTGCCAAAGCTTCCACTTTTGTTGAGAAAGAGCTTATCTCATGGATGCACAGAACTATCTTCAGGAGATCCGCAAAATTTTATAAAATGAATATTCAGAACAGGGATGCCGCCCTTGGTAATCTTACCCTTGACGGGACTATGGCAAACCTCACTGCTCTCCTTACGGCGCGTAATCTTGCATTCGGGCCTCACGGGAGATTCCCCGGTATCAGGGAAGCCGGGCTTGTTGATGCGTACAGGTATTACGGCTGCGACAGGGCGGTAATCATCGTATCAAAACGGGGGCATTATTCCATAGACAAAGTGGGACGTACAATTGGTATAGGTAACCAGAATGTTATAAAAATTCCTGTTGATACAAAGAATAAGATAGATTTGATAAAGCTTGAAAGAGCATGCAGGGAGATTGAGGAGGCGAATGCCAGCGGCGGCCCGAAGACAAAAATAATCGCAATGGTGGGCATCGCGGGGACTACTGAAACCGGGAACATTGATAATCTGAAGGAGATCCGGAAACTTGCTGACAGGTATAAAACCTATTTCCATGTGGATGCAGCATGGGGCGGTTCTCTGCTCCTCTCCGATGATTACAGGTATCTTTTCGCAGGCATTGAAAAAGCTGATTCAGTAACAGTTGATGCACATAAACTTATGTATGCTCCACCGTCGCTGGGGATGGTTTTTTTCAGGAATGGTACAGATCTCCGGGCAATACAGCACTACTCCAATTATATAATACGACAGGATTCAGTTGACCTCGGGAGATTCTCCGTTGAAGGCTCCAGACCCTTTGCCGCGCTTAAGCCCTGGGCAACATTAAAGATAATAGGAAGGGATGGATTTAAGCTTATTTTTGACCATGCTTTTGAGCTGACCTCGGTTCTTCGCGGGCTGGTTGAAATGCATTGCAATTTTGAGGCCATGAATCAGCCTGAACTTTTTATTTTCAACTACAGGTTTGTTCCTAAATATGTTCAGGAAAAACTGAACAAGCTGATTACCAGAATCCAGAATGAGGATTTTGTTGATGAGAAGAACAATATGATCAAAATGGAGTATTTATCCAGGGTTGAGAATATTAATATGGCTCTTAACGACCTTAACACGGAACTCCATAAGGCGATCCGTGAGGAGGATGAGAGCTTTGTTTCAAGAACTATGATCGACTCCCCGCAGTATTTTTACCAGGATTGTGTTGTCCTCAGGGCAATAACAATCAATCCTCTCACTACTCCGGAAATATTGAAAGAGATACTGGAGCAGCAGAACAAGCTGGGACAGAAGATTTATAAAAGTTTTTTCCATAACAGATTCGAAAGAATTTAATTTTGTATTGACAGTAATTTCAGTATATTGTTTCTGACTATTAAAAGTTGAGAAAAAAGATGACATCACAGCGACAGAAAAATTTATTACTCGGTCTACTCCTTAGCCTGCTTAGAGCTGGCTCGGATTCGTGATGTCTTTTCAGATAGATGAGTAAAGAAGGCCGTCACGAAACAAAGTGGCGGCTTTTTTTTTGATAAATTTTATCAGGCGGAGGTGCAGGGAATGAACTTCCCGTACAGGCTTGGATGATTATATAATAGAAGCAGTGCTATCGCTGTAAATAACAGTTAATATCTGTTTACAGGTCATTGCGAGGAGCGATAGCGACGTGGCAATCTGTTGTGATAAGTGATATGTTTCCTATTCGGAACAGATTGCTCCACTCCCTGGCAGTCGTTCGCAATGACGGAATTATATTAAATAAACGGAGAAACAATATGAGTAACGATAAAATAATAATATTCGACACAACATTGAGAGACGGCGAACAGTCTCCCGGGTTCAGCATGAACATTGAAGAGAAGCTTATTTTTGCGGATCAGCTTGAAAAACTCGGAGTTGATGTTATTGAAGCGGGATTTCCTGTAATCTCTGATGGAGACTTTGAAGCCGTGAGCGCAATAGCAGAGAAAGTAAAAAAAGCGCAGGTAGCAGGACTTGCAAGGGCAAACAATAAAGACATTGAGGCAGCATCAAAGGCTCTGGCTAAAGCAGTTAATCCAAGGATCCATACATTCATTTCCAGCTCGGATATTCACATTGAGTACCAGCTCAAGAAGACAAGGGAGGAGGTGCTCAGGCAGGCGGTTGAAGCTGTAAGTTATGCCTCGACATTCACAAAGAACATTGAGTTTTCCCCAATGGATGCCACAAGGAGTGACAGAGGTTATCTTACAGAGATGGTTCAGGCTGTAATAGCCGCCGGTGCAAAGACTGTTAATATTCCGGATACTGTCGGTTATGCGATCCCCAATGAATTCCATGACCTTATAAAGTATCTTTTTGAAAATGTTAAAAATATCAATGATGCTGTTATTTCAGTGCATTGCCATAATGACCTCGGGCTTGCTGTGGCCAATGCAATTGCCGCAGTACAGGCCGGGGCGAGGCAGGTTGAGTGCACGATAAACGGTATCGGCGAAAGGGCGGGAAACACTGCCATGGAAGAGCTTGTAATGGCTATTAAGACAAGAAGTGATATGTTCAATAATTGCCATACTGATATTAATACAAGGCAGATAATGCAGGCAAGCAGGCTCCTTGTTAACATAACAGGGGTTTCTGTTCAGCCTAACAAGGCGATAGTCGGAGATAATGCTTTCGCACATGAATCGGGTATCCATCAGGACGGGGTGCTCAAGCACGCGATGACTTATGAGATAATGAAGCCGGAAGATATTGGCATTACGAGATCCAAGCTTGTACTTGGTAAGCATTCAGGGCGACATGCTGTTCTCTCAAGACTCAAGGAGCTGGGGTACGAACTGAAGACAGAGGAACTTGATGCATTTTTCGTCAGGTTCAAATGTATTGCAGACAGGAAGAAAGAGATATATGATGAGGATCTCGTTGCAATTATCGGGGAGGTTCTCCACAAGAAGGAACATAACTGGAGATACTCTGTTGAGAACGTGCAGATTTCCACAGGGATGTTCTCACCTCCAATGGCAATGGTCACATTGAAGGATCATACGAACGGCAGCGTGGATGTCTTTGAGGTTGCCCATGGAAACGGCGGTGTTGACGCGGGTGTGAAAGCTGTGAAGAAAATTACAGGAACTAAAGCTTACATCAAGGCGTTCAACCTGGTGGCAATAACAGGGGGCTCGGATGCCCTTTGTGAAGTATCGGTTACTGTTGAAGAGGAAGTGGGTGGAAATAAAATCAAGGTTTTCGGAAACGGTATGAGTATAGATATCTCAGTTGCCGGGATATTCTCCTTTGTTGATGCTCTTAACAAGCTGGAATATATGAAAGCCGCAGGCGCAGGGAAGAGTCTGCCCTCTGACGGTGTATAATAATTCGCCGGCAGCGGCAGGTTAACTCCTGCCGCTGCTGAGTATTTTATCGTTTTCAATAATTTTTACCCCCGGCTCCTCCCGGAATGCCTCGTTTATCATAACCTTTGTCAGAGCGTCTATACTCACTGACCTGTATTTTCTGAGTGTCCCCACAAGTAATGGATTGAATACTTTCATCAATTTGCGTGCTATAAATTCACCCGTCCTCCATTCACCCCGGGGCCCTTCAAGAAGAGATGGCCTGATAATTGAAAGATATTCAAAATCAAGGGCTGTTATCGCCTCCTCCAGTTCCCCCTTTACCCTGTTGTAAAAAATTCCGGATGAGGGATCAGCTCCCAGAGATGAAAGCAGAATAAAACGGTTTACTCCGTTTTTTCTGCATGCCCGGGCAAAACTGAGATTATATGTCAAATCCACCTCCCGGAATTTTTCCCTGCTTCCGGCTGTTTTTATTGTTGTACCAAGGCATGTAAATGCAGCGTCGGCTTTAAATTTCTCTTTTTCTATTTCGTTGAAAGAAATGGTTTTTAAGATTAAACTGTTGCCTCTTTTTTCAGGAATTTTCCGTACAAAGGCGATGATTTCATCAAATCTTCTGTCTGACGATATTTTTTCTATAAGTAATGAACCTGTCAGGCCGGTTGCGCCGATTATAACAGCTTTCATAATTCCTCCACACAGTTTAATTAATTATATCATATTTAACTGGAATTTTTTAAACACAAAAAATAAAAATAAGATTGATAAATGTTTATTTGCATGCTGAATTGTATTCAAAAAAAAATAAAGATGGGAGGATTTTATGAGTAATGAAAATCTGGCTAATCCTGCACCACTTGGTCTTCTCGGTTTCGGAATGACCACAATACTTCTTAATTTTCACAATGCAGGATTTTTTCCGCTGGATACAATGATTCTGGCCATGGGGATTTTTTATGGAGGCCTTGCTCAGATTATTGCCGGGATTATGGAATTCAAGAAAGGGAATACTTTTGGAACGGCGGCTTTTACATCTTACGGACTGTTCTGGCTGTCTCTTGTTTTTCTTCTTGTATCTCCATGGGGACAAACTGCTCCTTCAGGGATTTCAATGCCGCTATATTTCATAATGTGGGGGCTGTTTACTCTCTGTATGTTCATTGGTACGCTTAACGGGAATAAAGGAACTCAGGTCATTTTTGCTTCACTGACAGTGCTCTTTTTTCTTCTTGCCATAAGAGATATTACACACAGTGAAGTTATTGGCACAATTACCGGTTGGGAAGGTATATTCTGCGGTTTCAGCGCATTTTATGTTGCCATTGGTGAAATTCTTAATGAAAAATTAGGAAGAACTGTTCTTCCTCTTGGCTGATTTGAATTAAACTGCATTTAATTTTTATTCTAAGGGCTCTCAGATTATATGAGAGCCCGTTTTAATGAGAGGTTATATGAATCTGACAGAAACGGCAAAGTTTGCAGGTATGGTGGCTGGTATAGTAATGCCTCTTTTTAATATCCCGCTTGTTTATAAAATCTGGAAAAGGAAGTCCTCTTCCGATATTTCTCTTACCTGGGTTCTTGGCGTATGGAGTACAATTCTTATTATGACACCAGCTGCTGTACTTTCATCCGATTTTGTTTTCAGAACTTTCGGTATAATAAATGCAATCCTCTTCACAATGGTGGTAGTATTTGTTATAAAATACAGGTAGCATTCCGGATTTTCCCCATTTTTGACCCGCTGTACTCAGGCATTAAAGAATCTTGACAATATATTCCCTGTTTAAGTATTCTTTTATCCGGGTATTCCGTATGAGAAAATTTTTAGTAAAAATATTATTAGTGGCTGCCGCAATCAAAGCTTTTGCGGGGGCAGGTTATTCAGCTGATGATAAGGGGCCCGGGGAGATCGGCAGGGTGCTTTTTAAAAATGAATCCTCTGCTGAAGTAATGGTTCTCAGCTCCGTTGAAACTCCCTCTCTTTATATTGCAAAGGGGAGTGTGCTTGATGTAGTAAGTGGTAGTTTAACACTTAAAATATCAGTTACAGATATATGCGGAATGTATATCAGATGCAAAACTGTAAACAACGGCGGCAGTCTGATATCCGGTATTAAAGAGGGGGATGCTGTTTTTTTATCAGTATCAGGGAATGAAACAGTTAAATACAGTGATGTTAAGATTCTGCTTTCAGCACTGATAAAACTCTATGAGGATTTTATTTATAAAGTTGAATCAGTTGATGAGCCTGCTGTTATTTCTGAATATGTCGGGCGTTTTTCAGAAGATTTAGAAAAGCTGCTCCCTGAGATGGAGAGACTTAACAGTAAATACCCTGAACTCCTGAAGTTTTATTCTGAACCGCCGGCAGAACTGAAATATGAATCAGAAGCTCTTAAGCTTATTGAACCCGCCCTGGGGAACGTTTTTTTTAAAATAAAAACATATGAGCAAGACCCTTCTGTGAAGAAGTCCCTTGAAAAACTTCAGAAGGTTCTGAAAAAAATGCGGAGCGCTGGTAAATAGATGCAGTTATGTGAATTATTTAATTATCTGAACAGATTTATCTCCGAAAATCCGCAGTTATATAAAATAGCAGGCTGGGCGGCCTTTTGTCTGCTGTTATATATTTACGGAAGCTTCCGGAAAGAGTGGTGGAGAAAAATTCTCGGCGCATCACTGGATTACCATAAGTTCCACCTTGCAGCAATGCAGTACGACAAGGTGATTGATGAAAAGACCAGGGAATTTTCTGTGGCACTGCTCTGGGCTATCAATAAACAGCTGCCATCTGATATTTCTAATGGCGGAGGGGCGGCCCTGTGGAGTTCCTTCCTCGGGCAGAAAACAGCATTGAATACCTGCGGCACAATTTTTTATGAGGCTTCAAGATATTCAAGGTTTATCGATCTCAAAATTGTTAAGCTTAATGATACTCTGTTGAGCACATTTTACAGAATTTTTTTTGTGGAATCTGTTTTTTATCCCTTTGCCATTCTGTTCATGGATCTGTTTTTTCTTCTTTCGCTCATTAAAAAACCTGAAGGGGGAGCAGCAAGGCTCTATATTGAAATGAAAAAAGAAATTTCCTCCTGAGAGATTAAAAAAACATTCCATTCCTGCCAATTAATTAAAGTTCCGCCTTGACATATTAAGTAATCTGAGTCAAAATAAAATATTCAGACGAAAACTTCGCATATGTAAAATATAGAAACCGGTTTTTTATTCCGGGTCTGTTATTACCCGGATTTTATTATATTTCTGATTTTAAGGCAGGATTGTAATTATCAATGGGAAAAACCCGCTCCAAAAAAAGGATTCTGATTGTTGAAGATCAGCTTATAATAGCTCTTGATCTGGAGCTTATCCTTAAAAATCTCGGGTATGAAGTTGTCGGAATTGTCAACACCGGAGAAGAGTGTGTTGAGTTTGTAAAAAACAACAGGCCGGATCTTGTTCTCATGGATATTATGCTCTCCGGTGATATTGACGGTATTGCAGCTGCTGAAGTAATACATAAAACTCTTGATGTCCCTATTATTTATCTCACCGCTCATTCAGATGAAAAATCCCTTGAGAGAGCTCATCTTACAGGACCTTACGGTTATATTGTTAAGCCGATTCAGGAACGGGAGTTGTACACTTCCATAGAGATTGCTCTTCATAGATTTAGTATGGACAGAGTCCTTAAAAAGAGTGAGATGAAGTACAGGACTCTTTTTGAACAGTCTCTTGATCCGATTTTCATTACAGATGAAAACGCGGTAATTATTGATGCCAACCCTTCAATGGTGGATCTTTTCGGTTATCCTATCAGTCAGATTATCGGCCACAGAGCGGATGAGTTTTTTAAAGAACAGAATGAATACCAGAATATTATTGCACTGGCAAGAACCAAAGGGGCTGTGAGTAATTTTGAATGCAGGATGATTACAAAGAGCGGCCGTGTGCTGGATGTTCAGATTACTGTGAGGAAGTATGAATACGGCTGGCAGGGCGGTGATGGTTACCAGGGGATAATCAGGGATATTACACAGTATAAACTCTATTTTGAAGAGCTGCTCCGTTCAAGGCAGGAGCTCAGAAATCTTACAGCCCATATTGAAAACCTCAGGGAGCAGGAGAGAACAGATATTGCAAGGGAGATTCATGATGTACTGGGGCAGTCTCTTACAGCACTGAGGCTTGACCTGTCGTGGGTGCGTAAAAAGATTAAACCTGAAGAGAGCGACCTGGTTGAAAAGATTTCAATTATGGACGTCATCATAAATGATATAATAAGTACGGTCAGGAAACTTTCAACACAGCTCCGGCCCGGAATCCTTGATGACCTGGGGCTCCCCGCTGCCATTGAATGGCAGACAGATGAATTTAAAAAACGGACGGGGATTAACTGCTGCGTTGACTGCGGTGATGTAGGCGATCTCCCTGAGGATAAATCAGTTGCTCTTTTCAGAATCTTTCAGGAATCATTTACTAATATAATGAAACATTCATGCGCGGATAATGTTATCATATCTCTTCAGAAATCTGACGGCAATGTGGAAATGATGATAAAAGATAACGGTAAGGGCTTCTCCGGAGAGGATCTTCAGACAAAGGGATCCTACGGGATAATCGGTATGAAGGAGAGGGTTAAGAACCTTAACGGAACCTTAACTATAGATGGCAATTCAGGCACAACAATAAGGGTTGTTATCCCCGGCTGACAGGAGAGTTTTATGATACGGATAGTAATTGCAGATGACCATGAGATAGTCAGGGCCGGGCTTAAGCAGATTATTGCTGACGATTCTGATATGGAAGTTGCCGGGGAATCCAATAACGGGGAGAACCTGATAGAGCTGGTAAAGAAGAACGAATATGACGTTGTTCTCCTTGACCTGAAAATGTCAGGTTTAAGCGGGATTGAGGCTATAAAACATATAAAAGCTATAAAACCGGAACTTCCGATCATTGTACTCAGTATGCATGCTGAAGATCAGTACGCTGTTAGAACGATTAAGGCCGGGGCATCAGGTTATCTCACTAAAGAGACAGCGGCAGAAAACCTCGTTAATGCCATTAGGAAAGTAGTGGGGGGCGGAAAATACATCAGCTCCACTCTGGCTGAGACTCTTGCTGATACATTGGCGGGGGGCGGTGCTTCAAGGCCTCACGAATCGCTTACTGACAGGGAGTTTCAGGTCATGTGCATGATTGCTTCAGGGAAAACTGTTTCAGAGATTGCATCGGAGCTTTTCCTCAGTGTTAAAACAATAAGCACTTACAGGCAGCGGCTCCTTGAAAAGATGAATATGAAAAATAATTCGGAACTCACTCATTATGTTATAAAGAATAACCTTCTGGATATGTAAAAGCATTATTATTCCTGTCAGTCTTTGTCCTACGTGCAGATAGGAGATTTATAACCTTTTACTCCTTCTGCTCCTACCTAAAAAGAGACTTTATCCGTAAAATAAATATCCTTTGTCCGATTGAGTAAAATTCGCGTCTGTGATAAAAATTCATCATGCAATCAACGGAAGATTATATGAAGGTGCTGATAGTTGACGATTCATCAATGATTAGGGAGAGGCTCATTAAACTCCTTTCCGCATTTGAGGGACTCAATGTTCTCGGCATTTCCGGAGATGAGGACTGGAGTATAATCGGCGGGTTGAAGCCTGATTTTGTTGTTCTTGATATTAAACTCAACCGAAGAAGCGGCGTTGATATTCTGAAAAATCTTAAGAGAATATCGCCCTATATGCCGGTAGCTATGCTGACAAATTATTATGATAATTATTATATCAGCAAATGCAGGGAGTTCGGCGCTGATTACTTTTTCGACAAGTCTAACGACTTTGATGAGCTTGCAAACGCAATTATAGATTATAAAAGAATGAACTGAAACGGGGAGGGGGTTATGTTAAAGTGTGATTTCCTTGAAGCGGTAGAGTGTGATACAACTGCGGAGTTCTTTCGCAGGGTCAGGAGTATCGGATGTAATGAGAACCACCTTGTTTTCGATTTTTCAAGGCT
>DAISJZ010000050.1:0-23150 GCA_036821145.1 Spirochaetota bacterium
GAATGGTATCCCACAAGTGAAAATCCCAGATTTGGCGTTCTTCCTCTTATTGTAGCGTCAGTTTCAGTCACTATGCTTGCTTCTCTTATCTCTATACCTTTAAGCCTTGCTGTTGCTATTTACCTTGCCGAACTTGCAGGGAGCAGGATCAGAGAAATTGTTAAGCCTGTGGTTGAGATTATAGCATCTATTCCTTCTGTTGTCATTGGTTTTTTCGGCATGGTTGTTATTGCACCTTTTCTTATGAATAAATTTAATATAGACTCCGGACTTAATATGTTCAACGCAGCAGCTATGCTTGCATTTATGGCTATACCTACAATTGCCAGTATTTCGGAGGATGCGATTTCATCTGTTCCGGTGAGTCTGAAGGAGGCTTCGTATGCATTGGGTGCTAACAGGTGGCAGACGATTTTTCATGTTACTCTTCCTGCATCTCTTTCAGGAATATGGACCGCAATAATTCTCGGCATTTCAAGGGTTATTGGTGAAACCATGGTTGTGCTGATGGTTGCCGGGGGCGCCACACTTATTCCTCATTCTATATTTGATCCGGTTAGACCTCTCACATCCAATATTGCAGCGGAAATGGCTGAGGCTGAAGTAGGTGGTGTTCATTATAATGCTTTATTTGCAATAGGATTAATACTATTTGTAATAACATTTATATTTAATCTTGTGGCGGATTACCTTTCCAATAAATATAAATTCAAATCTAATTAAGGCTTAATTGTTATGATAAAAATCAACAGAGCAAATATAACTGAAAATACTGCTTTTTTTATGGTAAGGAGCGGAGCGTTTATTGTTATAGGGATTCTCCTTTTTATTCTCGGTTATATTTTCGTGAAAGGGGCTTCGGCAATTTCATGGGAGTTTCTTACGGAAATGCCCCGGAAAGAGATGACTGAAGGGGGTATATTTCCTGCAATAGCGGGGACATTTTACCTTATGATTGGTTCTTCATTGATCTCTATTCCAGTGGGTGTAATCACAGCAATATATCTTTCGGAATATGCAAAGAATCCGCGTATTGTTAAAATAATAAGGCTCGGTATAAACAACCTTGCAGGAGTTCCTTCAGTTGTATTTGGTTTATTCGGGTTAAGCCTTTTTGTAATATTTCTGGGTTTCGGAACTTCTATACTGGCGGGTTCTCTTACTCTTGGTCTGTTAAATCTCCCTGTTATTATCAGATCAACGGAGGAAGCTCTTATAGTCGTACCTGAAACATACAGGGAGGCATCTATTTCTCTTGGAGCAACAAAATGGCAGACGATTTATAAAATTGTTCTTCCTAATGCCCTTCCAGGCATACTTACAGGTGTTATGCTTTCCCTTGGAAGGGCCGCCGGCGAGACTGCGCCTATAATGTTTACAGCAGCGGCTTTTTATACGCCGGACCTTCCGGTTTCAGTTTTTAACGAGGTGATGGCTCTTCCTTATCATATTTATGTAATGGCAACAGCCGGCACTCATATACAGGCAACAAGGCATCTTCAGTATGGAACGGCGATAGTTCTGATAGGGCTTGTTCTGATTCTGAATCTGACAGGATTAATATTGAGATACAGGTTCAGAAGAAGATTACGATAAAGGGGGCCAGGTTATCTCTGTCCGTTATTTAATACGGGTAAAAGTGATATAAGTAAAAAATGATTTTACTTTTTAGGTTAAATTAATAATCTAATCCGTATCTCAAATCAGGTGATCGGATTAAAGTGAAGCATAGAACTACCAACAGGCTGCTCGGGACTATAATGAAGGCCCGTAATAATGCAATATACAGACTTATCTACAGATTTCCCCGTTTTTTTGTTTCTTTATTAATATTATTCGCTATTATTATACTATACTTTTTTGTAAGCTTTGTTATGAAGTATGTTGTTGTTTTTAAGTGATATGAAATGAAATTATTAAATAGAACCGGTTTTATCTGTTCCTCAGCTGCAGTTATTCTGCTGTTTCTATCCTCATCTGTCCTTAAAGCTGATATATTTCAGAATGAATACCCTATCGAATACAGATACAGGTACACTGGGGCCAGTATTAAAACTGTTAATGGAAAGTTTTATGCTTATATTGTTCTTCTTTTTAACGAGAACCCGCATTTTGTTAACCTGATCCAGAAAGGTACAATATCGATGAAGGAAATCGGCAATGAGGGTTTCAGTGTTAAAGCATACCGGAATTATCTATCAACAATACAGGAACCTAAACTTCTGGAGGACGCTGAGTTAATACTTAAAGTTTTCCTGGGGCCGGATAATTTTAATGATATCCGCCTGAAGCAGATTGAAGATGCCCTTGTAAGAAGAAATATTGTATTAAGGTTTTACAGAGAGGGTTATTATAAAGGAGCAAGATTAAGCCTTGATTATTGTATTTATGGGGAAAAGATTAAGATTGATATTACTCACCCGTTTCTTGAAAAAACCGATGAGATGTACTATATAAAACCATATATTTATTATGATGAGTTCTCAACAAGCAATTCAACTTTTTATCATGATATGATATATATAAATCCGGATGAGGTTTATAATGATTATATAATCGCAAAAAACATAATTAACGGCAAGGATTATAAAACAATGTTTTTTGTAGGATCAAAAGTTACAGAAGATATTAAATATTGTATTAACATGGCTTTTAAAAACAAAACCTCAATCAGAGAGGAGATTTGGCGGATGTTCGTTATTCATGAACTGACGCATAAGTATCTGAATAATAAGTTAAATAATTTTGACCAGGTAACAGGTGAGGAGTTATCTCTTTCAAGTACAATTTATGCTAATCCCTATCTTGGTATGTCAGTAATGTACAGCTATCTTAATTACGGGAGCCTCAACCCTCACAGAATGGCAGCAATGAACTATATTACTTTTCTTGCAGAAAATTCAGGTAACAGTGATCTTCTTAAGAATCACGGTCTGATTAAAAATATTCCGTACGATAAAATTAGGGAACTTACCAAAAATCATTTTTATCATTGTATCAGTAAACTGAAAAACCGGAGATAGAGTCTCCGGTTTTTTAATAAAAGTATTTAATAAATTATTCAGGCTTCATAGTGGGGAACAGCAGAATGTCTCTTATGTAGCTCTCCCCTGTGAGAAGCATGACAAGCCTGTCAATACCTATCCCCATACCGCCTGTCGGGGGCATACCCGCTTCAATTGCCTGAACAAAGTTTTCATCCATTGGAGGGGCCTCTTCATCAACCTCTCTCCTGAGGGACTGCTCGAATAATGTCTTTCTCTGGAATACAGGGTCATTTGATTCGCTGTATGCATTGGCAAACTCTGTTCCGTTTATAAACAGTTCAAATCTCTGCAGGAATCTTTCATCTTCAATATCCGGTTTACAGAGAGGAGTTGTTTCAACCGGCTGGTGTGTAACAAATGTCGGATTTATCAGTTTATCCTCTACAAGGAGTTCAAAGAGTTCATTTATTGCAAGTCCCCTGATATAATCCCCTTTAAGTTCTCCGCCATGTTTTTTTACGGCCTCTTTAAGTTCATCATCGCTCATTGTCATTACATCAAGGCCTGAATATTCCCTGATGGCATCTGTCATTTTTATCTTTTTCCATGGAGTGGTTAAATCGATCTCTTTGCCGTCGAAATTTATTTTTGGTGATCCGTTTACCTTGAGGGCTGTATCAACAATGAGTTCCTCTGCCAGGGCCATCATGTCATTATAATCACCGTATGCCTGGTAAAGTTCAAGCATTGTGAACTCAGGGTTATGCGTACGGTCGATCCCTTCGTTCCTGAAACATTTGCCGATTTCATAAACCCTGTCAAAGCCCCCTACTATAAGACGTTTAAGATAGGGCTCCAGTGATATTCGGAGATAAAGATTTATATCAAGTGCGTTATGGTGTGAGGTGAATGGTGAGGCTGCCGCTCCTCCATAAACTGGCTGAAGAACAGGTGTTTCAACCTCAAGAAACTCCTTTGTGTCCAATATTCGCTTTATATTTTTTATAATCTGTATTCTTTTAAGAAAGGTCTCTTTAACTCCCGGTGTTACAATAAGGTCAACCTGTCTGTTTCTGTATCTCAGCTCCTTGTCGGAAAAGAGGTCAAAGGTTTCTCCATCTTTTTCTTTTACAACAGGGAGCGGGCGGATGTTTTTTGTAAGGAGGGTGAACTCATCTGCGAATACCGAAATTTCCCCTTTCTGGGTTTTTTTTACGATCCCTTTAACGCCGATAATGTCACCCAGGTCGAGTTTTTTAAAGAGGGTGTATGACTCCTCCCCCACTGCGTTGCCGGCAAGGTATACCTGGATCCTTCCATCCCTGTCCTGAATTGTACAGAAGCTGGCTTTCCCCATTATTCTGATGGCCATTATACGTCCGGCTATGGAAACTTTTTTTTCTGATTCAAAGTAGCTGTCAAAATTTTCTATTATATCTTTACTGTATTCTGATACATCATATCTGTATGGGAACGGATTTATCCCGAAGTTATCCCGAATTTCATTTATCTTATCAATTCTTATCTGTATGAGGCTGTTTGTGTCTTCCATCTGGTTTACCTGATATTAATTTTATTTATGATTTACATAGTGTCGAGCCCGTCTGAATTCTCTTTTTTTACTGCAGCGGAATTACTCCAGATTAAAAGCCGGAAAAAGCAGGCGCATTATCAGTTTTTCACTCTTTTTTAAAATATTATGATGTCAAATTAATTTTGATCATCATAATTTAAAGTTAGCAGTAAATCAGTTGTCATAAAATTTTAAATATAAATAACTTATTTGTAATTAGAGCATCATAAAATAAGTTAGAAAATGCTGTAAAATTTCTCTGAATAATAATGAGGTTTGATAAATGTTCGAATTTGAAATGGGCCCTATACGGCCCCCAAGTGAAGCTTACAGTGTCCTGTTAAGGATAACACGAAACTGCCCATGGAATAAGTGCGCTTTCTGCCCTGTTTATAAGGGACAGAAGTTTTCACTGAGAAGTGTTGAGGAGATTAAATCAGACATAGATTCAATGTATTCCATTTCTCAGAAAATCTATGAAAGAATTTCTCAGAATGGCAGCGGACAGTTTGAGGACAGGAACATTCAGCAGCTCCTTGATGAGGAGCAGATTTCCCGGTATCACCTGCAGCAGATGCTTTTCTGGATGCATTACGGAATGAAAAGCCTTTTTCTTCAGGATGCTGATTCAATGGTGATGAAGCCGGGAGATCTTGTAGATATTCTGAAATATATAAGGGTGAGGTTCCCTTCGATAGAAAGGATTACATGTTACAGCAGGTCCAAAACACTTGTGGCAAGGAGCCCTGAAGAACTGAAAGAGATAAGATCAGCAGGCTTAAACAGGATCCATATAGGGATGGAGTCAGGATCGGATGCGGTTTTAAAGCTTATCAAAAAAGGGGTTACAGGGGAGGAACATATAAGTTCAGGACGGAAGGTTGTTGAAGCGGGCTTTGAGCTCTCTGAATACTTTATGCCAGGTATTGGCGGAAAAAATCTTACTGATGAAAATGCGGAAGAGACTGCAAAGGTGCTTAATGCAATTAACCCTCATTTCATAAGGATAAGGACTACTACTCCTGTCCCCGGAACTGAACTTCGCCGTATGATGGATGATGGTGAATGGATACCCCTCAGCGAAAAGGGTAGAGTTCAGGAGATAAGGAATATGGTGGCTCTGCTGAATGGAATTACATCCTATGTTCAGAGTGATCATATGATGAATCTTATTGAAGATGCCAATGGAAAGCTCCCGGATGATAAGGATTCCATTCTTTCTCATTTCGACAGGTTTCTGAATATGGGGATTGATGATCAGGAATGTTTTATCATAGGAAGAAGAACAGGGCAGGTACGTTTTTTAGCTGATTATGCCCGGTCTCCACACCTGGAGAGCGCAAGGGACAGGATGAAGAGTATGTATGGGACAATTGATAATGCAGCAATGGAATTATCAGGGAGATTCCTTTAAAATATAAAAGCTGCGTCACCGCAGCTTTTTATATTTTATTCAGACTTACGGCTAAGATTGTTGTTATTTAATTTTTTTTGCTGTCATTATAAGTTTATTAGGTCTTGAAGTTTTTACATCAATTTCAAATCCCATTGCATTTGCTTTTGCTGTGAGTTCCTGCTCAAAATCAGGGGTTTTCCCGGCAAAAAGAACTTCAAGTTTTGCAGCTTTTCCTTCACGGCCCTTCTCCATAACCTGGCTGACTCCCCTTATCCTGTTGGATACCTGATCTCTGAAATTTCTCAGTTCACTCGCATCGAGTCCTGCTATGAGGATTTTAATCTCCCTGGCATTAGCAGCTTTTACGAATTTTTTAACTATTGTATTCATAAAAGGTCCTGCCTGAAATTTTCCCTCTTCATCTGTTTTTCCGACGATCTGTTTCAGGGCATTTTCTATAGCTTTTTTGGATGCTGTTTCATCCTCTATATGAAGACCAGGTGCCTGTTTACTTGTTGATGCGAGTATATCACCTGTGTAAACATCAATAGCCTTTATCCTGATTATTGCAGATCTTGACTTCATCTCTGTTGCGCCCATTTTTTTCAGGGTTGCTGCTCCCTGTGCTTTGGTTTCAGCTGTACCTACGATAATAACCTCTGCTCCTGCATCATCAAGGAGGAGGTCCTGTACATCTTCAGATACTGTTCCGGAAACAGCTTTCTGCATTTTGGTCTTTTCCTTTCTCATCAGTTCCTGTGTCATCGCAGCATCAACAAACTGGAATCCGGAATTACCCATTATCTCCTGTACCAGCATCTCTGTTTCAGTGAATCCGGGAATGTTCTGCTTACCATTGAATGTCTCTTTTACAAGAACCATAAATTTGGGTCTCCCGTACCTGTTCAGGGCATCTTCAATGGCATCTTCAACAACAGACGGTTCAACAGTCCCTTCAATTGTTACGAAGTATTCGGTCCCTTCCTGCCATTTTTTAACAATTTCAACATTCTTTACAAGACCGTAGGATTTTGCTTCAACAATATTTGCTACAAGTTCATAATTTTCCATAACACTTGTACCTGATATTGTTTCGCCGAGGATTTTTCTTACCAGTTTTGATTTAGCGTCATCTGTTGCCCTGTCTCTTGCAAGGGCTGTATCGTTATCAAAAATTGTTGCATATCCAGTTTCCTGGCCTCTGTTCTGCTGACTGCTCTGTTTTTTTGAGGATGAACTATCATCCTTAACGTTTTTACCCCCGCCGCAGGAGGCAAATACAGTCAGGAGTATAAACGATATTGCCAGTATAAAACCTTTTTTCATTGTTTGGCTCCTTCAAATATAATGAAATTAATCCTGATTTACAGGATAATACTCTTTATGGAATTTAATAACTAATCATGGGAGCAGTCAATTTATTTTTTAATATTACCATATACAAAACTGAATTTTAAAAGAGAAAATTACTGAAAGTAATGCGGTTTATATAATTGCTTGATTAAAATGACGAGAGAGTTTAATGTTTACTTAAAATAACATGATGAGTGTGAAACCTTGAGTGATGAAAAAAACTTTCTTCAGACGATTAAGCTTGAAATAAGCAGGAACTTCAGGCTTGAGCCTTATGAGCGAAAAGCCTTTCACAGGATTCTCGGGCTGGTAAAATCACAGCAGGGGAAGGATATTCTGCTGCGGGAGATTGAAAAAGGGGGGGAAATCAGGCAAAGCGCAATAAGCATGCTTGCCGAATTCAAGGATATTTCCCTTATAGATCTGTTTATTCAGCTTCTTGAGAAGGATTTATCGGATGATGAAAAGATAATAATCTTAAGGTTTCTTTCAGAATTCAATGACGAAAAGATACTGACTCCTGTTATAAATCTGATTGAAAAACATAAGGGAAAAAGGGATCAGGAGTACCTGATAAAAACCGCATTTTATGTTTTGAAACAGAATGGTGCCGGAAGAAGTGAGCTGCAGCAGTTTTTACATTCATTTATAAGTGATCAGAATTCACCGGATTTATTTCTTGCCGGCGCTATTAATACACTGTCGGTTTTCAGAAATATTTCGATTTTTGAAGATCTTCTTAAAAGAAATAATGACAGGATCTCATATTATGTTTTTTCATCATTATATAATTTTAATCTTTCCCTGAAGGTGGATACTGAAGATGAAGATGATTACTCCTCTTCGGAATGGACTCCTCCGAAAAATCTTACGCCTGAAGAGGAACTCCTGCTTCAGATAAAGGTTCTCCTTGGAAAGATGACTGCAAGATTTGACGATTTTTCTGTTGATACAAAGGTTGCCTATCTTAACGCGATGCTCTCCTGTAATCACAGAGAGTCTGTTATTTATATAATGAAGGCTCTTGAGTCAAAAAATCTTGAACTGGTAAAAAACACTCTTTATTCCCTATACAGCAATATTATATACCTGAGAAGCCCTGAAAAGATCTTCAGGAGCCTTATATCTATGAGTGTTGAGAGCGACAGGTACAATGATCTCATTGTAGAAATTTTTACAAAATACTTCACGGAACGTTCGGTTTCCAGATCTGACATTCTCTTCAGGGATAAGCAGTATGGGAATATCACTTCAACTCTGGAAACTTTTTTTGAAAATTACAGGCGGGAGTTTATGATCCCCGATGTCGTTGAAAAGAACTTCCCTGAAAGCTTCAGAAATGTGAGGCAGTATATACTGAGAAATCTTGACCCTGAGCATAAGAGAAGACTGGTAACAGCCTTTACCTCTGAAGCCAAGACCAGGGTTCGCGACATGATCGATGTAATCGCAGACTGGGTTTTCTTCGTTAAAGATGAGGAGAGAGAATCTGTTTCACAGCTCCTTGACCTTATGCTTGATGAAGACAGGGTGTCACAGGAGAACAGTGCCGCGCGTATAGACTCAGTTAATTTTGAGAAGAGATATCTTCAGTCCAGGATTGTAAGGCTCTGCAATATAATCAGCTCACTGAAAATTGAGGGAGCCGCAAAGTCACTTGTTTTTATATATAACTACCTGAAAAAATATCCTGACAAAGAGATCTTTGAAGCTGCGGTGAATGCTCTCTGCAGAATGAATTATTCATATATGCTGAGTGAAGTTGAGATAATGCTCACTGCGGGGAGTCCTGAAGAGCAGGAGCTTGCTGTGCAGCTCCTTCCGTTATTTACTGAAAAAAGGCTGACCAATATCCTTGTTGAGTTTCTTAAACAGAATGTAACGTCAGAGAACCCGATAACAGCAGGGATTACCTCTATACTGGCTGGACAGGATATTAAGTCAAATATAAACACGGTGGCCATTTTCAAGGAATTAATAGAAAAGAATCCTGATACTGCAATTAAACAGACAGCTATAACAGGCATCGGCCATTGTGCATTTACGGAAGATATTGACTATCTTAATAATCTGTTCCATAAGTTCCATGATCAGAAATTAAAGGAGAGCATTGTTAAGGCCATTGCTTCGATTATGGCCTCCAGGGGGGATTACAACAAGCAGTCCCTGGGGAAGATTGTGCAGGAGTACCTGAAAGATCCCGGGATAAAGGTAAGGATCTTCTCCTGTATGATTTTAATAAGGCTTGGGAACAAGGATGCTTTCAGGTCTATACGTGAGATGCTTATAATAAAAAATAAGGGGATACAGCGGGAAATACTTTCAATTCTAAGGGATATAAGGACTCCGGACTTCTATTTTTTTCTTGTTTCCCTGCTCCGGGAGGAGTTCGGCATCAGTATGGATATTATAAACGTGCTTGAAAAACTTCCGCAGGAGGATCTGAAGGAGCTTGAGACTTTTATTATTAACATGTTCAGAAAATTTGAAATACCCCAGGGTATAGGTGTACAGCAGAAGGAAGTAATAAAAGTTTCTGCAGAAAAAAAACAATGTACAGTTCTATTGGCAGGAATCGAAAATTTCAGTACAATTTCTGCCGGTCTGAATTTTTTTCAGCTGATTGAATTATATATGACAATTGATTCGCTTATTCTCCCTGCGATTGGTGAAAATTCAGGAATCATTTCCCATAAAGACAGCCATTATGTTGCGGCAGTATTCCAGGATTCTGAAAATGCTGTAAAGGCAGGCTCGGCAGTTATCAGTAATATTGAAGCTTTTAATAAATCCGTTGCCTTTGACAGACGTATAGCAGGAAGAATTCTGGTGATGACTGATAATTTTACTGTATACGACGATGAGGTTGTTGAGCCTGTTAAGTTAATGATTAACAGTAATCAAAGCATGCCTCTTTCCAACAGTCTTATACTTGACTCCGTAACTGAAGAAGCTCTCAGAGATGGCTATTACGCCACTTCAATTCCTGAGCTTCTTTATTCCAATGAGCTTTCAGACAGGTTCCATCTTGAGTTTGTGACTCCGGTAAATTTCAGGAATATCACCTTTGCCATGCTTCAGGCTAAAGAGGAGGAGATAGGGAAGCAGAAGGAGATAAAAGCACAGATTGATGCCCAGGTAAAAATGCTCAGTACCGGCAACAGGTCAACTACTTCTATTGCAATTGCTGGTGAACTTGAAAATGTCGGCATTAAGATGAAGGGGATGATTGATGAAATTGAGGCATATATGAACCGGAGATCCACTGACCGTGAATTGAACAGAAGCGTCAGGCAGATGCTCCTTAATGTTTATAATCTCTACAGGGTGGAGATCTCGAAACTGCAGATTAAGTAATCTATCTCTCTGTAAAGCGGCGGGATAGTTCGAGTTTATGATTAATCAGAAGAGCTGAATTTATAAGGAAAAACCTGTCTGTTTTGAATTTCAGAAGAGTTTCATATTCCCTTGCAGCGGTTTTATAATCACCGGTTTTAAAAGCTGATTCAGCATAGTAATAGTGGAGAGCTTTATCGTATTCCCCTGAAAGATCCACAGACTTAAGAAGAACAATAGTTTTAATATACTCCTCATTTAAAAAATGAATTTTTGCAAGCCCCAGCAGCCCGTTCGGGAATGTATGATTGAGTTCAAGTGCAGCCTCGTAGTATTTTTTTGCGGCAGACAGCTGTTTTCTGTTAAAATATATATCCCCCATTAGAATATATGTGTTGAGTTCACGGGGGTGGAGCCTGAGTGCTTTCCTGAAGTAGTCCAGGGCTTCGCTCTGTTTATTCCATCTTCCGTATATATAACCAAGCTGCAGATAGGTTCTGTAATACTCAGGTACAAGCTGTACGGCTTTTGTGAAATGCATTCGCGAAACATTAAGCTTATTCAGATAGAGATAGCATATCCCGATGTTATACCTGTATGGGTAAAAAAGGGGCGCGTGCAGTAATCCGTTTTCAAGAATTTTTGCAGCCTCAATCCACTTCCCTTCAAGCATCAGCTCAGCGGCCCTGTTGTTTTCGGTTCCGGCAATATCATTTCCGGTACAGAAAAGAATATCATTTTTCGGATAGATTTTAAATTCAGGGTGAGTTTTATTCTCTTCGATTATCTCACCATTCTCCGCACAGAAACACTTTGTGCCGAAAGAAAAATTCAGCATAAAAAAAATAATCACAGCAGATGTGGCAGTAAATCGAAGCATAAGTTCATATTATCCAATACAATAATTATCGGAAGAAATAGTAAATTACGGAATTATCAAAGTAAATAATTGTTAATTCATTTATATCAAAAAGTAAATAAATATAAAAAAACGTTGAAAAGGAATAGGGTGTTATTCAAATGAACATAAAGTATAAAAGATAAAGATTTTTATGAAAATATATACAGAAATTCCGGAAAATACCGGGCAGTTTAGAAATCCTGTTGTCACTATCGGGAATTTTGACGGAGTTCATACCGGGCACAGGAAGATTATTGAAACTCTGCTTAATAAAAGCCGTGAGCATAACGGTGAACCCTTTGTTATTACATTCAGAAATCATCCAAGGACAGTGATTCATCCCGGTTCAGTCTGCAGGGTGATTACAACTGTTGAGGAGAAGCAGAAGGCTCTTTATGAATTAGGTGTTACTAATATTGTAGTGCTCAATTTTACGCGGGAGCTTTCGGAGCTTACTGCTCATGAGTTTTACAACGGACTTCTCGTTGAACGCCTTAAGGCAAGGGAGATTGTCATAGGCTATGATCACGCTTTCGGTAAGAACAGGGAGGGTAACATCGATTTTCTCCTTAATCTTTCGCAGCAGACAGGTGTGGAGATAACACAGATCGGGGAGGAATCCTGCGGCAGTGAGATAATCTCTTCAACACTGCTTCGCAGTGAAATAGACAACGGAAATATGGAAAAAGTGGAAAACCTGCTCGGCAGGAGGTATACACTTTCAGGAAAAGTTATTAAAGGCGCCGGCCGCGGTGGAGTAAAACTCGGTTTCCCCACAGCGAATATTCTTCCAGATAATCCGGATAAGATAGTTCCCGCAGGTGGTGTTTATGCGGTGAGGGTTACACTCCCTTCAGGTGAGACAAGGGAGGGTATGCTTAATATCGGGCTTAACCCCACATTTAATGGAAACGAAGTATCTGAAAAATTTATAGAAGTGAATATTTTTGATTTTCACGGGGATCTTTACAGTGAGAATCTGACCGTGGAATTTTATAAACGCATTAGGGATGAAAAAAAATTTCCCTCAGCCGATGAGCTTGTTTTGCAGCTTAAAAATGATGAATCTGTGATACGGAAAATTCTGGATGAAAAGAAGTGACACTGATCATCCGGGGGAAATGCTTTATGAATACTTCTGTGAATTCGCAGGTATAAAATTCAGGCTTGTTTCAGATGATCTTTTTCTGAAAGAGATCGATTTTTATAAAGGGAAAAATTTCCGGCCGGCTAAAGAATCTCCCCAATCCGCTCCTCTGAAAATTATTACGCAATACCTCGAAGCTTATTTCAACGGCAGGGGCACAGAGAATTTTTCAATTATTTTCAGGCATAATTTTAAAGATATTATGGTAAAGAAAAGTTCATCATCTGCATTAACAATTGTTCTTGATATGGAAGGCTGCACCGGGAAAGAGATCAATGTCTACAGAGAACTTGTCAGGATCTCTGAAGGTGAAAAAATTTCTTATGGAACCCTTGCTGCAAAAAGCGGGTTTCCGGGGGGAGCACGTTTCATAGGGAATACTATGGCAAAGAACAGATTCCCTGTTATAATTCCCTGTCACAGGGTTATTAAAAGCGACGGGTCCATGGGGAATTTTTCAGGCGGAGTTGAGATTAAGGAGAAGCTGCTTAAGTTAGAAAAAGATCATAAACAATAAATTTTGTTATTTCAGGGAGTAACAGCAAATAAGCTTAATCAGACTGCTGCACTCCCTTCCCGTATTTTGTAATGATCGGTTTTATATCAATCTTTCTTAAATGCCCTCACCATTGCAACAGTCATTCCTGCTGAAATCAGAAGAGTTCCAAGCCAGACAACCCAGATAAATCTCTTCATCGAAATATCAAAAACAGCAAAGTCCGGGGGGATAACTGTTCCGGGCAGTGGTGAGAGGTAGATTCTCACAGCTTTGTGAGTCGCATCAATAGCTTCTATCTTTAATGTACGGCTCCCCTGGACAGTCTGTGCAATCTGTTCTGTCTCGCCATTACTGAACTTCACTGCGGGGAAATATTTCATTCCGTCTATAAGAATATCAGCGCGGATTACCATACCCTGGGCGCCCATGTTGTTGGTGATGAAGCCGTTGAATTTTACTTTAAGTCCGCTCACCTCTTTCTCCTCTTTTTCGCGGAGAAGAACTGTGCTGTAATTAATTGCGGAGAAGTTGTACTGCTGCGGAGTAATGTAGATGTCCCCTGAAAGTCCGGTCATTATATAAGGCTCCCTGTAGAGAGACTGTGTTTTGCTGTCGATGTAATAGTACATTGAAGCTTCAGCCGTGCGGAAACCTTTACTGATTACCGCATCAACTGTTGACTTCTCCGCATCAGTGAATCCTTTGAGTGTAATGCTCACCGGGCCTGCCTGAACAGTCTCTCCAACCGGAACTTTTTTCTGTTCAGTCCATGAATGCATCCCTGAGATCATTACACCTATAACGAAAACTGCTATACCGAGGTGAGCCAGTCCCGAGGGGAAAAGCCATGTTTTTCTGCTTCTGAAGAAATGAAAAAGTATAAGTGAAATGAGGAAAAATGATATTGCTGAAAAAATGTATGCAAGTGCATTGAAAGGGAATATAATATTGCACAGAACAGCAGCAGAAACGGCAGCCCCTGTACATATTGCAAGTTCCCTCTTTTCAAATTTTCCGATGATAAGAACAAATGCAGTGATAAAACCGAGTATCAGAACTCCAAAGGGTATTGATATATTATTGTAGAATTTTTCAGTAACTGACATCGGGTTTTTCATAAAGGATGAGAAAAGCGGAAGAGATGTGCCGCTGAAAATTATAATTGCATATATTGCAAGGGTTATAATTCCGTAAGTCAGCACTGTTTCAAAAGTAAAAAATCCGGCGTCAGGTTCGCTGCTTTTAATGTCACCGAATCTTTTAAAAAACAGGTAAACTGATATGCCGAGAAAAACAGCAATACCGGCAGCAAGGTAAAGGGCGACATCCGATTTACCGAATGAGTGAACGGAAAAGTCGGAGAGCACCCCGCTCCTTGTGAGGAACGTGCTGTATATGACAAGGAGAAAATATCCCAGGGCCATAGCCAGGTTACTCTTTTTCAGGAGAGACTTCCGTTTTTGTAAAATCATCCCATGGAGAAGCGCTACTGATACAAGCCATGGTATAAGAGATGAATTTTCCACGGGGTCCCATCCCCAGTATCCCCCCCATCCGAGAACCTTGTATGCCCAGTAGCCTCCCATGAAGATTCCTATGCCCAGGGTAAGTGTGCTGAATAGAAGCCAGGGGTAAGCGGGTTTAAGCCATTCATCGTATTTTTTATCAAGGAGTGCGGCAATGGCATATCCGAAGATCACGGTAGACGATGCGTATCCGAGGAACAGTACAGGGGGATGTGCAACCATCCATGGATCAAGGAGCAGCGGGTTCATTCCTGTGCCGTCACCGGGTATCTCACCCGGCTGTATCTCTCCAGGGAAGTAATTCCACACATAAGAAAAGGGATTTTTTACAAGGAGTACAGCAAGTATGAAAATCTGCGCGAGAATAATTGAACCAAGTACAGGTGCTTCAAATTTATCTTTTTTCCATATTATCAGCTGACCGCAAATATTCAGGATAAAGAGCCAGATAAGGAAGCTCCCTTCGTTCCCGGCCCAGAGTGCCGCAATTTTATAAATGAGGGGCATCCCCCTTTCGCTGTTGTTATATACATATGCGTACTGAAATTCATTGTTAAGGAAGGAACTGAAAAGAATAAGAACTGCAAAAAAGATAAGTATACCTGTGAGGTAGAATATCCTTCGTGCTGAAACAATCTGAATCTCACTCCCCTCCCTGCTTTTAAAGAGAAAGAAGAGAGCCGCAATTGAAAGCATAAGTGACGCTATAAGAAGTATTGAACCTGTATTCATCCTATCTGCTCTCCTTTTCATATTTTGAAGGGCATTTCACGAGTACCTTGTCAGCAATAAAGGTTGAGTTATCCTTTGAAAATTTACCCAGTACCACTACCTGTTCTGTGTGTTCAAAATTCAGGGGTTTAACTCCTGAATGAAATACATTGAGTTTTGTTCCTGAATCATCAGTTAAAGTAAAGGAAAAACCTTTTTCATCAGGTTTAACCTCATCCTCCTTCCCTCTTTTACCTATTACCTGTACATATTTGCCGGGGTGCGCTTCAGCATAAGAGAATGATACATATGGTGAAAAGAGATCATCGCTCATCAGGATTATTGAAACAGTGAGGAGAACAACAGCGGATATAAAAACAATGATTTTCTTACGGTTCATGTATCTCCCCCTCGATCTTTGAAATTTTTCTGTCGAGCCTGTAGAGAAACAGGGCCAGCCCGAACCATATTATTATAACCACTGCCATGAGTGTAATGAGTGGATTAGATGTCATAATGTTTTTCCTCCGCTTTAATTTCGAGGCGTGAAATCCGGTTCATCAGTCTATATATATAGCCGTAGAGAAGTGTAAATGTTACAATTGAAGAGAAAAGAGTTATCCTCATTGCCGCCTCAAGGTGAATTTTCCCTTCCCTGTTAATGATTGTATCCGGGTGGAGGGAGAGGTATACTCTCGGTATGATGAAAACAAGGAACGGCATTGTGATCATCGCTATAATAAGGTATACGGCACTGATTCCGCCCCTGTTGGGGTGTTCTTTAAGTGAGGAGTACAGGCTCAGGTATGCGATATATATGAGCATGAGAACAACTATTGATGTCTCGCGGGGGTCCCAGTTCCAGTAGCTCCCCCAGCTGAGCTTTGCCCAGATTGATCCTGTTATAACAGTGAGTATGGTGAATACCATGCCGGCAGCAGCGGAATTGTATGCCATGAACTCCCGTTCTTTTCTTTTATTTTCAGATACGAGGAACAGGATCGACTGAATCCCGGAGACTATGAAAGCGACAACTGAAACCCATGCTACAGGGACATGAAAATAAAGTATTCGGCTTGCGTCACCGAGAATTGCCGCAGGAGGTGCCCACATGAAGGCCATGCATATTACAGCAGGCATGAAAATAAAAACCAGTCTATATAAAATCATTACTGTTCCGTCCAGATAAATTTAAAAGCGAGATATGAAACTGATATTATCACACCGGAAAAGGCAAGTAAAAAAAGGAGGCTCCGGAGTTCGGGGGGAGCTCCCCCTTCTATCGAATCTGACGTTAGTTTTATAGAGATCCAGAGCACAGGGATCATCACAGGGAAGGAGATCACTGTGAAGAGTGAACCCCGTGAATCAGCTTTTGCAACCATTGCCCCGAGAATAGTTGTAATGGATGATATTGCAAGGCTCCCTGCAGCAGCTGTCAGTATAAAGTAAACGGTATAGCCTGGAAAAACCTGCATAAAGAAAAGGTAGAGCGGCGTAACCAGCGCTGTTATGCATGTGAAGAGTAAGATATTAAATATGAGCTTTGAAAGGTAAACATTTTCCGGGTCTGAATGGAGCGCCAGGAAGAGAGAGGTTCTCTCCTCCTCCTCCCTGATGAATATGTGAGAGAGGCCGCTCATGCCGCTGAAGAAGATTATTATCCAGAGCAGTACGGAGTGAATCTGAGGTGAAAGCGTCGCCCCTCCGCAGGCAAGACTCACAGATAGTGTTGTGATCCCTGCAAACGCGAAGCTTATATTTACAGCTGACCTGTTTCTGAATTCTATGAGAAAATCTTTTTTGAGATTTTTAAATATTCTGCTCTGCAATATCCAGCCCCTTTGTGCAAAGTTTAATTTCGTCATGTTCATTTGTGGCGATTATGATTAATGTTTCATTCCGGATTTTTTCAATTTCTGAAAACAGTATATCCTTACCTGCTGAATCGAGATTGTTTGAGGGCTCATCAAGGAGAAGAATCCCCGGCGAATCGATCATTGCGATGATAAGTTTCAGCCTCTGTTTCATTCCTGATGAGTAGAGACCTGCATGCTTGCTCCTGTGCGGGTAAAGGCCGAAAAGGTTCAGCATCTCATCGATACGTTCATCTTTCACCCCTGATGATGCGAAGCGGATATTCTCTGCTGCTGTCAGCATGTCATAGGGATTAACAGCGGGGCTTGTGAAGCCGAAGTGACTGAATCTCTCCTCAGCAGGGATCTCTTTTTCCTCTCCGGAAAAAAGTATTTCACCGGCTGTACTCTTCTGCACCCCTGCGATTATCTGAAGCATGGTTGATTTACCTGAACCGTTTGGCCCTGTTATAAAATAAGACCCGCCTGTTTCAGCGCTGAAAGAGATATCTCGGAACAGAAGTTGCTTACCGAATCTTTTTGAAATTTTATTTACATGGATGGAGTAGTTTTTATGCATCAGTGAACCTGTTCCTCAGGTGCTTCCCGTCGCAGAAGGGTTTGTTCTTTGAGAAACCGCATCTGCAAAGAGTGTAGTGATCTGATGTTTCAGGGGCTGTTCCCTGGTCATCTTTAAGTATTATTCCGCCATAAAGTTCCAGGGGGCCTTTCCGTGCGACTTTAATCATCGGTTCCCCCCGGTAGTAATCAATATGCTTTTCTCCGGAAACTGTATAGCTCAGGGCTCCGGAAGGGCATTTTTTTATCACTTCGATTATTTTTTCCGACTCTGCATTATCAGGGGTTATCCATGGTCTTTTATTAACGTTAAATACTGCGGGGAGTTCCCTGATGCATGCGCCGTCATGAGAGCATACTCCCAGGTTGTAATGAACAGTGATTTTCTCCCCCCTGTAGTCTTTCCATTTATAAGGATCTCTGTCAGGGGCTTTCTCTTCATTTATCCCTGTTAATGAATGTGTTCCGTCACAATATGGTTTGCTTTTGGAATTACCGCACCTGCATAGCATTGTCACTGGTTTTAATGTAAGCGGGTTACCCCTGGCGTCCTCCATTTTTTCAAGGTCAATTACCATGTAGGGGCTGTATTTTGTGAAAGCGACAATGGGTCTCTTTTTTTCAGACATACAGGGCTCCGGGTGTTTTTATCAGAAAGAATCGGCTGGTGTTATTAGGTTGCAGGGATGTTTTTTTTTCAAGGAATTAATAAATGCACTTTTTTTTGTTTTTCCCCAATCCTTCATTTGAAAAAGCGGAATGGGGACATTACTTTTCATCTATCAATTCAGAGGCCCGGTATTGCCGGAATAATTCAGAAAGACTTAGAGGAATATGACACTTACAAAAAAGACAGTTATTTCGGTTTCACTCCTGATGCTTGCAGGTTTAATCCTGATGTCAGCACTGTTGTTTTTATATATAACATTTAAATTCAGAGAAACGGAGATCCAGAACGCGAAAAAGGATATGGTGAGGATTCTTGGTGTCCTGGAGAGAGAGATCGACGCGGTTGACAGTTACTGCAAGGATTATGCTTTCTGGGATGATACGTATTATTTCATGATCAGATATGATGAAAATTATGTAAGCAGTAATTATAACGTGCCATATCTGAAAACCCAGCGGATTCATTTTATATGCCATGTTAATTTGAAGGGGAAAATAGTCTATAAAGCTGTATATAAACCTGATAGTTTTGAACCTGCCGATTTTAATGAAATAACAAAAGACAACTCCGTTCTGCGTGATATTCTCTCTGTGAAAAACCTTAAAGAGGAGAAGGGACTTATAAATACATCACTGGGCTATCTTATGATATCTTCAAGACCTGTGAGTGACAGTTACATGAAAGCCCCTGCAAACGGTAAAATTCTTATGGGGAGATTTCTCGCCAGAGAGGAACTTGCAAGGATATCCTCAATGCTAAAAGTAAATATGGAAATACTCCCCCTTGATGCAGGAGGGATTTCATCTTTTGGAATAACAGATAATGGCAGGAAGGGGAGCAATAATTTTTCCGTTAAATGCGGAAATGATGTTATAAGGATCTACTCTGCATTAAATGATCTTCGCGGAAACCCCATTGCAGCTGCCCTTCTGAATTATCAGCGTGATATAAAAGCCATAGGGGTGCAGACTGTAAAGTTTACACTTCTGCTTGTTACTGCCCTTTCCCTGTTCCTTATGGGGCTTGTTCTTTTTTTTCTCAGGAGAGGGGTGCTACAGCCCGTGGAGGGGCTCACTGCAGAGGCCCTCGAAATTACCCGGAACCGTGATTTTTCCAGAAGGCTCCCTGAAAGTGAAGTAGATGAGTTTCTTATTATGGCCAGATCTTTCAACTCTATCCTTGATATGCTTGTTGATGCGAACAGTAATCTTGAAGCCAAAGTTATTGAGAGGACATCCGCTCTGACAACAGTAAACCAGGAACTTGTTCTGATGCGTCAGATTTTTGAGTATTCTCTGGAGGGTATTGTAATTACAAATTCCGAAGCGGAGATACTGAGCGTCAACCCTGCGTTCACAAGCATAACAGGATATACCAGTGAAGAGGTGGCTGGTGAGAATCCACGTATGCTTAAATCAGATCTTCATGATAATTTCTATTTTGAAAACATGTGGAAATCCCTGAAAGCAACAGGGCACTGGGCCAGCGAGATCTGGAACAGGCATAAAGACGGCAAGGCTTACCCTGAATGGCTGTCAATAAGCGCAATCAGGGATCTGAATGGAAATACAACACACTACGTCGGGATATTCCATGATATAAGCGACATCAAAAGACAGGAGGAGCTGATTAAATACCAGGCGTATCATGATGCTCTTACCGGGCTTCCTAACAGGATTCTTCTGAAAAGCAGGATTGATAAGGCAATAGCTCACTCCACAAGAAATAAAAACCGTTTCGGAGTGATTTTTCTCGATCTCGATAACTTTAAAGTAATAAATGACAGCCTGGGTCATGCAATAGGGGATCTTCTGCTGAAGGAGGCTGCTGACAGACTCCGGAGAATTGCGCGTAACGATGATACAGTTGCACGTCTTGGCGGTGATGAGTTCATTATTCTCGTGGAGGATATTGCCGATGAAAAACCTTCAGTTATATTATCCAGAAGAATTATTCAGGCCTTCAGGGAGCCCTTCTGCATAAAGGGGAACAATCTCCATGTGGGTGCAAGTATCGGTATAGCAATGTACCCGGAGGATGGTGAAGAGTCTGACAGCCTGATCAAGAATGCTGACGCTGCCATGTACAGAGCCAAGGATGAAGGGAGGCAGACATTCGCCCTTTTCAAGCCTTCACTCAATGAAAGCGTTGCGAGGAAGCTTAAAATTGAGAATGAACTGCGTCAGGCTATTAATGATACTAATTTTGAGGTCTACTATCAGCCCAAGATGGATATAAAAAGCGGAAGCATTATGGGGATGGAGGGGCTTGTCCGGTGGAAGCATGCTCAGGGGATCATAAGCCCTGCGGAGTTTATCCCTCTGGCAGAGGAGATTGGCCTTATCTCAGAGATCGACCGGATTGTAATGCATAAAGCATTCAGGGAGGTGAGCGAGCTTATCAACTCAGGTATGGTTTCTATGAAACTCGCCCTGAATTGTTCTGCTAAATCTCTCCATTATAAAGGGCTCCCTGATATTATAAGCAGCGCCCTTTCAAAGTATAATTTTAAGCCTGAGTGGTTTGAGCTGGAGATCACCGAAACTTCTATTATGAGGGATATTGAGGCAAGCAGAGCAATTCTCTATATGCTCCTTGAAACAGGGATCTCCATTACCCTTGATGATTTCGGTACAGGATACTCCTCACTCTCCCAGTTAAAGAATCTCCCGATTCATACTTTGAAAATTGATGCAAGTTTTATCCGCGAAATTGAAAATAACAGGAATGACGCCCATATAACTGAATCAATAATTGCAATGTCCCGCAGGGTGGGTATTGAGGTTGTTGCCGAAGGTGTTGAAAAAGAGACCCAGCTTGAATTTTTGAAGAACGCAGGGTGTGATATAGCTCAGGGGTACCTCATAAGCAGGCCGATACCAATGAAGGATTATAAGGTTTTTATAGGGATCAGTAACTGATCTGACAGAATTATAGCAAATAACGAATTGTTTAAATCGTGTCATTGCGAACGACCATCAGGGAGTGAAGCAATCTGTTTATGACTCAAATAATAACTTTTTATAATAAATAGTTTATAATCTGAACAGATTGCTTCGTCGCTATCGCTCCTCGCAATGACCAAAAAAAACTAATTCAATCGTTAACCGCTATAATAGATAGATTTCAAAATTTCAAAATAAACGGCAGTTCATTGTTATGACAACTTTATAATTTTTCAGGATTATGTCATAAAAATCTTGACTCAATATTAATCAGGTTTTATCTATTACAGGGTGGAAACGTAAGTTTCATCCTGTTTCCGGTACGTTCCGCCCCTTTATTATTCCTTATAATTTCATCTCTAAAAAATAAAACCAAGGAGTCTCTTATGGCCAGAAGGATTATTCAGGTTGAGGAGAAGGTGGGCCTTCTTGAAGGTTTCCCATTAAGTCTTCAGCACCTGTTTGCAATGTTCGGTGCCTCTGTTCTTGTTCCTACGCTTTTCGGGATCGACCCGGCTGTTGTTCTTCTCATGAACGGTATAGGCACACTTATCTATCTTTTTCTCTGTAAAGGGAAAGCCCCGGCTTTCCTCGGTTCCAGTTTTGCGTTTATCTCACCGGTCTTTGTTGTGCTGGGCGCGGATAAGGCTCTCTGGGGTGGAAACTACAGCTATGTTCTCGGCGGATTTATAGCTGCAGGATGTGTTTTTATTATTGTTGCTCTTATTATAGGCTATTTCGGAATTGAGTGGCTGAAGATAGTTCTCCCCCCTGCTGCAATGGGCCCCATAGTGGCGCTTATAGGACTTGAACTTGCCGCAGTTGCAGCCTCAATGTCTGGAATTATACCTGATGCTAACGGCGCTTATGACAATAAGGCTGTTATTGTATCCATGGTTACTCTTGCAGTTGCGGTTTTCGGTTCTGTTATTCTCCGGGGTTTCCTGGCAGTAATACCTATCCTCATTGCCATTGTTGTGGGTTACTGTGTGGCTCTCCCCCTTGGTCTTGTTAACTACGAACCTGTTGCCAAAGCAGGTATTATTGCGATACCTCATTTCTATACACCGAAATTTAATATCAATGCGGTAATAGTAATCCTCCCTGCGGCGCTTGTAGTTATTTCAGAACATATAGGTCACCTTATTGTAACCGGTAATATTGTGGGAAGGGACCTTACAAAGGACCCGGGCCTTCACAGGTCTCTCATGGGTGACGGTATATCAACAGTGATCTCCGGTTTTACAGGTTCTGTTCCAACAACCACATACGGAGAAAATATGGGTGTTATGGCTATAACACGGGTTTACTCAGTATGGGTGATAGGCGGAGCAGCTGTAATCTCAATTGTGCTCGCTTTCATCGGAAAACTTTCAGGACTCATCCAGTCTATCCCTGTACCTGTAATGGGTGGAATAAGCCTTCTCCTCTTCGGTGTTATCGCAGCTTCCGGTATCAGGATGCTTGTTGAAGAGAAGGTTGACTACAGCAGGTCATCCAATCTTATACTTACATCTGTTGTGTTTATCGTAGGTATAAGCGGAGCATATCTTAAAATAGGACATGTTCAGCTTAAAGGTATGGCCCTTGCAACTGTTGCGGGAATGGTTCTCAGTTTAATATTTTATCTCATAGAAAAATACAAGCTTGCGAATGATACGCACTGAGAGA
>DAISJZ010000051.1:0-22764 GCA_036821145.1 Spirochaetota bacterium
AATAATTCTCATCTGGAGGAAAAGATGGCATATAAAATTGATAAAGACGCATGTACAAACTGCGGCGCTTGCGCAGCAGAGTGCCCGGTAGAAGCGATACACGAAAAGGGTAATGTCCATGAGATCGATCCCGATACATGTATTGACTGCGGTTCATGCGAAAGCGTATGCCCCGCTGATGCTATTTCAGCAGGCTGATTTTATCAGATACCAGTCATCATAAAAAAATCCGGCAATCGCCGGATTTTTTTTAATTTTTATCAAGCTTCACCGCAAACATTCTTATAATCGCAGGGAGTGACGAGAGTACAGGTATCACTGTTCCTGCTGTTAAAATGAATACCATGTAGTTTCTGCTGATATCAAGAATAAGTTTTACCCCGGGAATCGTGACTGCTGCCGCAGCGTAACCTTTCATAATATTTACAGTATAAATTCCTGCAATAGATGCGAAGAATCCCATAACTGCAAATTTTACCAGTATTGTCAGAGCTATAAAAAATTTCGATGCCCCCAGTGTGCGGAGTATCCTATAGTAATCGATCCTTCCCCATACTGCGGTGACTGAGCAGAGCGCCACTGTAACTGCCGCAAGGGTTGATACAAGTGTCATCATTATTAATATAAAAGCGTTTACTGTTTTCTTAAGCTTCAGTATTTCAGCTGAGAGGCTCTCTCCGGTTTCTATGACATAGCCCATTTTTTTAATCTGTGATTTTACATATTCGATGTTTTTATGGTCCTTTACTTTCACAAGGGCGAACATGTATCTGTCTGTTTTGCCGAATTTCTTATTTATATCACGGGCTGCTTTCAGTGGTATAACAAGGCCGGTTATATTAACTTTATCAGTGTATCCTGATACAACAGAAGAGGAGTCAAATGCCCCTTCATATGATGCTACGCTGGATTTTCCGAAAGAGAGTTTGAACTTCAGGCCTGATAATCTTTCCGGTACAATCTCGGGGAGGCCGTTTGCAGCAGCTAAGCCGTTGTTATATGAATCAATTAATGCCTTCGGTACAAGTACAGGTATCCCTTTTTCGTGAGTCCCTTTAGCCCAGGCGTTCCGCATCTCTTTATTCTTAAGATCGCTCTCAACAAATTTATAGCTTGCCCCTGCGCAGATAAGGTCTGTTCTATACTGGAAGGAGAAGAAGTATATTGTCGCTGAAGATGGAACTGTCACAGCCATGACGGGATCAACTTTTGAAACACCGCTGATTCTATACAGGCGTTTTATTGTGGCGGCATTGATCTCCTTCCCGCTTCCTGTTGAAAAAAGGAAAATGCTTTTACTTTCGCCCGGTTTTACCTTTATTTCATCCGGAGGTATTGCCGATGCAAAGTTTTTGTTTATATAATTATTGAAATTGTCAGAAAGAATTGAAAAAGAAAGGATAGCAACAACAGAAAGGAGTATTACACAGAAGACCACAAAGGATATAAATTTCCCTCCGCCAAGCTCTTTAATTATCAGGTAGATTTTATTTATCATGGTATATATTTATCATTAACATTTTTTTTACGCTTTTGAATCTCTTTCTTCGAATTTTTATTGTTAAGTGAGAGTTCAGTGAGTGCGCCGTTTTCCATTTTATAGGAGTGGTCTGCGATACGCAGCATGTATTCACTATGGGTTACTATGATGATTGATTTCCCCTCTTTTTTCAGTTCCTCCAGAAGGATAAAGATATCCATGGAAGTTTCAGCATCAAGGTTTGCAGTGGGCTCATCAGCAAGTATAAGTGACGGCCTGTTAACCATTGCGCGTGCAATTGCCACACGCTGCTTCTGCCCGCCTGAAAGGAGTCCCGCTCGTGTATTTTTATATTCCAGTATCCCCGCTTTCTCAAGTATATCACATGCGTATGATTTTACTTTGCGTCCAGCTCTCCCCCTGATCCTCGCTGGCATCAGAATGTTTGACATAACAGTTTCATCATCGAGGAGTCTGAATGTCTGGAAGATCTGCCCGATCTCCCTGTTCCTCACTGTTGACATTAAAAAGTCGGAGCGCAGGTGGAGCTTCTTTCCATTGAATCTGATCTCACCACTGTCAGGCTTGGTTATCCCTGTCATTATATTCAGGAAAGATGTTTTGCCGCAGCCTGAGCGTCCTGTAATGGCTACGATTTTACCGTGGTCAATTTCCATTGAGAGGTCTTTTATAATATTTATCCTGCTCCCTGCGATCCTGTAGCTTTTATTTAAATCTTTTACAGTGAGGAGCATTGCTATATCTCCGTGAGAAGCTTTCCGCCGGCAGCCCAGTTCTCTCTCTCTATCTCCTCAAACACAACATAGGTTGACTTCGGATGCTTACCCGCAATTTCTTCAAGAGCTGATGTTATTCGGTCAGCAAGTGCTGACTTCTGCTCCTTTGTAAGCGGCCCTGCGACTTTTACATTAACATAAGGCATGGTTCCTCCATTAATCCCTTGCAAGCGGGAATGACATCATAAGATTTACTTTTGTTATAGGATCTTTCTTCACGTCAGAATAATCAAGGATATTTTCCGCGAAGATCTCCCCTCCGTGACGTGTTACGATTTTTTCCACAAAAGTAAGGCCGATTCCGAAATCGAGGGTGTTATATCTTTCAAAAACAAGTTTTGATATTCTGTAAAAGGGCTCGAATATTACCTTTTCATATTCAGGGGGGATACCCAGTATTCCGTCGCTTGTTTTAAGGGGCTCATTTATTACAGAGATCCTCACGTTTGTATTCTGGGAATAGAGCATGACAAGTACATTTGTCCCGTTTCTTGAAAACTTCAGCGCATTGACAATCATTTCTGAAACAGCTTCAGACAGATACTGTGTATTTATTCTGATCTTTTTATTTCTCATTCCGCGGGGCAGGTCATTGATTATAATCCTGTTTTTGTTGATAGAGGCAAATTTCATGTTTTTGCTTATAACACCTTTCAGAAGTGTGTAGAGATCAGATACTGTTTTAAGTTCAAGTTCGAAGGTGTTGGATATAATCCAGTCTATGCCGGCGAAAATTTTAAAGGCATCCTGTGCAATTTTAACATTCTTCATTGCTTCGTTAAAAAGCTGGGCGTCAACAATTCTCTTGTCGTCAGTCTCCTCTGATGATTTTGCCATCATCTCCATGAATGTTATGAGGGTACCGAATCCTGCACCCTGGGTGAAGCTGTTGTTTATGTTGCTGAATATTGATTTGTCTGTTCTGGAGATGTTTCTGTTCAGCATTTTCTCTTTCCATGACTGCCAGTCCATCTCCTTATCTATTGCATCTGATGCAGAACCCTTAAGGCTGGTTTTCATCCTGTCCAGTTCAATTTCATCCCGCTTTCTTGCAGTAATGTCATCACCGGTGACAGCAATATATGTGGTTTTCCCCTCGCTGTTTTTTATTTTTGATATGGTAACGTCGAGGTAGTAGAGTTCGCCTGTTTTTGTTGTATTATAAATTTCCCCCGCCCAGGTCTTTACGCCTTTTATATGTTTCAGCAGTGAATCTTCAGGCAGAATGGGGTTTGGAGTTTTCATAACATTGATGCCGGTCAATTCACTTTTAGAATAACCTGATAATTCAGAGAATGCTTTGTTGGCGTATTTTACAATTCCGTTTTTTTCAAATATTACAACACATTGAGGACTCTGTTCAATAACATCAACGAAAAGTTTAATTTCAGATTCCACAAGACTTCTCTTGTCTATTTCATAGACAAGAGATCTGTTCAGCTTCTGGAGTTCGCCGGTTCTCTCCCTGACCATATCTTCAAGTTGATGCAGCTGTCCGGTAGTATGGGCCTCCTGCTTTTTATACTCAGTAATATCCCGTGTGGTAATGAGGGCAGTATCCTCTGACAGGGAGGTAATTCTGGATTCAAAGAATTTTACATCTTTTTCCGTATCAAGTTCAAATTCATATTTTACAAGGGAATCAGTTTCAAAAGCTTTTGCAATTTCAGGTTTTGCCCTTTCTGCTATTTCTCCCGGCCAGAGTTTATTCATTGTTTCCGCGTCTGATTCTGTACGTGGAGAACCATCCCGATTCGTTTCAAAAATTATATCAGGTATAGCATCAAGAATTTTCTTTTTACGCGCCTCACTCTCCCTGAGCTTCTTTTCCATTTCAAATTTGAACAGCGCTATCTCAATAGCTGAACTGAGTATCTGGGAATTGAAAGGTTTAACGATATAATTAAGGGGCATGGATCTTTTTGCCCTTTCGAAGGTTTGACCGTCTGCCCCTGCAGTTATATAGATGAATGGTATATGATGTTCTTTGTAGATTCTCTCCGCAGCTTCAATCCCGTCAATAGATCCGGGGAGAGAGATATCCATAAGTATAAGATCAATTTTATTACTGTCTATTGCCTCGATTGCCTCCTCTCCTGTACTCACTGTATCCAGAACATTATACCCGGATTTGAGCAGCAGCTTTTTAAGGATCAGCCCCGATGGCTTATCGTCTTCTACAATGAGTATATCGATCATTTTTGCGGACTCCCGGTCTCCAGAACCTGTAATATCAATGCTGTAAAAAATAGACTTATTGGAAATCTGATTTTTTTAAATGTGTCAAGGGTCGGACCCCCTGTTATCCCCCCGCAGGGGCTCCCTGCGGGACATAGTTTCGCAACAAATCTACTAATTTAAAGATAATCAATTAAATTTTAATATGCTAAATAATTCAAAAAAATGCAAATTTTTTCTTCATTAATTATATAAATACACTTAAATAGGGCAAAATTGAAGTTTTTATCAGGTAAAATAATAAAAAGATCTATTCTGCGGGAAGTGCTTGATAAAAAATTGCGATCAATGATAATACATTCAGTATTAAATAACCGCATTATTTAATACTTTAATCATATACGTTTATGAATTAACGGGGATTTCTGATGGATGAATTTGTAATAAGCAAGGAAGTTACTAATAAGCTGAAAAGTATTACACCTTTTATGGATTATAATACTATAAGCAGGATTTTCAATAAGCTTACAGATTATGCCGAGGTCATTACAGAGGGAAAACTTTCAGGGATTATTAATTTCAACTACAGCCTTAACAGTACCCAGAGTAATATGATTATTGATCTTCTCCTTGAAATTCAGGCTCTTTCACGAATATACACAATTGCCCAGAAAGGTAAAAGAGATCTCGAAGGGGAGTTCATATCCAATATTTTTTCAGATCCCAATAACCCCGGAGGAATTTCATCGTATATAAGTCTCCGCACCCTGCTGGAAAACAGGCTGAACCACCAGGTACAGCAGTATAACATGAACATGAACAAGAGCAATACAACCATGTCCATACCGATAAATGAACTCCATGGACATGTAAAGACATACAGGGACTTAAGCTCCGGAAATATTACCATATCTCATAAGGCACAGCATGGATATGTTGCAGCATCACTGCATGACGCATATCTCACCATCCTGAACAGGACAGACTGGTGGGATGACAGAACCTACATGAAATATTTTTTCAACGAGGATGATTCGTCAAAGAGAAACCTGAACCTTGTCACGCGGGCAGAACGTCTCTCGCTATTCCTGATACACAATAACATGAAGGCTGTGCTTAATTTTTTTCAGGAGATCGCTGCTGCAAGGCTCAGAGCGCGGCAGGCTGAGGCCGAAGAGGCCATGGAGGCAAGGGCTGTAGAGAACATCAGGAATGATGAGAGCAGCATAAAGTTTTCTGACAAGCTTCTGATGACACCTTTCGGAAAACAGTATGGAACAAGAATAGACGCTATAATCACGGATATTTTTAATAATGAGAGGATAACAGCTCTGGATAAAGATGAAGAGGGTATAAGAACTCTTGTGGCTTCCCTTTACCAGGTTTATAACGCTTTGCCGCAGTCTCTTTCAATGAATCAGAATATTGAAATGTGCATGTCTCTTGTATATTATCTTCTCGGTATGGATTTCGGTATAAAAAAATTCACAGAAGTTTTTCTTTATAATGATAAACGGATTCCCTTCAGCAGGTTTTTCCCTGACGTGAAGGATGATGTTGATGAATTTCTTACAAGGGTATTTATTGTTTTTTTTGAACAGAATTTCAGCACTGTTTTCAGAATTGTCAAAAGTCTTGACATGAAGCAGTATGCCTGTGCCTTTATAATAAAAAGGATATACCTGATAAAAGGTGAGGAGCTTCCGACTTTCGGGTTTTTTCTGATTAAGGCAATTGCCAGGTACGGGAAGATAAAAGTTTTTTAGGGGAGATTATAAAAATCTTTTTATCATTTTACAGGCGTATAAATCTTATATTTTTAAGAGTATAAGTTTATTTGAAATATTGATTCAGTGTTTTTATATTCAGATTATGGAGGTGCAGCAATGGCTGCGGGTTCAGGTGATAATTACGACGGCGGGGTCAAACTTGAATCAAGGAAGAAGGTGAAGGAGCCGGAGCTGTTCCGTGTTATCCTTCATAATGATAATTATACCACTATGGATTTTGTGGTGGAGATTCTCATGAAAGTTTTCCACATGCCTGCGGCTAAAGCAACGCAGGTTATGCTTGATGTTCATAAAAAAGGCGCAGGAATCTGCGGAACATATACTTACGATATTGCAGTAACCAAGGTTGAGGAGGTTCATCTCCTGGCCAAGGAGAAACAGTATCCGTTAAGGTGTACATACGAAAGAGCATGAATAAAAAAAAGGACTGATTATGGAACTTAATCCCGTATTAAACGATGTCCTCATGGCAGCGTTCAGCGAAGCAAAAAATAAAAAGCATGAATATCTTACCCCTGAACATATTCTTTATGCGTCACTCAATTTTGAGGAGGGGAGAAAAATAATAGAGGGTAGCGGCGGTGATATACACAGCCTCAGGAAGAATATTGAGGATTATTTTTCATCAAAGATGGAAGAGACAGATGTTGAGGAGCCGCGGCAGTCAGCCGGTTTTCAGAATGTAATGGAGAGGGCCATATGGCACACAGCTTCAGCTCAGAAGAATACGCTTGATCTTGGAGATGTTCTTGTGTCGATCCTTGATGAGGAGGAGTCCTTTGCTGCATATTTTCTGAGCCTTGAAGGTATCACAAGATATGAGCTTCTGAAATATATCTCACACGGTGTTTCGGTTTTTCCTGAAGAGCCTTTTGAAGATGGTCTTGATGATGATCTTGATGACGATATCAGGGAGGATGCGCCGGATAAAAGTAATACCAAAATAATTGAAGCTTATACAACTGAACTTACAGAAAAAGCGCTTAACGGCGAGATAGATCCCCTTATCGGCAGAGAGGATATACTTGAACGGACAATTCAGGTTCTCTGCCGGAGAAATAAAAACAATCCTGTGCATGTAGGTGATCCCGGAGTGGGTAAAACTGCAATAACTGAGGGGCTTGCACAGCGTATTGCTGACGGTGATGTCCCTGAGAGCCTTAAGGGACTTAAAATATATTCCCTTGACATGGGGTCACTCCTTGCCGGTACAAAGTTTCGCGGTGACTTTGAAGAGAGAATGAAGCGTGTCATAGCTGAACTTAAGAAGATGAAGGATGTAATTCTTTTTATTGATGAGATACATACAGTTGTGGGAGCCGGGGCTGTTTCAGGCGGTTCAATGGACGCGTCGAATATGCTGAAGCCTGTTCTCTCGGCAGGGAGCATAAAATGTATAGGCTCCACAACTTATGAAGAGTACAAAAAGTATTTTGACAAGGACAGGGCTCTTTCAAGAAGATTCCAGAAGATCGAAATCCCTGAGCCGTCAATTGAAGATACAGTAAAAATTCTTCAGGGGATTAAGGAGAGGTATGAAGAGTACCATTCTGTATCGTACACAGATGAGGCTCTGAAAGCAGCAGCGGAACTCTCAGCCAAATATATAAATGATCGTCATCTCCCTGACAAGGCCATTGATGTTATAGATGAAGCCGGGTCATACGCGAAAATATACAGGGCATCAGAAGGGGGAGTTCTTGAGATAACACACGAGGATGTGGAGAGGGTTGTTGCGCGTATTGCAAAACTCCCTGAAAGAAGTGTATCCTCTTCAGAAAAACACAGGCTGAAAGATCTCTCTGTTGATCTCAAGAAAGAGATTTTCGGACAGGAGAAAGCCATTGATCTTGTTGTTGATGCCATCAAGAGGAGCAGGGCGGGATTCGGCAACCCGGACAAGCCTATCGCATCGCTTCTGTTTGTCGGCCCTACCGGAGTCGGAAAGACTGAATTGGCGCGGCAGCTGGCGTACAGCCTTGGTGTTGAACTTCACAGGTTCGATATGAGTGAATACCAGGAGAGACATACTGTTGCACGTTTAATCGGGGCGCCTCCTGGATATGTCGGTTATGATGAAGGAGGGCTGCTCACCGAATCCATAAGGAAAACACCGTACTCCGTGCTTCTCCTTGACGAGATAGAGAAGGCTCATCAGGATATATTCAACACGCTTCTGCAGGTGATGGATTATGCGACACTTACAGATAATACAGGTAAAAAAGCTGACTTCAGGAATGTAATTATCATAATGACATCAAACGCCGGTGCCCGGGAGATCGGCAAGAAACAGGTTGGTTTTGATGAAAGACATGTGAAAGAGGATGCAATTGACAGTGCAATAGAAAGGATTTTCTCTCCTGAATTCCGCAACAGGCTCGATTCAATAGTAACATTTAATGATCTCGATGAAGAGATAATTTTAGATATAGTTGGTAAAGAGATAAATAAATTTGCAGCGCAGCTTGCAGATAAAAATGTAACTCTTGAGGTTACTCCTGAATGCAGAAAGTGGCTTGCTGAAAAAGGTTATTCCAGGGAATTCGGAGCGCGGGAGATAGGGCGCCTTGTTCAGGATAAACTGAAAAAATTCTTTGTTGATGAAGTGCTGTTCGGCAGGCTGACTAACGGGGGACACGCCGTTGCGGATATTTCGGACGGAGATGTTGTGATCAATATCCCGGAATAGTTTCATGCCTGTATTCTACCTTACAGATAAAATACTCTTCCCTCCGGTCCATTATGCTGAACCGAGCGGCATACTTGCTGTGGGGGGCGACCTCGCGCCTGAAAGACTCCTTGAAGCCTACAGTCACGGCATATTCCCCTGGTTTTCCGATGACAGCCCCATTGTATGGTGGTCCCCTGATCCCAGGTTTGTTGTTTATCCCGGTGAGATAAAAGTTTCACGCAGCATGAGACAGGTTCTTGAAAGGGGAGTTTTCCGCATAACATTCGACAGGGCGTTCAGAGACGTGATAACAGCATGCAGCTTGCCGAGAAAGCATGAACAGGGTACATGGATTACTGATGATATGATTGAAGCATATGTTAAATTGCACGAAATAGGGTATGCCCATTCAATTGAGGCCTGGAAGGGTGAAAGCCTTGCCGGCGGACTTTACGGCGTTTCCTTAGGGAGGACTTTTTTCGGTGAATCGATGTTTTCAAGGGAGAGCAACGCTTCCAAGGCCGCGTTCATTACTCTTGCCGTAAATCTCCGGAGAAACGGATTTGATATAATTGACTGTCAGGTGCACACAGAGCATCTTGAAAGCCTGGGGGCTTTCGAAATGCCGAGAGATATGTTTATCGGGATAATCAGGAAATCCCTTGCCGGAGAGACCATAAAAGGGAACTGGGGCGGCAGCAGTCTCTTTGATCCGGTTCTTGCCTCAGAGGAGCTTAGATCTCAAGGGTGCTGAAAACATGCTTCAGACTTTTGTTCATTACAGCATGCTTTTTCTTGTCAGCAATCCCTGTTATCTGAATCACGTATCCCTCTTTTCTGATTATATATGATTCCATAATACTGTTGTACCTGTTTTTTGAGACTGTCATCAGGTAATCAGTTCCGTTTAGTTTTCCCCACTCTTTTGCAACCGGGATGAAATTAGTACTTTTGTTCAACTCATCAGAATAAGACTGTATACTTTCAGTATCATACTTTACCGCACGTAAAATAATTTTTCCAAGAAGATCAGGGCTCTGAAAAATAATAGACAGTGAAGCTCCCCGGTCGTCATCCCTGACTGTGCGTTTCCACCCGTCAGGAAGAGATAATGAAAAATTGATCCTGCCGTCCGGAGAAAATTTTTCTTTCAGTTCCCCTGTTTCATTCGCAGTACCGGTGTGCCATGCTTTTCTGTTAATCATTTTCTGTAAATTCCCGGTACAGTTTAAATCAACAAGTCTGTAGTTCTTTCCGTTCATCTTCCAGGACGCCACTGCTATTTCAGGGGTATGGCTGAATTTTTCTTTTATCACTTTTATATCTTCAGCGGTATAGATGTATTTTAGTGTGTAACCCCGTCTGTTGTAATACTGCATGAGCGTGATTGCGCCGCTTAATGATTCTGTACCTTCACGCAAAAGCATGTCTCTCAGTTTCATTTCGCTGTCGATTTTATCCTGCGAAAAATCATTAACAAGGGGGATCATGCTGCCGCTGTTTATTTTTTCAAGATACCGGGACAGGTCCCTGCTCTCACGCACATCTTCTGTTATAAGGTTATATTTGTCACAGTAATTTTTCAGGGCGGTTTCTGTGTAGGAAAGAGACGCGACTGCTTCTGAGTATCTGTTTGCACAGTTCATAAGGCGGTCGACCTCATCCTGTCCGATAATTATTTCTGACCTGATTTCTTCATTTTTCTGATCTTTTACTGTTTCAGAATATAATGCGGCAAATGCTTCAAAATTCTTTCTTGCTGAAGATGTAAGTGCGGTCCCCTTTATCCTGAGATTAGCGTTTATACCCGCATGTTTTTTTATGTCTTCTCTGGTCATTGTATTCCGTATTTCAGGAGGGATACCCCCTGTAGCGTATAACTTTTTCATCATAGTAAACAGCTCTTTTACAGATCCGCGATAGAGATTATTCAGCCCTGTGTCTGCTGTTTTTCCCGCCTCTGAAGCATCAGCAGTAAGCCGTTCAAGGAATGAAACATGCTCAAGTTTTTTTTCTGTCTCATCTGAGTATTGTTTGAGAAAGAGAGCAGGGTCGGATTTGTGTATTGCAACAATAGATTCAGAGTAATCGCCTGAAAGCTCCGCATAAGCTTGAAGCTTCTCTGCGATTGCATTAAAATGCCGTTCAGAGGCATTAAAAATTTCCTCATTATAAACAATTGTGCTGCTGCTTTTACTCTTCAGTCCTGCTATCCGCAACTTTTCCCGTTTAAATAAATTTTCGTACTGCTTTAAATAACGTTCAGCAATACCTGTATTATTACGTTTTACCCTGCTTATATAATTATTAAGATCCCCTGCCGGGACTGATTCTGAAACAGCTTTTCTGTATCTGTCGATATCATCAATGGCTGTAATTATTCTTTTGAAATCAGGGATTTCATACACGGGATTGTTATAGCCTGCTGAAGGGGATTTCTCGGTATTGCTGCACATCTCCACAAGTGACTGACGAACCGGCTGAAATATGATTTTTTCAATATGTGGTATTCCCTTCGCCCTGTCATCATCTGCTATTATTCTTCCATGTTTCACAGCGAATTCTGCAGCGGTATTTATTTCAAGGTTCCTGTAATCAGCATCATGTTCAAGAGCCTGCCATTCAGGCAGAGAAATGATATAAGCTTTATTGAAAACTGTTTCACGGTTTAAAGGGGATTCAGTTACTTTTTCCGCAGCTTTGAGAATGACCCTGCACAGATTAATACTGTTTGAATTATAACCTGTACGGCTTAGTTCATATTCAGTAATGCCGAGTATTTCTTTGTAAGCCTGCTGTTTTGATTTTTCATAACCTGACAGATATTTCTGCAGAATATATCTTTCCGTCAGTACATCAGAACTTCGGTTCTTCTGTAAAAGCGGAAGCCCATTCAACGATGCATAGCTGTTTATTCCATCCATAACAGCTGATTTGATTTCCTGATTTGCGCAGCTGCGGATTATTTCAACTGTATAGCGGATAGCTATAACAGGGTTTGCGATTTCAGATGTTAATGCTTCAATCTCCTCAACAGTAAATTTTTTGTTCTCCGACTTTACTGAACCGTTTCCGGTGCGGTATTTATCAAGAATTGCTAAAAACTCCTCTGCGGATTTGATCTCATCATTAAAGAGCTTTATTAAAGAAGGATCACATGCCGGTATTTTCGCAGCTTCATCCCTGTATTTTACAATTTTTTCAATACGGGAGTTCCACCTTTCAATCCTCGCATCAGCAGCTGACAATACAGACGGTATCATTAAAAAAAGAATATATAGTATTTTTTTCATTATCATTTCTCCATGGGAACTTTTATATTGATCAGTTAGATGCCATACTTTTTTTATTCATGGGGTTGGTTCTGGTACCTGTCCATGCCCGGCATTAAAGAAAAGTTCCTTAAGTATTTATCGGTATTTCGTGCGGAAAATGGAAGAATTATGAGTTAATACCGGTAATTTAATGAATTCAGGTTGATCCTGTAATTGAATATGTAACATATTATCGCAAGTAGAGTTCTTAGAATTTCTGTATCTCCAGTAGTGAAGGTTTTTAAATTATAATGAAAAATGTTCTGTTAGTTGCAGTAATTTATTCAGTCTGCCTGCTTTTAATATCCGGTAATTGTTCTCTTTATGGAGCAGAGCCGGGCAAAAGGCCGAAGATCGGTGTTGTTTTAAGCGGAGGGGGAGCCAAGGGCTTTGCCCATATACCGGTACTTCGAACCCTTGAAGAGCTGAATATCCCTGTTGATTATATCGGTGGTACAAGTATGGGGAGTACCGTGGCTGCTCTTTATGCCATGGGTTACACTGTTGATGAGCTTGAAAAGATAGCCCGTGATACAAACTGGTACTACTATTTTCAGAACAGGTCTGACAGGAAAAATGAAAGCCTGCGGCAGAAACTCTATTTTAAAGAGTTCCCCTTTACTTTTGATATAAGTTCTGAGGGTATATCTGTACCTAAGGGATTTGTCAACGGACAGAGGATTGGGCTCTTTCTCTCCCGTCTCACCTGGGAGTATCAGCATGTTAAGGATTTTCACAAACTCCCTGTACCTTTTCTCTGCGTGGCCACCGATTTTGAGAAGGGTGAGGGCATTGTCCTTGACAAGGGAAACATCGCTGAATCGCTCCGTGCAAGCATGGCTATACCTTCGGTTTTTAATCCCGTTGAGATAGATGATCGAATTTTCCTCGATGGGGGTGTTGTTAACAACTTCCCTGTCAAAGAGGTCAGGGAGATGGGTGCTGACATTATAATAGGTATTGATGTCAGCGGAAGGCTTTACAAAAAGGATGACCTTGATTCACTTCCGAAAATTATGGAACAGTCTATCAGCTTCCTTGGGGAGAGAAAGACCATGGAGCAGCGGAAGTTGTGCGATATACTGATAATCCCCGAGGTTAATGACATGGGGGCACAGGATTTCGGCAGAACTGATGAAATTATAAAGAGAGGTGAAAAGGCAACGCAACTCCAGATGGAGAAGCTGATTAAGCTCTCTGAGCAGCTGAAGGAATATAATACCGGAAAAACCGGTAATGAAAAAAAAGAGAGAGGTGTGGAGATAACAGCGCACAGGATATATCTCCACGGACTTGACAGGGTCTCAAAAAGCATTGTTAAACAGTATCTTGACATTAAGCCCGGTGATACCGTTACTCCTGATAAAATTGATAATGGAATAAATGCAATTTATGGCCTCAATTTTTTTGAAAGGATCAGGTATGAATTTGAAAGTGAAAAGGGAATCAATTCCCTGCATATATATTTTATAGAGAGACCTGAAAGCCATCTTTACTTCGGTGTTGCATACGATACAGATGTAAACGCAGCCGCACTGCTGGGTCTGCAGTTCAATAACACCGGGTTTAAAAACAGCGAACTGATTCTTAAAGGGAGGTTCGGTGATTACAGCAGATTCGAAGGGTCATACCTTGTATATACGCCTATTGATCCAGGGGTCTGGATTGAACTGAATTCATTCGTATATAATCTTGATTTCAATTATTATTCAGAAGGGAGGCTGAGGGAGGTTTATGATTTCTGGCATCAGGCATCCACTGTGAGTCTGAATACTTATTATTCAAACTGGATATTACTTTCATTCGGCATGCGCAAGGAGTTCTATTTTATTGATGGTGAGATTATTGATCCGGGCAGCAGGAGCAGGTATGAGTTTGATGTTTTTTCTTTTTATGCAATGATGAAAATTGATACCCTGGATGATTATACTTTTCCACGAAAAGGTTTTTTCCTGCGCGCACAGGCTGATTATGTAACTACTGATTTTTCATATTATGACAGAATGTCCGGTTCAAAGGCGTTTGAGCGGAATATGGTTGTCACAAGAATAGCTATACCTCTTGGAAGACAGTTCTCTTTCCAGTCAGGTTTTTCCGCAAGTTCCCTGACGGAAGATGTGGCTCCTCCTTCGTACTGGTTTGCGATGGGGGGATATCAGAGGTACGAGGACTGGATATATCCGCTGAACGGGTATGAACTTATGGAGAAAAACGGGCTGCATGGGTGGGTTTACTTCCTTGATATTCAGTATGAACCCTTCAGTGATTTTTTTGTGACTGTGAAATGGAATGAGGGCAAAGTTGTTGATGATATTAATGATCTTTATATTTACAGGGACACAGATGCCGGTTACGGATTTTCTTTAGGTTACAGAACTCCCTTGGGTCCTATGCAGGCAGGGGTTTTCAGAAAAGCCGGGGAGAGAGATTACTCCGGGTATTTTAATATCGGGTTTGTTTTCTGATTATATCATCGCTGTTTTAATAAAGTTATTCCACTTTTTCTTGACTAATTTTTTTTTCTGTCGATAATCATTTTGTGGCAGTAGCTATAGGTTCCGGATAAAGAAATACGGCAGGCGGAAAAGATGGAAAAGAAAAACGGGCCCGGTATATGAGCAGCGAAGAGAACAGAAAGCGCCTTGAAAGACAGGCCAGAAGCCTCATGACATTAAAAGAAATATCTCAGCAGGAGAGAGACAGGCTCAACGCAATAATGCGTGATAAAAATATTTCTCCTGAAGAGAAATATACATCAATGATAAGGCTTCTCCGGAAACTTCCCGACAGGGAGATCCTGGATCTGGATGATACGGCTGCAAATGTATCTATTAATCCGGATGTATATAAAGAAAAAAACCGGATTGCTAAATTAAAAACACAGGGAGAGAAGAAGAGCGATTCCTACGCGGATATCCCTGATACAAGAAGACCCTTTGTAAACGGCCCGACAGAAACCTCTCTCTACATAGATGATATTTATATTAAATACCGAAGGTTCAGGCTTTATAAGAAGAGGAGGCTTGTTGAGAGAAATAACTGGTTCGGTTTCGGATTCAACAAGCGGCTTATACCTGCAAAGAAATTCATGGAGATTTTTTCGTTAATCCGTTCTTATCAGGAAACCCTTCTCGCAAGGCTCCCGTCATTACTCGATGCAATTCTGAAAAGTGAAGATATCGATAGTCCTGTAGAATACAACTACCTCAAGATGCTCAGGCGCTGGGTTTCCATAACTCCATTCGCATCTGTACAGCCTCACAGGATAAAGTGGATGGAGCAGTGGGGATTCGAACGTGAATTACGCGGGTTTACCATGAACCATTATTCCTTCCTTAAAATTGAATTAAAGCAGAGAGAGGAACTTCTCGCATTTACGGAAAATCTCCTGAGAGAACAGCCTGATCTGCTGAAAGAGGAAATTTCTGAAGATGACGATAAGGGTACAGTTGCGAGGAAGGAGAACAGCAACTACCGGAAGGAGAAGGAGATTTATGATTACATGGGTGCCATGCGATCTTTTGTCACAATCCCCGGCGAGAATGACAGCCTCCTTGCTGCGGAACTGCGTAAACGGTACGATATATACTCTCTTACAGAATTCATAAACATGTCGCTGGAGGCACTTGTCTTCCAGAGGCCCTTTGCCATTACAGAGATTCGTGATTATTACGATATCAGGCCGGCTGCCGTGAGCAGCGAAATATGGGACTGCAGTCCTGAAAAGCTTAAGTCTTCCGGTAAAGATCCTGAATCTAAGAGGAAGAAACGAATCGAAAAGCTCACCAGGGATCTTCAGTGGTTTGATACTGTTTCGAGGCTTGTCAACATTGATGAAAACGGGCAGAACCTGATAACAAAATCAGTTGAAGAACAGTGGAAGCTCGCAGACCGTGTAAACAGGGATGCAGCTGATTCTCTGAAAAAAAACTTTATAATATATCTTGAGGGTGCTGTTCATTATTTCAGGGACCTCCTTTTACAGGTGTTAGACGGGAGCCCTCTTCTGCTGGAAAAGAACGGTGTACAGAGGGAGGCGGCTATTTTTAATCAGGATTATTTCCGTGAGGAGATCCGTGAGCTGGAATCACTTCTTGATACTTTTTTTACATTCCGCAACCACAACCCTACATTAAAGATCTCTGACGATGAAGTGAAGAAGATTATGCTTAAAAAAATTTCCTCCATGGATCATGTTGAGACACTTATCTATAAAGGGGGGAGTGTCTTTTATGCTTTCGGGAAAAAGCTTCACGAGGTATATCACAGACATATATTTACAGAGGATGGAACGGCTGTTGCCGCAAAACCCCTTTCTCTGCCGGAGGCAGGCGAGCCTGACAAAGGGGGTATTCCTTTTGCGGATTTTATACTCAGGGGAGTTGCTGTTAATACACCGCTCATCAGACGAATAGCAGGGCAGAGAATACTCAGTGAGTCAAAACGTGGAGGCATTTATATTTTCATTCTTGCATTCTGTTACCAGGTATCAAATCTCTGCGTCTATCCCATGATACAGAATGATATTACAAAAAGAGATCTGCTGAAGAGAGAGATTACTGAGCTTAAAGGAGACACGGAATGATACTGAAAGATAAACCTGTTCTGCTGGACGGGAAAGACGGCAGCATTGAAATCATGCGTAACAGTTACGGTGTGCCTGAAATAAAAGCAGCGACAGAGCGGGACAGCGCTTTTGCCCTGGGATGGGTACATGCTAATGACAGGCAGCTCCAGATGATGCTTACCAGGGTGATACTTGAGGGGCGGGCCGCTGAAAAACTTGCCGCGGACACTGCACTGATTGAAGCGGATAAATATATCCGTTCCCTCAATCTATACCCTGACATCGAAGAACAGGCCAGGCGTCTTGAGCCGGAAGTGCTTGAATGTGGCCGGTGTTACACTGATGGGATTAACCTTTACCTCGAAAATACTTCTCAGCTTCCGGAATTCAGGCTCCTTAAATACAGGCCTGAACCATGGACACTGAAGGATACAATGATGCTTGCCAAGGTCTTTGCCTATTTCGGGCTTGCTGATGCCCAGGGGAATATGGAGAAGCTTATAGTACAGATGGTGCAGAATGATATTGATGAGAAAAAGATAAAAGAACTGTTTCCGTACCTGAAAGAAGAGATTGATAAAGAACTTCTGAAAAAGGTCAAACTCGCTCCACCCGTTGTACCGGAAGCCCTGAGGTGGCTCTCTGCTGTACCCAGGTTTACCGGCAGCAATAACTGGGTAGTGGACGGCATGCATACAAGGAGCGGAAAACCTATGTTATGCGGAGATCCCCATCTTGAAGTAAACAGGATGCCCGCAATATGGCATGAGATAGTGATAAAGCTCCCCCGTGATACATATATCGGCTTTGCACTGCCCGGTACTCCAAGCATTGTAGTTGGGAGAAACAGGACACTCTCCTTTTCCCCTACATATACCTTCATGGATATGCTGGACTTCAGGATTGAGGAGTGCAGGGACGGCATGTACAGACGGGGGAACCGGTGGGTACCTTTTGATGTGCGGCGTGAAGTAATCAGGACAAAGAAAGGGGAGGAGATAAAGGTCGATTTCTACGAAAATGAGCACGGCATACTTGAGGGAAATCCCATGGAACCGGGATTTTATCTTGTCCGTTCATGGTCTGCTCAGCGGGGCTGCGGCGCCCAGGAGCTTAACGTAATACATAATGTGATGAAGTCAAAAACTGTCCGCGAGGCAATGAAGCATTACCGAAACCTCGATTCCGCCTCATTTAACTTTCTCATGGCAGACAGCTCAGGGAACATCGGGTACCAGATGAGCGGCAGGCTCTTTGCGCGGCCCAGGGGCGTCAGCGGCCTGATTCCCCTTCCCGGGTGGGAGAGTAAATATAACAGCAGGGGATTTGTTCCTAAAACATCTCTTCCATTTCTATATAATCCCCCTGAAGGGATGATAGTTACAGCAAACCAGGACCTGAACCACCTGGGGAAGTCCGAACCTATAAACCTCCCCATGGCGCCATACCGCGCGGAAAGGATCGAACAGCTGCTTAAGAAAAGGAAAAAGCTCGATGCGGAATATATGAAGGAGATACATTACGATCTTTATTCTCTGCAGGCTGAACGGTTCATGAAGTTTCTTGCGCCGCTGGTTTCAGACACTTCAAAGGGAAAAATTCTGAAGGAGTGGGATTATACATATAACGCAAATTCGGAGGGAGCTTCACTTTTCGAAAATGTCTACAGGGCGATACTTTTGAGGGTATTCGGCGATCACGGATTCGGGCGTGAAGCCCTGAATTATCTCCTTGATGAGACAGGTATTTTTAACGATTATTTCGGTAATTTTGACAATATTATATTCAACAGGAAATCAGCCTGGTTCAGAACAGGCACAAGGGAGGATGTGCTCAGGATGGCGATTGATGAAGGGCTGAGGGTAAAAGTCAGACCTTACGGAAAGACCCGCAGACTTTATTTTAAACACCTCCTGTTCGGGGACAAGCTTCCATCTTTTATAGGGCTTGATTACGGGCCTGTTGAACTTCCGGGGAACAGGGCCACTGTAACACAGGGGCAGATATTCAAATCCGCCGGAAGAACAACGACATTCAGCCCCTCGTGCAGGATTATTGCTGATATGTCAGGAACAGAACTCCTTACCAATATGCCTGGCGGTAATTGCGACAGGCCGTTTTCAAAATGGTATAAAAACAATATGAATGACTGGCTTAATGGAGTTTATAAAAAGCTTTCATGATTTATTCTTGACATGTAATTTTTCTGTGCATATTATAAAATGAAATCCAACCTGTGGAGGAGAAACTATGCGTTTCTGGAATTTTCTGATTATGGCTGCTCTTGTACTCTCACTATCAGCCGGATGTGGCAGTAAAAATAAAGTAATGACCATAGAGGATTACGCAAAAATTGAGAGTGAAATGGAACTGCCTGATCCTGAAATTGATCCTGCAAGGGTGGGAGCAGTGGCGTCAAAGTACGGTTATACATATGAGCAGTATAAGGAATTTTATGATAAGGTTCAGAAAGATCCGGAACTGCAGGAAAAACTCGGCGAACTGACGCTTAAAAAGCAGAAGAACCAGTAATACCCCGCATCATTAAATGATGCGTTTATGTTCAAATATCCATTCCCTGTTGTCCATGATAGTAATAATCCCGTAACTCCCGGTGGAGAGATCCCCCGGATTAAAGAGTACGGGATTATTAACGCTTAAAAAACTCTGATGTGTATGTCCGAAAAAAACAATGTCCGCTGTTATTTCATCCGCATATTTTGAAAGAGAGAATAGTCCTGATTTAACATTGTATAAATGCCCGTGGGTAATCAGCACTTTTTTACCCTCGATATTTTCAATAAGGAGACTCTCCTCATCCGCTGAAGAATAAAGATCTGTATTGCCCGCCACAGCAAGAACAATGCTGTTTTCCGGTATTTCTGCACTTCTTATATCCTTAATACCGTCACCGCAGTGAATAATAATATCAAATGGAGCGGAGATCTCAATGCAGCGCTGTAGAACTTCCCTTCTGCCGTGAGTATCTGAAACAACAAGAATTTTTCTGATCATTTTTTTCTGATAACCATTATTGTGCAGTCGTCTGAGCGGATATATTTCTGCTCGGAAATTACAGAAGTGAATTCCAGAAATGATTCTCTCCCTGTTACAGGTTTTTCTGTGAGTGTTTTAAGGAATTCATCAAGTTCAATTTTATGGTAATTATCATCAATTACATCTTCAAGACCGTCGGTGAAAATAAATAGTGAGTCCCCTTTTTCGAGAACAGCGTTATATGTGGGGTAAACAACATCTTTAATGGGCCCGAGAAAAGGGTCGCTCCCCGGGAGGGATTTATAGCCTGATGAGTTGATAATATAAGGATTCGGATGCCCGGCGTTGGCGTATTTCAGATTACCGGTGGCGCTTTCAATGATGCCGCAGAACATTGTGACAAAGGATTCAACAGGGAGGTTTGCGGCAAGTTCCTGGTTCACAATAGTCATAATCTTTCCCGGGTCCTCTGTCTCCTTCACCGCGTTACGGAATACCATCTTGACAATGGCTGTAAACATCGATGCTGAGATGCTGTGACCTGAAACGTCCGCAACAAAGAACATAATACTGTCATTACGGAAATGGATATAGTCGTAAAGATCTCCGCCTATGTCAGAGAGGGGCTGTGACCAGCAGTGGATATCGACGTCATCTGAAATATAATCGGGATCAGGGAAGATATACTTCTGCAGTTTATGCGCCATGAAGAGTTCAATTTTCATGAATTCATTAAAATCAAGAATCTCCCCGATTTTGAGACCGTTTTCAATCCTTTTAAGCATAACCTCTGTCTGTTCAGGTTTGGTGATGAAGTCATAAGCCCCTAACTTATAGCTTTCAATGCGGAGGTCGGCATCGTGGTTCCCTGATACCATTAGCACGGGTTTGTTGGTTATATTGCTCTTCCTGATATGCCGGAGAACGTCAAGACCGTTCATGTGAGGCATATACATATCGAGAACAATAAGGTCAACATAAAGTGATTCAAGTTTTTCGATGGCCTCGAGCCCGTCCTGGGCAGTAAACACGACATAACCGGCCCTGGTGAGGATTTTTTTCATGAAGTCCCGAATCTGGGCTTCATCATCAATAAGGAGAATTCTTTTTTTCATTAATTATTCCTGATATTCAGATATTAACAGGACATTGCGGAAAGGTCAAGATTAAAAATTTTCAGGCAAAGATGCAGAGGAAAAGAAACTTAACACAGATGAACACAGATAAAAATTTTCAGCGGAAGATGCTTCCGCAGGCGCTGCATTTTCCGGTCTCCCCTTTGTGGAGGATCTGTTCAACCCGGGCACCGCAGTTAGGGCAGGTGTGAAGCGTCCTGACTTCAGACTCTGATCCGTCAATAAAGAATTCATCTGTGTTGCGGTCCATATACCCTTTGATCATATTGAGGCTGATCGCTGTATTAACAAGTTCCCGTGCGTCCATTTCCCCTATGCCGAGGTTACGGCTTATCTCTGCAATACTTATCCGCCTGTATGCTTTAATAAGAGAAACAAGCTGCTTCAGCCTCTCCTCACGTTGAGTATGTTTTTGCCCGCTTCTGAAAAGAGCAACCGCCGGGATAATCAGGCAGATTGAAAAGCCCATGAAAATAACAGCAGTTGCAACACCTTCAGGTTTATTCATGCTGTAATCGGTGATAAAACCGAAAATTGATATGAGCAGCATCAGCACACCGAAAACAAAAAGAATAACCCCTGCTGTTTTTTTAACCGTATCTTTGATAAAAAAAAGAAATTTCAAAAGATTAGCCTCTTACTCAGTAATATTTTTCCTGTTTTCAAGATAGAGGGCGGCACCCCCCATTGCTGAAATAATAAGCATAAACATGGCGGTTTTCAATCCTAACATCGAACCGGATTTTCGCCTGTCCAGAAGAAGCTCAAGGTAGACCTTCTCCTCCTCTTTAATTTCCCCGCCGCTGAAGATCATGAAATCGAAATACCTGATTGTATTTTTGACTGCTGTACCGTCTGAGTCCCAGTACCTGTAGCCCGCGAAGAGCTGAGGTTCACGTAGAAGTACATATCCCTGTTTCATCGTTTCAGCAGAAGAGATGAGTTTTGCCGCAGCGGGTTCAACGGATATTTTTGAGTAAAGTGATACTCCTCCGGTAAAAAGAGCGATTACAAGGGGTACAATTATAAAAACTTTATAAAGATTACTGTCGTTTATCTTTTCCATTACTTAACCTTTTCGCCAAGGAGTTTAACGATATCTTTTTTTTCAAATTTTATTGAGTCTAATTTTACATTTTTGTCTTCAAGAAACCTGTTTCCCGGTTCATCAGGAGTCCCTAATTTATCAGGGGATATTGATAACATGCTGAAAACCTTCTCAGCTGTTTCACCTTTAATATCAATTTTCTCTTTTATCACCCCTGTTTCAAAGGGGAGGATTGCAGGTATTTTAAAAGGGACTGAAGCTATTTTTTCTCCGGAATCGTTAACCAGTAAAATATTCCCCTCTATATTTATAAAAGCTGTTGAGTCATTTTCATTTTTAATTCCACCGGTAAAAAAGATGGACCAGCTTTTCTCCTCCCCCTGCACAACTGACGCTTTTACGGATGGAGAGATAACCCTTTCCGGAGTTTTTGCGCATGAGGTAACGAGTGAAAACGCCGCAAGGAGGAGAATCCCCCTGAGATATAATTTATACATTAATTTATGGTCTCCTGTGGATCTTTTGTATAAAAAAGAACATATAAAAGCAGGATGAAAGTCAAGAAAAATACTGCCGGAGGGGGCCTCCCTATTTCAGCAGGACAAAGGCCCCTGTAATTATGGTTGTAACAAGAGTAAAACCGATCCCCATGAACCACATCATCATATTAAAACGTTTATCCACCTGTTCGAACCGTGCGTTCATATCTGTACGCATATCTTCGAATCGTTTATCGACCTGTTCAAACCTTGAATTCATGTCAATACGCATCTCTTCGAAGCGCTT
>DAISJZ010000052.1:0-22540 GCA_036821145.1 Spirochaetota bacterium
GTGGTTTTTTGAAGGGCTTATACTGCCGGTTTTTGCTTCAATAGGTGTGACCTGGTTTTTGCTGCAGTATTTATAATGAGTTACTTGAGTTATTATAATAATTTCAGGATGTCAATCACTACGCTTCAAATCGATTTATAACTTCCTCTGTGAGAGCCATGTAATCATCAGCGCCGTTGCTGTCAGGCTTATACTCGAAAATTGTTTTACCCCAGCTGGGAGCCTCCTGAAGCGCTACGTTCTCCCTGATCATGGTTGAATAAAGTTTACCCGGCAGCCTCTTCTCTGTCTCCTCCATAACCTCTCTGCTTATGCTCTTCTTGGGATTATACATTGTGCCGATTATACCTGACACTTCGATATTCCTGTTTATCCTCTTCTTCACCATCTGTACTGCTTCGAATAGATTATACATACCGTGGAACGGGAGGAACTGGGCCTGCAGCGGCACAAGAATATATTCACTGATTGCCATGGCATTAAGAGTAAGTACCCCAAGTGACGGAGGGCAGTCTATGAGTACATAGTCGTAACCTTCAAGGTCCTCCATGTTCTCCTTAAGGAGAAACTCCTTTGCCGGTAGAGGGATAAACTCGATATTACGAAGTTCAGCATTGGCCGGAAGAATGTCTATTCCCGCCCTTTTTATTATTATTTCGTGATACCTCTTTTCACCCTTTAAAACATCAAATATCGATTCTGTCACCTTGTTGGGATTTATCCCGAAATGATAAGTTGACTGGGCCTGGTGATCCATATCTATAACCATGACCTTCTTCCCTAAAATCTGCATTGCAGCTGCAAGGTTTACCGTGGTTGTGGTTTTACCCACTCCCCCTTTATTGTTTGATATGGATATTATTCTCATTATGGCCCCGTGAATGTTTTACTATCGTTATTTTCGGCTAAAGGCGTGCAGTTTAAAAGTTAAACATGGGCGTCAATTATAGCCTGGAAATCATTTATATCTTTTTCACTCATAAAACCCATTTTTTTCATACTGTCAACAGTAAAAATAGCAAAAGTTCCTGCTGAAGAGGTACAGAGTTCACCTTTTGAATTAATAATCCTTCCATTCATGACGCACTCTCTCTCACTGTTCCTGTTTTCAATACTGCTTTCAACCCTGAGTTTATCCCCTGCAAAAACAGGTTTATGATAATTCACAGTCATGGTTTTTGTGAGAATAAAACGTCTTGTGAGGAAAATTGCCCCCCAGCTCATTACTTCATCAAGGAGGGTCGAAAGAATGCCCCCATGGACAACCCCCTGCCACCCTATCATATGCCCCGGCACAGCCATCTCCGAATATACAAGATCATCGTTCCCGAAAAAAGTCATTTTCAATCCATCTTTATTCGCAGGGCCGCAGCCGAAACACATATTATGATCCATATTAGGAATCTGTATAAAATTTTTAGTCATGATGCTTCCCCCCATTATTTATATTAATCGAAACCGGCAATACTACTCAGGCATTAAACTGTATCAGTTTTTTAAAGCGCTTTCAATTTTTTCGTTTCTGAAATAAATCATGATGTCTATTGATATCATTGTGAAATTTACGATATATAGAATTATAACTGCATCAGACAGATAAAAGATCTTATGAAGAATCCCCGCTATATATCCTATTAAAACAATAAAGAGAAAGAAAAGAGATTTGCCGTTATTACTTTTCGCGGTCCAGCTCTTCAGGATTGAAACAGGCCATGCTGCTCCAAAACAGATAAGCATAATAATCTCAAAAATGCTCATAGAAAACTCCATTATTAAAACTGAGAGAAGGATGCCGCTCCCCCTTTCAAATGCAATCAAAAAAAATAATATAGTGATTCCGCCGTCATTTCAGGATTATAAAAAATCCATATAAAACATTACAGAAGAACTATTGATTGACAAAAGCGGGATAGTTTAGTTTTTTCAAATTATTAATAACATTTTAAATATATTCAGAGAAACAGCAATTATTCTGAAACTATACTATTTATACTACACTTTCAGGAGCACCGCAAATGAACTTATGGAAAGAGATAAAAGAATTCCTGCTTAAATTCAGCGAAGTTATTCTAACCAAAACTGATATTCTGTCACAAATGGCTAAATCCCGGATTGCTATAAAAAGAAAGGAAGAGGAGATCAATAAAATCCGTATCGAAACCGGTGATTACACGATCTTCCAGATTAAGCAGAAAGAGAGTATAGATGAAGATGTTATAAATCAGAAAATTGAAGCTATAAACAGGATAAAAAAGGAAATTGAAGAATTGACAGAAAAATTTAATGACGCCAAATCAAAACTTGTAAGCCGTAATAAACCTGAAGCCGGAACTGAATCCGGCAAAGAAAAGCAGGCTGAATAATGCCTATATCATCGAAAAAAATAATAAGAACCATAGATGAATTACCCTCCTCATTCACACGGAATGATCTGCAGAAAAAGCTGCTGACCCCGGTAAAAGAGGAAACAGGCCCCAGGGTTAAAAAAAGAAAAAAAAGTTCAAAAGGGTCGCAGTCAAAAGATCTCTCAAAGATTGAATCAACACTGAATCTCCTGATTGACGCGGGATTTATTGTAAAGGAGAAACAGCGTTTCAGAAAAGCCAATCCCCTTACCATAGATGGAACAATAAAAATAAACAGCAGCGGCGATGCTATCGTAAAGTATAACGATGAAGATATCATAATCCGGCGTGAAGATACAGGCAATGCCCAGAATAACGATTCAGTGACAATTGAAATCTGTGACTGCCGCAAAGGCTTTCTTTCAGGCCGTGTAAGTAATGTAATCAAAAGAAAAAAAGAAGTCAACTTAGGGAGAGTAACTGCAAAAACCGGCGGTCTCATTATACTTCGGCTTCTCGATGTTCAGGGAGAAACGGATATTTGCGTTCAGAAGAGCGGGAAGTCACCGGCAATCGGAGATTTCGCGTTAATCACTCTCACCGGGAAAATGATCTCAGGCCGTACTGAAGGGAAAATAATCCAGTATTTTTCAGAGGATGAAGAGCAGCACGATTTCACCAGGATCAAGCTGAGGCATTCCCTCCCTGACGATCATGACTACTTCAACGAAGAGGAACAGGATCTCACGGTTCCGGAAGAGGAGCTGCGTAACAGGAAGGATTACCGCAAACTCTTCACCATAACAATTGACGGAGACTCATCAAAGGACTTTGATGATGCGATATCGATCAGGGAATCGGGCAATTCTACAAAACTTTACGTCCACATAGCTGACGTCTCTGCTTATGTTGGAAAAGGCTCCCGTCTTGACGAAGAGGCCTTTGCACGCGGTACAAGCTATTACCTTGGCGACAGGGTAATCCCCATGCTCCCGGAGAAGCTCTCCAATGACCTCTGTTCACTGAAGGAGGGTGTTGACAGGCTTACGCTCACGGCAGAGATGAGCTTTGATTCAAAAGGAAACATGACGAAGTTTGAAGCTTTCCGTGGAATTATCAAAGTTAACAAACGGATGACCTACAATAATACTGAAAAGATTATAAAGGGGAGGAGCCTGACACAGCTTAACCGCACAATTCAGAAGATGAATAAACTCGCTAAACTCCTGAATAAAAAACGTATCAGTGACGGCAAACTGGATCTTAACCTCACAGATCAGGAAGTTATATATGAAAACGGAATGGTTAAAGAGATCAGGTTCGCTCCAAGACTGCAGAGCCAGTCCCTCATTGAGGAGTTCATGCTGAGTGCCAATGAGGCGGTTTCCCGGGCTCTCAAGGAAAACGGCATACCGGCACTCTACCGTGTTCATGAAAAGATAAGTGAAGATAACATCTTCTCCCTTAAAAAATTTCTGACTGTGCTTAATGTAAAACTTGATACCGGGAAAACCATGGGAAAAAGCATTCAGGATGTGCTTGCGAAAGTTTCCGGCAAACCCTACGAACAGGTTGTAAACCTGGTTGTACTTAAATCGATGATGCAGGCATATTACGGCCCTGAGCCCCTTGGCCACTTCGGACTCGGATTTCTTGATTATACTCACTTCACATCCCCCATCAGGCGCTATCCCGACCTGATTGTTCACCGTTGCCTTAAAAGCCTCATTGATTCATCATCTTCTCCATACAGGATGCCGGAGCTCATTGAAATCGGGGAAAAATCCTCCATGATGGAAAGGATCGCGCAGAAAGCTGAAAGGGATCTCATAAAGATAAAATCATGCCGTTTAATGAAGCAGCATATCGGTGAAGAATTTGATGTAATAATAAGCGGGCTTACAAAGTTCGGGATGTTTGTCTCGCTCATAGATATGCCCATTGAAGGGATGGTGCCGCTGAAAAATCTTACAGATGATTACTACGTCCTTAAAGAGGATGAATTTACTGTTATCGGGAGAAAACTGAATAAGAGATACAGGCTGGGTGACAGGATCAAAGTCAGGCTGGTTAATGCTGACCTGGAGATGCTCCGGATAGATTTTGATCTCGTACAGGTTAAAAGACGGAGATAAAAACTCAGATTACCAACTCCCGGAATTTTCAGGAAAAAATCTTTACAAAAATTATACCCGGTTCTCTCCTGAACCGGTAAAGCTCAATCAACAGGAGAAACAGATGAAAAACGCGGTAATTGTCGGAGCCACAGGATTCGGAGGGCTCGGACTCATTGATATACTCTCAAAACACCCCGGCATAAAAATTAAACAGTTAACAGCCCTTGACCACGGTAAAAAAATATCAGAGATGTATCCTCACCTCTCCGGCATCTGTGAACTTGATGTGTGTAATCCTGACCGCCTTGAGTTGGACGGCATAGATATCGCTTTTCTTTCTACACCCGATCAGGCCGGAATGAAAATTGTAAAACAGTTCCACGAAAAAAAAATCCCCGTTATAGATTTCAGCGGAGATTTCCGGTTCAGTTCTCTTGAAGATTATGCTGTATACGCAGACAATAAAGGTATGGATACATCACACTCCGCGCCTGAAATCCTGCAGCAGGCAGTTTACGGTCTACCGGAAAAAAACCGTGAAACAATAAAGACAGCATCCGTAATCGGAAACCCCGGATGTTTTGCCATAACCATGATACTCTCCCTCCTCCCCGCTGTTGAAAATGGACTTATAGAATCAGACATCATTTTCTGTGACGGGAAAACAGGTGTATCCGGAGCAGGAATAAATCCCGGAAGAGCAAACTCATATCCTTTAAGATATGAAAATACCAACACATACAGGGAGGGTAAGCACCAGCACCTTGTTGAAGTGGAAAATGTACTGAACGCTTCATCATCAACAGTTAATAAAAAAATCCTTTTTGTTCCGCAGATTGTCCCTATGAACAGGGGTATACTTGTAACCTCATACTCTGATGTAAAACCGGGATTCACCACACAGAAACTTCAGGATATATACAGGGATTACTATAAAGGCTCTCCTTTTATCATGATAACAGGGAATTCGCCTCAAACAGCAGAGGTGCGCGGGACAAACAGATGTGTAATAAAGCCCTCAATTGACAGCAGAACAGGAAAACTCTTTGTTGCAGCAGTAATTGACAACCTGATTAAAGGGCAGTCAGGAAATGCTGTACAGAATGCCAATATCCGCCTCGGTTTTGAAGAAACTGCCGGGCTCGTGCTTAATCCTGTATTCCCTTAAATTCTCTTGACAATAATATTAAGTTAATTATTTATCTTTTCAATGAAGATTAACACGCAGAGGCTTAATTTTATGTTCAGAATGCCTGGTGATTTATGTCAAAAAGAATAAAAAAAGGGATAATTGCCTCCCCCGGAATAAGAATAGGAAAATCTATTGTTTTCCACGGGGATGAAGTCAAAATTCCTAAATATCATATAACTGAATCACGGCTTGAACTTGAAATTGAACGGTTTGATGAAGCCCTTGATAAAACAAAAAGTGAAATTCTTGAAATACAGAACAAGATAGCAAACGATAAATACAGCGATCTTGCTGAAATATTTTCCACACATATTATGGCTCTTGAAGATCCTCATTTCACCGACAGAGCGCGTAAAAAAATCAGAACAGAAAAAAGAAACGCCGAATGGGTAATCAACGATATATCTATCGATCTCATTAATACTTTAAGCAGAATCGAAGATGAATACCTGAAAGAACGTATTATTGACATATCCGATATTAATAAAAGGCTCATTGGTAATTTACAGAAAAAGAAAAAGATGAATCTTTCAGATATTCATGAGGATGTCATTCTTTTTGCCGATGACCTGACCCCTTCGGAAACAGCAGTCCTTAACAAGCAGCATGTCCTTGCCTTTGTTACCAATCATGGCGGTAAAACATCGCATACGGCAATCATGGCCCGTTCAATGGATATACCTGCAATTGTCGGTATGGATGACATAACCTCCTACATTAAAAACGGAGACATGGTTATTGTTGATGCCATACATGGCGAGGTAATAATCAATCCTTCAGATGATGAGATTGAAGAATACAGGAAATACCAGAAAGACATTGATGAACTTGAAAATGAGCTTTCAAAGCTGACAAATCTTCCTGCGCAGACACTTGATAACATCGAAATATTTATCTACGGGAACCTTGAGATTCCGGATGAAATGAATATAATAAAAACTCACGGGGCGCAGGGGATAGGCCTTTTCCGTTCAGAATTTCTTTTTCTTGATAAAACACTCCCTGACGAGGAATCACAATACTGCCAGTATAAAAAAGTTGTGGAATCATTCAAACCGTACCCTGTAACAATAAGATCTCTTGATTACGGTGGTGATAAAATTCATGGCTTCATGAAAGGCCAGAGTGAGATGAACCCGTTCCTTGGGTGCAGATCAATAAGGTTCAGTCTTAAAAACCCTGAAATTTTCAGAACACAGCTCAGGGCCATATTAAGGGCAAGCGCGCACGGAAAGGTTAAAATCATGTATCCCATGATTTCAACACTGGATGAGCTGCTGCAGGCAAAAGAGATCACCTATGATATAATGAATGAACTTAAATCTCAGGGTATTGCCCATGACCCGGATATTGAGATCGGGATAATGATCGAAGTCCCTTCAGCTGTTATCGCAGGGGATATCCTGGCGGAACATGTGGATTTTTTCTCTGTGGGAACCAATGACCTTGTTCAGTATATACTGGCGGTTGACAGGGTAAATGAAAAAGTCGCGGATATCTATAACCCGCTGGACATATCAGTACTCAGATATCTGAAGCATATTTCAAATATCGCAAGGAACAGTTCAACAGCAATATCAATATGCGGAGAGGTTGCCGGTGAACCGAGATTTACAATGCTCCTGCTGGGCCTTGGATTCCGTGAACTATCCATGAGTTCAAAGTATATGTACCAGATTAAAAGAATAATCCGGTCTGTCACAATAGAAGAATGTGAAACACTTGCGAACAATCTTCTTGCATTAAAAAGAACAGATGAGATCGAACATATGCTCATGGAGATAATGCATGAGAAATTTCCGGATCTGATCATTCCATGAAGCTATACAAAGAACTGGCTGAATACTACTTTGCCATTGAGGCGAATCACCGCAACATCATTTACGATATACATCTCATAGGGACTCATTTAAAAAAATACAGCGAACCGTCAGTACTTGACCTTGGATGCGGCACAGGTGAGCATCTTAATGCAGTTAAGCAGTTTGGTGTAAAAAAATGTGTCGGAGTGGACAACAGCCCTGAAATGCTTGAAGTAGCAAGGGAGAGGTTCCCCGAAGGTATTAAATTCCTCAACATGAATTTCCGCAGTTTTGATTTTTACCAGGAATTCGACCTCATCATGTCGCTTTTCGGATCAATCGCTTATATCACTAATGAGCGGGATGTTGATACTTTTTTCTGGAACACATGGCGCGCCCTTAAACCCGGCGGTACAGGGATTTTTGAAATATGGAATTCTGTCCCTGTAAAAAAAATCAGGAGCAAGCCGTTATCCCATGTATCAAAAACGACCTACCACGATGCCATCATTGAAAGGGAAAGGGGCTTTGAACTTATTGATGAGGCAAAAAGCATATCAGAAGTTACATACAGGTACAGGGTCTATTCAAGAAAAGGCTCTCTCACCTATAATGATACTCATACCATGAGAGCCTTTACCCTTGATGAGGTGAAAAAATTTATAAGCGATAATGGAATGATTCTGAAGGAAGTCTACGCAAACAGTAAAAAAGAACCCTTTAATGAAAACTCCAACAAAATGCTTATAATCTTTGAAAAAGAAGTCTAAGCCTACATTGTTGTAGGCTTATCCTCCCCGCTCATTCCATTAATATCAATATGCCATTCGGTAATGGTCTCTTTCCATCTGTTGTAAAGATCCTGCGCAAGAGCCATGTCCCTGAAATATTTCTCCGGGCTTTCCAGCGCCAGGAAGAAGACCTCTTCCATCGTAGATACAGGATGGAATGTCATCTCATTCCTGACATATTCAGGAATCTTTTCGAGATCCTTGGCATTCTCTTTCGGAAGAATTACATGCTTGATTTCAGCCCTGTGAGCCGCAAGCACCTTCTCCTTAAGTCCGCCGATGGGGAGAACCTTTCCGCGAAGAGTAATCTCTCCTGTCATGGCAACATCTCTTCGTACCGGAATCTTAGAAAGAAGCGATGCCATTACAACAGCCATTGTAATACCTGCAGAAGGCCCGTCCTTGGGAATTGCCCCTTCCGGAACATGAAGGTGAAGATCAAATGTTTTGATAATCTCCTCATCTATATTGAAAAACTGCTGATTTGCCCTGACGAATGTAAAAGCAGCCTGTGCTGACTCCTGCATAACCTCACCTAATTTACCGGTAAGTTTCAGGTCACCCTTCCCTTTTATCAATGAAGCTTCAATATTCAGGATATCACCGCCAACCTCAGTCCACGCAAGTCCGTTAGCAAGGCCAATCTCGTTTTTCTCCTCTTTGACTCCATACTTAAACCTGATGGGTCCAAGATATTTTTTCAATACTTCTTCAGTTATAACCTTTTTAAAGTCATCTCCGTTTTCAACAACTTCCCTTGCCACTTTACGGCAGACCTTGGCTATTACACGCTCAAGGCTCCTGACTCCTGCCTCACGTGTATAGTGCCTGATTGTAAAGAGCATTGCATCTTCAGAAAAATCAATATTCCCCGGTTTAAGCCCGTTCTCTTCAATCTGCTTATCGAGAAGAAAGTCTATTGCTATCCTCAATTTTTCAGGCTCAGTGTAGCTGGAGAGTTCAATAATCTCCATCCTGTCCTGAAGCGGAAGGGGAATATTATGCTGCGCGTTCGCAGTGGTAATAAACATAACATCAGAGAGATCATAAGTGACCTCCATGTAGTGATCGATGAACGCGTTATTCTGCTCAGGGTCAAGCACCTCAAGGAGAGCTGATGACGGGTCACCCCTGAAATCCATTGACATCTTGTCGATCTCATCAAGAAGAATTACAGGGTTCACGGTACCGGCTTTTTTCATCATCTGGATGATCCTTCCGGGGAGCGCTCCCACATAAGTCCTTCTGTGTCCGCGGATCTCAGCTTCATCCCTCACTCCGCCAAGGGACATACGGACAAACTTCCTGTTCAGCGCATGAGCAACAGACCTGCCAAGAGATGTTTTACCAACACCGGGAGGCCCCACAAAGCAAAGGATCGGGCCTTTAAGCTTTTTGGAAAGTTTATTCACTGCAATATATTCAATGATACGTTCTTTTACTTCATCAAGTCCATAGTGATCATGGTTGAGGATCTCAATCGCTTCCTCGATCTTTTTAATGTCACGGGTCTTTTTATGCCACGGAACATCTCTCAGCCATTCAATGTAATTCCTTACAACAGCGGATTCAGCAGACATGGGGGGCATCTTCTCAAGGCGCTTCAGTTCCTGGAGAGACTTGGTTCTCGCCTCTTCACTCATCTTCGCGTTCTCTATGGAGTTGCGGAGTTCGGTGATTTCATCAACCTCCCCCTCCCCCTGGCCAAGTTCCTTTTTAATGACCTTCATCTGCTCATTGAGGTAGTATTCCTTCTGGGTCTTCTCCATCTGTTTGCGGACCTGGCCCTGGATCTTCTTCTCAATATACATCACCTCTATCTCACCGTTAATAAGCTCGATAAGGCGGTTTATCCTGTCAGCAGGGTTCCCTATTTCAAGAAGAGACTGTTTATATTCAATTCTCATCTCTATATGTGAAGCAATAACGTCAGTTAGCTGCGAGAGATCATCAATACTCTCTGCTGATGTAAGCGCCTCTTTAGGAACTTTCTTGTTAAGCTTAATATATTTATCAAATACATCCAGTATAGAGGATTTAAGAGCACCTCTGTCTATCTCACTGTCAATCTGTCTTTCAACACGCTTGATACTTACACCCACATGCTCCTCATCTGATTCGAAGTCAGAGATAAAACACCTGGTTATCCCTTCAACCAGAACTTTAATTGTGCCGTCAGGGAGTTTAAGGAGCTGAAGAATCTCCGCAACTGTTCCCACTTCATATAAATCTTCCTTTTCAGGGGAGGGGTTCTGCGCGTCCTTCTGTGTAAGGAGCACTATAAGCCTGTCATTCTTCATCGCCCTGTCAAGAGCATTGACAGATTTCTCCCTTCCGACAAAGAGCGGCACAACCATGTATGGATAAACCACAACGTCGCGCAGCGGCAGAAGCGGATATTTTTTTTCAAAATCTATAATTCTGTTTCCCATCAGTCCCTCTGGTATTATTACTAATGCGCCATCTACCTAAGCGCTTTTCTCCTTCTTCCGGCTGTACTTAATCACAGCATCGCTCTGTTTAAGCACCATGTCACGGGTAATAGTTACCCTGTCTATACTTTCATCAGAAGGAATCTCGTACATCAGATCCAGCATAAGCTGCTCGATTACAGACCGGAGCCCTCTTGCCCCTGTTTTTCTTTCCATTGCTATATTCGCAATCTCTTCAATGGCATCCTTATCAAATTCAAGTTCAATACCTTCGAAAGAGAACATCTTCTGATACTGCTTAACAAGTGAGTTCTTAGGTTCAGTGAGTATCCTGATGAGCGCATCCCTGCTCAGATCATGAAGATGAGCGATAATAGGAATCCTCCCCACAAATTCAGGTATAAGTCCGAACCTGATAAAATCCTCCGGCGTAAGATTCTTTGAAACATCAATACTCTGTATCTCCTTGTGAGACTGTATCTTCGCGCCGAAGCCCAGAGACTTATTACCCAGCCTGCTCTGCACAACCTTATCGAGTCCGATAAAAGCACCGCCGACTATGAAAAGAATATTGTTGGTATTTATTGAGATAAACTCCTGGTGAGGATGTTTTCTCCCCCCCTGCGGAGGAACATTGGCAACTGTACCCTCAATAATCTTCAGAAGCGCCTGCTGAACACCTTCACCTGAAACGTCCCGCGTAATGGAAGGATTGTCCCCTTTACGTGAAATTTTATCAATTTCATCAATGTAGATAATACCTATTTCGGCTTTCTTGATATCGCCGTCAGCATTCTGTATAAGCCTCAGGAGTATGTTTTCAACATCCTCTCCGACATAACCCGCTTCGGTAAGGGATGTGGCATCAACTATTGCAAATGGAACTTTCAGAAGTCTCGCGAGAGTCTGCGCCAGGAGCGTCTTTCCTGAACCGCTGGGCCCCGCGAGAAGAATGTTGCTCTTCTCAAGCTCCACGTCATTTTTACTCAGATTCTTATTTGTATAAATTCTCTTGTAATGATTGTAAACGGCAACCGAGAGTATTTTTTTAGCCTCATCCTGATCGATTACATACTGATCAAGGATCTCCTTAATCTCCTTCGGTTTGGGGAGAGTGCCGAAACTGCTCTCGATAGGGGCATCAATCTCCTCCGCGAGTATTTCATTGCAGAGTTCAATACACTCATCACAAATATAAACATCCGGTCCTGCCACGAGTTTCTTTACAGCCTCCTGACTTTTGCCGCAGAACGAACACATCAATGATGCATTCTGCTCTTTCTTTTTGCTGGTCATGGTTTCACCTGTTTCTCTGTTCTTTCAATAACCTTGTCGATAAGTCCGTACTCGACAGCTTCCTGTGATGACATAAAATTATCACGTTCCATGTCATTTTCAATTTTATCTACCGGTTTTCCGGTATGAAATGAATATATTTCATTAAGCCTTGCTTTTACACGAAGAGTTTCTTTGGCATGGATAGCAATATCAGATGCCTGCCCCTGGAATCCCCCTGAAGGCTGGTGTATCATTATTCTTGAATTAGGGAGAGCCGACCTTTTCCCGGCCGCACCTGCTGCAAGAAGGAGTGAACCCATTGAAGCAGCCTGCCCTAAGCATATTGTTGCAACATCAGGCTTTATATACTGCATAGTGTCATATATAGCCATACCGGAAGTGACAATTCCACCCGGTGAATTTATATACAGGAATATATCTTTATCAGGATCTTCAGCTTCAAGAAAAAGAAGCTGTGCAATAACAAGACTGGAGATGTGATCATCAATAGCCTCTCCAAGAAAAATTATACGATCTTTCAGAAGCCTTGAATAGATATCGTAGGATCTTTCACCCCTGCTTGTCTGTTCAACTACTATAGGCACAAGACTCATTATTAAACTCCTCTTTAGTTTGATGGTATACGAAATGAATTTCCGGAGTGGATTTTATTTCTTTAATGTTAGTAATATTATCGGATTGCATGTTAAAAAATTTTCCAAATAAAAAAACAGATGCACTGCAGACTTTGCCGGCATCCGTTTTAATACTCTTCTGATGATTGGCTGCTGATGGGGCAGATAACCTACTGCCCCATTTTGCTCTTAACAAATTCATCAAGTGTCTGTGTCTGACCCTTTTTAATATCAGCTTTATCGTACAGAAAATCCATAGACATTTCGAGAAGTATGTCATGTTCAACGGATGATTTGCTCTGATTCTGCTCAATTATCTCTTCAATCTCTTCTACGGTTTTGCCCATTGCCTTTGAAAGATTCCCTAACTGCTCTTTGAATTTCTCCTCTGAAACTGAAATAGACTCTTTTTTGGCAACCTCAGAGAGAACCAGTGTATGTTTTATAGAACTAACCGCAGCTTCTCTCAGCTTCTCCCTGTATTCTTCAGGATCAAGCCCCATAAGCATTGCAAACTGCTCAAGACTTTCAGCCCTGTACCCTATTCTCTGCTGAGTTTTTTCAAAGATTGAATACATTTCATTGAGAACCATGGATTCAGGGATATCAAATTTACTGTTTTCAACAATACCGGCCATAATGCCGCTTCTTGAATCGTTTGATACTCTGTCTTTAACATATTTTTCAATCTGCTCTCTTGTTTTAACTCTCATATCAGCAGCATTTTCATAACCGGATGATACGGCAAATTCATCGGTCAATTCCGGGAGAATTACTTTGCTGATTTCAGCTATCTGCACCAGGTATGTTATTGTTTTACCTGCAAATTCAGCTATATGATAGTTTTCCGGGTAAGATTGAGAAACCTCTTTTTCCTCCCCCACCTTCATTCCGATGAAATGATCATCAAGAGAGTATTCATCCTTGCTCTTGCCTACTACTATGGAATAATCCCTGAATTCAACCGCATCGATCTGATCTTTTTCAACATCATCAATTCTTTTAAGGTTGAATTTAACGAGATGCCCGTTTTCAACAGCAGTCCCCTCAGGTGCAGCCTCAGTTTGAGATTGTCTCTCTCTTATCGCAGTTATTTCATTGTCAACATCAGCTTCAGAAACTGAGACAGAGGGCTCTTCAGCTTTAATACCCGTATAAGTTCCAAGTTCAACTGTTGGCATAACCTCAAAGAAAGCCTTAAATTTAAAAGCCTCCTCCCTGTTTACACTTGTGTAGTGGAATTTAGGTTCAGTAATTGGTGCCAGTGACGCCTTTTCCATTGCCTCAATAACAGAGCTTCTTGCAAGATTCTCGGCAACTTCACCATCAGCGTATTCCTTATATTTAGTTTCAACGATCTGTCTGGGAGCTTTACCCGGCCTGAAACCATCAACCTTGGCGCTCTTCTGAATTTTATTAAAAACCGTTTTATATTCCTGCTCAACCTTATCTACAGGTACTTCAATTTCGAGTTCGACAACCGCATTATCCAGTTTCTTTTCACTAATGATATTCAAGCTAACACCCCTCAATCAGATATAAAAATTTTATCATTATTTTTTTATAAAAATGTCTAAAAACAAACATCTTATATCAACTGACAACTATTATACATTTCAAGTATTTCCAGATATAAAACTGATTTTTAAACGATTTTGCACTATCAATTCATATAGTGAATCTGAGTCAAACATTTTTTATTCATATTCATATAGAGTGTAGTATTTAAAAGGGGGTAATTAAAACTTTTGGAATAAGCTTTCTCAGGGAAGGGTTCCGGAAGACTGATACCTCATCCGGGTTACCTTCGTATTGGCTTCGGGAAGGCTTCGTATTAACTCCGTGAAATTAATTAACTGAAATCATGTCACTTCATAAAAAAAGGAGCAGCGTCTGCTGCTCCTTTGATGAGCGGGAAACGGGATTTGAACCCGCGACGTCAACCTTGGCAAGGTTGCACTCTACCACTGAGTTATTCCCGCAGTGTTTGTCATCTGTTTGCGAGCGAAGGGAGTCGAACCCCCACACCTTGCGGTACCAGATCCTAAGTCTGGCGTGTCTGCCAGTTCCACCACGCTCGCCCGAAGACTTGTCTTATATCTGACAACGGGCTTTTTTTTGCAAGCAGATTTTAAAAAATCTTAAAAAAATTTTTTTATTTTTACTTCGGCACAAAAATAAAAACATTGTCATTCGGAACGCAGTGAAGCAACCTGTTAATAAATAAAAATATTTTGACCAAAAAATAAATTACAGGAACAGGAACGGATCGCCGCGTCGCGGAGTTTATCCTGAGCCTGCCGAAGGGCTCATCGCGATGAGAAAACCGGATTTTTATGAATAAACTGAATATCATCCATGAAGACAACCATATTATCGTGGCAGATAAGCCTGCGGGAATTCTCACGCAGGGTGACTACTCCGGTGAAGAGTCTCTCCTTGAAATGATAAAAGAGTATATCCGGATAAAATACAATAAACCGGGCGAAGCATTCATAGGGCTTGTACACAGGCTCGATCGCCCTGTTTCAGGACTCCTTGTTTTTGCCAGGACTTCCAAAGCTGCAGCACGGCTTCAGAAAGAATTCACATCAGGAAGGATTAAAAAATTCTACCTTGCTGTAGTGGAAACCGGTTCTGAATTAAATCCGGGATGGAATAAACTCGAAAATTTTCTGGAAAGAGATCGTGACATCACATATGTAGTTCCCTCAGCCACAGCGAGGTCAGAGAAAGCTGTTCTTTATTACAATGAATTACTGAAAGAGAAAAATTTCTCTCTGATCCTGATTAAACTGGATACAGGAAAAAAACACCAGATAAGGGCGCAGCTGTCAGGCATAGGTAAGCCCGTTGCAGGGGATAAAAAATACGGATCAAAAAATTCAGCCGCAGAGTCAATACTGCTGCATTCAGCCTGGCTGTCATTTAAACATCCGGTAAAAGATGAAATTATGCAGTTTTATTCAGCTCCCCCTGCTATATTCAGAAAATTCATCGAATATAACAGCGAAGAACTTGCGGAAAATGTCATAAAACTCGCGGAAAACTTCCCTGTCACGCAAGTTTGTCGAGATTAAACCCCTTCAATGATGATGGTTCAGGATTTTTAAATACCTTCTGTTCAACAGGTTTTACATTCTCTTCAGCAGGGGGTTTTGACATCTCTTTGAGATTTTTCCGCCCTGTTTCAACAACACCTTTCAACGCAAAATTCGATCTTGGAATATCACTTTCAATTTTCATGTCACCCTCCCGATTAACATGAGCTTATTTATAATTTAAAACAAATTCAGCTGCCCGTCATCCTCTTTTTTCTTAATAGGGGCTCTTTTTTTCGCTTCAATTATATCCTTTTCAATTCTTTCGATAAATCTGCTTCTCCCTGATTCAAGAATTCTCCCTTTATATCCTCTTTTTGAAGCGGATGTGAGATAAACCTGCTTTTTTGCCCTGGTCAGGGCAACGTAAAATATCCTCTCCTCCTCTGATAAATCAGACATATCTGAACCGAAAAGGTTAAAGGGAATTATACCCTCTTCACACCCGGGGATAAAAACCGTATCAAACTCAAGCCCTTTTGCTGAATGTATTGTTATCAGTGAAACAGCCTCGTAATCAGGGAGATAATCATCCTCACCTGTCCGCAGCGGGAGAGTACGCAGAAAGTCATCATAACTATACATCCTCCCGAAAGCTGACTGAACCCTGAGCCTGTCAAATTCAGCCCCGCTCCTCTCCAGAAGTTTAATTATCAGTTCAGCAGCAGGGAGTTCATTCATATGTTTTTTAATCTCGTCAGTAATTTCTGCCTGAGCATCAATACCTGTGAGCGCATTACGCATACTCTGAATGACAGATTTATACGGTTCAAATTCATAAAAGGGCCTGCTTCCTGCAACCTTGTACGCGATTCCATGATTTCTGAAAGCCTCCCTGAAACATTCGAACATGAATGACGACCTGCACAGCACTGCAAAATCACCGAATCCCCGGCCCCGGTTTTCTCCATCTGCCATTCCGCTGTCCATAGAGAAGCTCCTCACTCCGCCAACCATCCTTTCAATTTCAGAGGCGATCCAGTCAGCCTCACTCCTGTCGCTGGTTATTTCATTTATGATCAGTTTCACACCTTTTTTATCAGAGCGGAGATATTCACCCTTCCCGAGAATCTGCCCTGCCGCCCGGAGAATTACACCGCTGCACCTGAAACTTTTTTTAAGGATAAATTCTTTGAGTCCCGGGTAATCAGATTTCAGCCTCCGGATATATTCAGGAGTTGCGCCGCGGAAACCGTAGATCGACTGGTCAGGATCTCCGATAACAAAAATATCAGCTCCCTCATCCGGGGCGAGGAGCCGGATAAGCCGGTACTGCATAAAATTTATATCCTGAAACTCATCTATCATAATGTGAGTAAACCGTGAAGAGATGACACGCCTCAACTCTTCAGAGACTTCAGCCATAACACAGGGGAGATAGATAAGATCATCAACATCGATAAAATTATTTTCAATCAAACAGCTGTTATATTCTCTGAAAACATCCGGATCAATACCTGCTTCAATCCCCTGCTTACAGGCTGAAACTTTCCGGAGAAGAGTCCCTGCACCGGATTTTTTTTCACGGGATAAACTTTTAAGGAGATGGAGCCTCTCCTCATCATTGAGAATTATAAAACCTTCGCGCAGACCGAAAAGCCGCGGAGCCTCACTGATAAGCTTCAGGCCCAGTGAGTGAAACGTGGATACATGCAGCCCGGCACCGGCAGGAGAATCTCCAAGCCTCTCCTTTAATTCATCAGCAGCCTTGTTTGAAAAGGTCAGCACAGCTATACCTGAAGGGTCAACGCCTTCATCAGCAATACGTTTTATACGCTCCACAATGAGAAAAGTTTTACCCGCACCGGGCCCCGCAATAACCATGCCCGGGCCGCCGGAAAAATTCACGGCAGCGGACTGTTCAGATGTGATTCCGCCGCTCTCTTCTTTATTATCATTATCCGGATTATCCGGATGGGTCTCCTCCGCTGAAGATACTTTATTCATCGAGGAGATCCTTTTAAACTCGGCAACATCAAATTCAACAGATGTTTTTTTAGGGGCCGGATGCTGTTCACCCCCCTTTTTATCTTTGAAAAGAGATTTTGCCCTGAATGATCCGGTTTCACCTTCATCAAAAACTTTCACTACACCGAATTCCCCGTCGTACCCCCCTTTAAGATGAACCTCGCCGCTTCTCAGCCTGCGTACACCTTCAGCAAGGAGTTCTCCGCAGGAATTGTTTATATCGTCAATGTCTGAATCAAGGTACAGGTGAAACTCCGATCCAAGGGCATGAATAACCCTGAAGTACTCATTCATTACACTCTTGGACGAACTGCTTTTCTGCCCCATAACTTCTGACAGAAGGTCTGGAAGCTGCGTGATGGAGTAAAAATCTTTTTTTATTGACTCAGGGACATCGCTCCTGTCGCCAAGCTCCGCAACGCGGTACATCACACCTTTTGTCACCTCTTTCCCGCACACAGGGCAGATTCCCCCGTGTTTTACTGTCTCCAGCGGGTTCCACACAACACCGCAATTGCGGTGCCCGTCGTAATGGTACTTCCCCTCTTCGGGATAAAACTCAATTGTTCCCTTAAACCCTTTATCATGTTTGAGAGCGTGATAGATGCCGAAGTAGGAAAGCTCTGTGTCAAAAAGATTTGCCTCACGGCCCAACTTCTCCGGTGAATGCGCGTCGGAGTTTGAAACAAGCCTGAACGAGTCGAGGAAGCTGCACCGCCAGTTCATCTCCGGGTCAGAGGAGAGACCTGTCTCCACCGCAAAAATCTCCGGCGTCAGGTCGCCGTAACACTCTTCTATCGTATCAAACCCCGATTTTGATCCCAGCACCGAAAACCAGGGGGTCCATATATGTGCCGGAATAACGAAAGATTCAGAGGATGACTGCAGCACCATGTCCAGAATTATCCTTGAATCAAGCCCTAAAATCGGCCTGCCGTCAGACCTGATGTTCCCCACCCCGTCAAGACGGGACTGAACTTTTTTCAGGGACTCCATGTCAGGAAAAACACAGATATTATGCACTTTGCGCACTTTGCCATCACGCTTATAAATACTGCTTATCTCTCCGGTAAGCATAAAGTAAACTTCATCAGGAATAAATTCATGCTTCAGCCTCTTTGACTCCTCAAGCCTGTACTCTTTCTTAAGCCTGAAGAGCCCGTTGCCGCAGGGCTCAAGTTTCTCCGCCAGTTCCTGCTGCCAGCCGGGGTGAACACAGTCTCCTGTACCTATTACATTTATACCTTTTAAACGCGCCCAGTATTCAAGGTATTCAGGTACAAGTTTTTTACTTGTGGCAATGGAGAAGTGTGAATGTATATGAAAATCAGCAATAAATTTCAAATTCAACTCCTGAAAAAATTTTATCTTGACAATGAATACGTAAATAAATATATGGAAACCTCATCCGGCGCTGTACCCAAGTGGCAAGGGAGAGGTCTGCAAAACCTTTATTCAGCGGTTCGAATCCGCTCGGCGCCTAATTCGCAAATCCTCAAAAAACAGTAATTAAATCGCCCGGGTGGTGGAACTGGTAGACACAAGGGACTTAAAATCCCTTGGACCTTGTGTCCGTGCGGGTTCAAGTCCCGCCCCGGGCAGATTAAATTCACCTCAATTATTTCCAGTTTTTAACAAGATCAACAACAAGTCTCAGACCGTAACCTGTTGCATTCTTCGGCCTGTATCCCCTGACTTTGCTGTACCATGCGGTGCCCGCAATATCAATATGTACCCAGGGTGTCTTCTCCACAAAGTTTTTAAGAAATACAGCACCTGAAATTGTGCCGGCGTTTTTCTCCGCTGCCATATTGTTTAAATCAGCCACATCAGATTTCATGCGGTCCTCGTAGTCATTAAAGTATGGAAGCCTCCAGAGTTTTTCTCCGGTGCGGGCAGATGCACTCTCAACTGCAGACGCAAGCTCATCATCAGTGGAGAGATAGGCTGCCACTGTTTCGCCGAAAGTGACAACGCAGGCTCCAGTGAGTGTGGCGAGATCTGTTATAGCATCGGGCTTAATCTCCTTTTCCATATAAGAGAGAGCATCAGCCAGTATCAGCCTCCCCTCTGCATCTGTATTCCCTATTTCCACTGTTTTACCATTATATGCCCTGTAAATATCACCGGGCCTGTATGCGTTGCTGCTGAGCATATTTTCCGTAAGAGGGATCACTGCCGTTACATTCCTCTTCAGTTTCAGTTCCGCGATGGTTTTCATTGAACAGAGCGCGGTTGCCGCACCTGCCATGTCGCACCTCATGGTCTCCATGGAGCCGGAGGGTTTCAGGTTCATTCCGCCGGAATCAAAAGTAATCCCTTTACCGATAAGTCCGAAAAGCTTTTTGCTCCCGGGATCACCTTTATATTCAAGAACTACAACCCGGGGCTCAACCACACTACCCCTGTTCACCGCAAGGAGGAGGCCCATCTTTTTTTTCGAAATCTCCTTCTTATCAAAAATTTTACATATAAGGCCTGATTCTTTTGCGATCTTCTCCGCAAGCTGTGCGAAGGTTACAGGATTAACTTCATCAGTTATATCATTCACCAGGTCACGGCAGAGCCATGTATTGCGGGCAATTACCTCAGCATCTCTCAATATGGAAACCGCGGATTTAACCTCAGTATAAAAATCTATTTTTGCAAGAGGTGCCTCTTTTTCCTTGTCAGACCTGTATTTATCAAACATATAGTTCGCAAGGAGAGCCCCCTCAGCTATTGACTGAAGAACATTTTCCTGTTTAAAACCTTCAATTACAGGCTCAATAACTGTCACAGAACTTATCTTTTTAGACATACAGAACCGCACCGCAGCAGCAGAGCAGTTCCGTACCCCCTCTTCGTCCGGTTTTGTAACATCGCCGAGACCGCAAAGGATAACACCGGGCCTCTCCTTCATTTTAAAGTACAGAATTTCAGACGCAGATGCTTTAAAGGAAGAAAGATCCGCATCTTTAATAAATTCAGCTCCGCGGAGACCGGATATTAAAAGGTTATCACTTTTTGTTTTATCATCAATAAACAGGATAACATGTTCATCTTTTTTCATTTTAGATAGATCACTTCTGTGAGTTACTTTCATATATATTTACCTCAAAATAGTATTTAAAATCAGATCACAGTTCCGCCGGCTAATATCAAGCAAAAATCCGGTCAGTGCGCAAATGTTGCGATGACAAATTAATATCCCCCGTACCTTATGCTGCACTCTTTTACATTCAACCATACCGGTATTCACCATGTTATATGCTTCATTTTAGCGCATTATGTCTCAAAAAATAAAACAATTTAACTGGTATAAAAGTACTTCTATATTACAATCAAAAAAAACATTATTAAATCTTTGTAGTTCAACAAATAATGATACAAAAACTGGCATAAGACCTTAATCAGATATGGAATTATACTGATGCATAATGAAAAAATTTATCCATTTTCACCATTAATGACTTATTGATATTGACATTTTTATTTAAAGAATTATAAATTGCCTGTGTGTGTAGTTTCATATCAGCTACTGGGTAGTGTCCGCTGTCTCGCTTCGGACATTTCAGTATAAAAACAAAATTCTTTTTCTCAAGTATCCTTTTAAAAAAATAAACAAGAATGTTTATCAACAGACTTTCACAGGAGGTTTTTATGACAAGAAGAATCGAAAAAGCATGTGTTATCGGTTCTGGAATCATGGGTGGTGGTATAGCCGCTCTCTGCGCCAGCGCTGGCGTTAAGACTCTCTTACTTGACATCGCTCCATTTAATCTCACAGATGAGGAGAAAAACGATCGTAAAGCTAAACAGAGAATAGTTCAGGCCGGTCTTGATGCTCAGCTTAAAGCTAAGCCTGCGGCATTCATGGACAAAAAACACGACCTTTCTCTTATTGAGTTAGGCAACCTCACAGACGATTTCGACAAAATTGCTGAATGCGACATCATCTTTGAAGTTGTTGTAGAAGACCTGAAAATCAAACAGGATCTCTTCGCAAGACTTGAAAAAGTCAGAAAACCGGGCTCAATAATAGCTTCTAACACTTCAGGTCTTCCGCTTGAAAAAATGTCAGAAGGAAGAAGCAAAGACTTTAAAGAGCATTTCCTTATTCTCCACTTCTTCAACCCTGTACGTTACATGAAGATTCTTGAGTGCATCGCAATGCCGGAAACTTCAAAAGAAGTATGTGATTTCGTATCTAAATGGGGCGAGCAGACTCTTGGTAAAGGTATAGTTTGGGGAAAAGACACTCCTAACTTTATCGGTAACAGGATTGGTGTTGAGCTTATCTGCGAAGCTTTCAAACTTATCGAGCAGGGCCTTGCTTCTATACCAGAAGCAGACGCAATGTTCGCAAAACCAATGGGTATGCCGGGAACAGCTATCTTCGGTCTCGCTGACTTCGTTGGTAACGATACAATCGACCACATCGCGCACAACTCTTACGAACTCCTTACAAAAGACGAGTACAGAGAAATCTACAAAACACCTGCATTCTTCAACACAATGATGGACAAGAAGATGTATGGTAACAAAACAAAAGAAGCGGGCGGTTTCTACCTTTCAGGAAGAGGCGCTGACGGCAAAAAATTCAAAAAAGTTATCGACATCAAAACATGCCAGCACGTTGATTTCGACAGCAAAGCAACATACCCTGTTGTTGAAGCTACAAAAGAACTCAAAACAACTGCTGAAAAACAGAAACACCTTTTCAAAAATAACGATTTCGCGAAAAAACTCATCTCTTCTATGTGCGTATACTCAGCAAACAGGATCCCTGAAATTGCTGACACACTGGTTGACATAGACAACGGTATGAAATGGGGTTATGCATGGGAATTCGGTCCTTTCGAAATATGGGACAACCTCGGACTTAAAGATTCTCTTG
>DAISJZ010000053.1:0-22463 GCA_036821145.1 Spirochaetota bacterium
ACCATATTTTCAAACATGGCTTTTCTATGTGCGTGACTTCTGCCAAGTATCCTTACTTTATTCTTGTGTCTCATTTATTAACCTCATTTAATCCTTCAATCCAAGGCTTAAATGATAAGCCTCAAGTTTTGATTTTATCTCTTTCAGTACCATATCACTGAAATGTTTAGACTTTCTGACCTCATCTTCAGTCCGTTTGACGAGTTCTTCGAGTGTTGATACATCGACACTTTTCAGTGTGTTATATGCCCTTACAGAAAATTCTATATCATCAATTGATTTTGATAAAAGAACCTTCATCTTTTCGATTCCTTCATCAACAACTTCAACTTCCTCTTCATGTTCCTCTTCGAAATTTATGAAGATTGACATATGATCTTTTATAATTTTGGCAGCCTGAGCAAGTGTGTCATCAGGTGAAATAGAGCCATCGGTCCAGATTTCGAGAATAAGCTTGTCATAATCAGTTCTCTGAGATACACGAGTATCTTCAACTTTCACATTGACTTTTACCACCGGTGAAAAGGCCGAGTCTATCGGAATAACTCCAACTGTCTCTGTGTTCACTTTATTAATTTCAGATGGCACATACCCTCTGCCTCTTTCTATCTGCACTTCCATATCAATTTTGGCAGAATCATTAAGAGTAACGATCTTGAGGTCCTTATTCATTACCTCAATATCAGGGTCTATATCAAAATCAGCACCAGTAAGTTCTCCCGAGCCCTGTTTGACTATATGTAAAACTTTCGGAATCTCACCTTCATACTTAAATCTCAGTTTTTTAAGACTAAGTATCATTCTGGTTACGTCTTCATAAACTCCGGGAATTGTGGAAAACTCATGAGGCACACCCTCTATCTTGATAGCTGTAATTGCAGCACCTTCGATAGAAGAAAGCAGCACTCTTCTTAGTGAATTTCCAACCGTTAAACCGTAACCTCTTTCAAATGGTTCAGCAATAAATCTTCCGTAGTTCGGCTGCAATTCATCATGTTCAAATGAAATTTTACTTGGTCGTTTAAAGCCCTTCAGGAGATTTTTTGGGGCCATCTTTTCCTCCAGCTCAATATTAAAAAAACAACTTGTAAACCTGAATCAGTGAAATCACTATTTTGAATAGAGCTCAACTACAAGCTGCTCATTAAATCCTTCTTTGATATCAGTCCTTAACGGTATTCTGCTGACTTTAGCAATTTTTGCATCATAGTCAACTTCAATCCATTCCGGTTTAGAATCAATCGCTTTTGAGAGCTTTATAGAATCTTCAAGTACTGCATTTGTTTTAAAATTTTCTCTTATTTCGATCTGATGCCCTTCTCTTACTATAAAAGAAGGTATATCAACAACTCTGCCATTAACAGTGATATGTTTATGCTGAATAAGCTGTCTCGCCTGAGATCTTGATGAAGCAAAACCTGTTCTGTATATTACATTATCGAGTCTTCTTTCAAGAAGCGAAAGCATATTATCGCCTGTAACACCTTTCATTCTATTAGCTTCTTCAAAATTAAGTCTGAAAGGTTTCTCAAGAAGTCCATATGTTCTTTTGATTTTCTGTTTTTCTCTTAACTGAACAGCGTAATCTGACATCTTTGTTCTTCTTTTTCTCGGCGGTCCTGGAGGATATTTTTTATCACCCTTTAGTGGACATTTATCAGTAAGGCATCTCTGCCCTTTCAGCATAAGAGGAGTCATCTCCCTTCTGCATAATTTACATCTTGGTCCTGTATATTTAGCCATAATTAGATCACTCCATCAAACTCTTCTGCGTTTTTTAGGTCTGCAACCGTTGTGAGGAACAGGAGTCACATCCTTTATCTTGCTTATATTAAGTCCGCTCTGAAAAAGAGATCTCACTGCTGCTTCTCTTCCAATTCCGGGCCCTTTAACATATACTTCAATAGACTGGAGACCGGCTGTTTCAATTGCGCTTTCCGCAGCTGTTTTCGCAGCCATCTGTGCAGCAAATGGAGTTGATTTTCTTGAGCCTTTAAAGCCCTCTCCACCGGCTGTTGCCCAGGAAATAACATTTCCCTGCATATCAGTAAGAGTTACTATTGTATTATTATATGTAGCCTGAATAAAAGCTTTTCCAACAGGAATATTCTTTTTCTCTTTTTTCTTTGCCTTTTTCTGTTTCACGAAAAATACCCCTTATTTCTTTTTCTTGCTTCCAACTGAAGCCTTACGATTACCTTTTCTGGTTCTTGCATTATTCTTGGTGTTCTGTCCTCTTACAGGTAATCCTCTTCTATGCCTGATCCCCCTGTAGCATCCGATATCCATCAAGCGTTTTATATTTAAAGATATCTCAGTTCTGAGATCTCCTTCAACTTTCAGATTCAGGTCTATAAATTTTCTGATATTTGCAATTTCATCATCTGTAAGATCTTTTATTCGCGTATCGGGGTTTATTCCAGCTTCACTTACAATTTTTTTAGATGTTGTTAATCCTATTCCGTAGATGTACGTGAGTCCGATTTCAACTCTTTTATCATTTGGTAAATCTACACCTGCTATCCTTGCCATAGAATATAATCCTCTTAACTATCAATTAATGTTTACTAATTTTTCTAATCTTCTGTCGCTGTTTATGCCTTGGATTTGTACATATAACCCTGACAACACCGTGTCTCTTAATAACTTTGCATTCACTGCAAACTTTTTTTACTGATACATTAACCTTCATAACTCATACCTCTTATCGAACAAAAAGCCATATATTAATAACATCAACTTAATGTCAACTTTATTATTCCAAGTTCATTCATTTAGATCTGTATATGATTCTTCCTCTGTTTAGATCATATGGTGATAATTCTACTGTTACCTTATCACCCGGAAGAATCCGTATATAATGCATTCTCATTTTTCCGGATATATGCGCAAGAACTACGTGGCCGTTTGCCAGCTTAACTCTGAACATGGCATTCGGTAACGGTTCAACCACAACACCCTCAACTTCAATTGGTTCTTCTTTAGCCATAAACCTCTCTCAAATATATTAGAATCTTCCCTGGATTTTCTTTTTGGATCCGAGAAAGCCGTCATAATGCCTCATAAGAAGCTGAGACTCAATCTGCTTCAAGGTATCCAACGCAACACCGACAATAATGAGCAACGATGTTCCGCCAAACAGATAAGCCATTTCCATTGGAACCTGCTCCGGCCATATTCTTATTATAAAATCAGGGACTATAGAGATCAGAGCCAGAAATATTGAACCTGATAAAGTTATCCTGTTGAGAACTCCCATTAAATAATCTGAAGTATTAAGTCCCGGTCTTATACCAGGTATAAATCCACCATACTTTTTAAGATTATCCGCAATTTCAACAGGATTAAAACGCAACTGTGTATAAAAGAAACAGAAAAATATAACAAGTGCACTGTAAAGAACAATATAAGGAACCTGACCGGGTGTAAGCCAATATTGCAGTTTATTGAGATAAACATTACTGCTGACACCGATCATTCTTACCATCTGAGAAGGGAAAACAATAATTGCAGAAGCAAAAATTATAGGTATAACCCCCGCAGCATTAACTCTTAACGGAATATACTGCGCAGTTCTCTGCATCGCAGCACCACCCATCATCCGTTTTCCGTATTGAACAGGTATTCGTCTGGTCCCGAGAGTAAGCAGTATACATGCAGCAACAACAAGAAAAAAGAGTCCTAATAGTATTATACCTACAATAGGTTCCCCTGTGTCACCAATCTTTTTCATAGTTGCATAAAAAGATTGCGGAAGTCTTACAACAATACCGGCCATAATAATAAGTGATATTCCATTACCAATACCGCGTTCTGTTATCTGTTCTCCGAACCACATCAATACCATCGTTCCTGTAACAATGGCAAGAACCGCCATTATAGTAAAACCGATACCGGCACCTTCAGGAACAACTGTTGTTCCATCTGCTGTTCTCATCGACTTCATCCAGAAAACAAGCCCTAATCCCTGTATTGTACAAAGAAAAACTGTTCCATATTTTGTATACTGACTAAGCTTTTTCTGCCCTTCGGCACCCTCTTTCGACAGCTCCATAAGATACGGAAAAACCGTTTTAAGAAGGTCAATAATAATTGAAGATGAAATATATGGCATAATACCAAGAGCAAAAATAGTAAACCTCTTTAAAGCTCCACCAGCGAAGAGGTCAAAGAAATCAAGCACGCCTGAATTCTCAGCTTCAACAAAATAATCCCTCAATGCTTCAACGTTGATACCGGGGATTGGAATATGAGCTCCAATCCTGTAAACTATTAACATAAAAAGGGTAAACAATACCCTTTTTCTTAAATCAGGAATTTTGAAGATATTTACAACAGCACTTGACATTAATTTTCCTTATCCCTATCTATTTAGATTCGTTTAAAAGAACCGCTTCTCCGCCAGCTTTTTTAATCTTTTCGATTGCTGAAGCAGAAAATGCATCAGCTGTAATTTTTTTACCTTTGCTTATTTCCCCATTTCCGAGAATTTTAACAGGCTCACAAACTGAATCTATAAGACCGGATTTAACAAGTACTTCCGGAGTAATTTCTGAAACTTCAATCTTATCAAGCTGTGATACATTAACAACCTGATAGTACACTTTAAAAATATTATTGAATCCTCTTTTCGGGATCCTTCTCTGGAGAGGCATCTGCCCGCCCTCAAACCAGGCACGATGCTTGGCACCGGATCTTGCCATCTGTCCCTTATGTCCACGGCATGAAGTTTTACCATGACCTGATGATGGGCCTATACCTACTCTTTTTTTTCTTTTAATTGATGCAGGTTTTTTTAATGTATAAAGTTCCATAGTTTTTCTCTTCTTCTACTTTATTTCAGTTACTTCTACAAGATGTTTGACCTTGTCAAGCATCCCCCTGATTACAGGGTTATCCTTATGTTCTCTTGTTGCATTAATTTTTCTAAGACCAAGAGCCCTTAATGTATCTCTCTGGTTAGGTTTGCAAGATATTGTGCTTCTAACCTGCTTTATTAAAATTTTCTTCTCCATAAACATTACTCCCAAAGTTTTGAAATCTGTACTTCTCTGACTTCAGCTGTTTCCTTTAAGCTGCGAAGTTGAAGAAGACCATCAAGTGTCGCTTTTACTATGTTAATCGGATTTCTTGAACCCTGAGATTTTGTTAATATATCAGATATCCCTGCTTTCTCAATAACTGCTCTTACAGATGCACCTGCTATAATTCCTGTTCCAGGTGCGGCAGGTTTCATGATAACCTTAGCAGATTTAAACTGTCCAATAACCTCATGAGGGATTGTATTTTTGTTTATATTTATTTTATAAACATTTTTCTTCGCATCTTCCTTGCTTTTATCTATAGCATCCGGAACATCATTTGCTTTACCGAAACCAACACCTACATGCCCATCTGAATCACCAACAACTGAAAGAGCGTTAAAAGAGAATCTTCTACCACCTTTTACAACCTTGGCAACCCTGTTTATAATTACTACCTTATCAGATAGTTCAATTCCATCAATTTTTGTTCTTTTTCTTTTGATTTTCATATTCACTCCTAGAACTCAAGACCGTTTTCACGAGCTGCATCGGCAAATGCCTTGATTTTTCCGTGATAAAGATAACCATTTCTATCGAAAACAACAGCTTTTATCCCCTGGCCTGCTGCTTTTTCAGCAATAAGTTTGCCTAATTTTTTTGCTGATTCGATGTTTCCGCGATTTTTTACATCAGAAAACTCATTAGAAAGAGTAGATAATGCAACAAGTGTATGTCCTTTTTTATCATCTATTATCTGAGCATAGAAGTTCTGGTTACTTCTTGATATACAAAGACGTAAAACTTCATTATTTCTTCTAACTTTATTTTTTATTCTAACTCTTCTGCGTTCGAACTGTTTTTTCTTTAATGATAACTTATCCATTATTTTTTACCTGTCTTTCCTGCTTTTTTCCTGACGTTTTCATTCTTATATCTGATACCCTTGCCTTTATAAGGTTCCGGGGCCCGCAGTTTTCGGATGTTAGCCGCCACCTGACCGACAAGTTCTTTATTAAAACCTTTAACTTTGAACTTGGTCGCTTCTGTTACTTCAAGTGTTATCCCCTCAGGAGCTGGAAAAAGTATTGTATGTGAATAACCAAGCTGAAACTGGATGTCTTTCCCCTGCTGCAGTGCTCTGTAACCGACACCGACAATTTCAAGCTCTTTTACAAAACCGGTAGATACACCAACAACCATGTTGTTAATAAGAGTTCTAAAGAGCCCGTGATAAGCACGTTGCTGTTTATTGTTTTCATCTTCAATGGTAACATTTAGACATTTTTCTTCATGCTTTACAATTACACCGTCAAGCAGGGCTAACTTATTCTCACCCAGGGGTCCCTTAACGGTAATATTTTTCCCATCAATATTAATAGTAACATTTCCGGGTATTTCAATCGGTTTTTTCCCTATTCTCGACATTTTAAACCACTCTTCCTACTTATGATATTTCACAGATTACTTCGCCGCCGACGTTCAGCTTTTTAGCGGCTTTGTTAGTTATAACACCTTTAGGTGTTGAAAGAATCCAGATCCCTATGTTATTATAAACCGGCCTGAGTTCTTCAGCTTTGCTGTAAACTCTTCTTCCTGGTTTGCTGATTCTCTTTAGATCAAGAATTGCAGGCTGATTTTCTTCACTATATTTAAGATAAACTCTCAGAACTTTCTGTTTGTTATCTTCAATAATTTTGTAATTTTTAACAAAACCTTCATCTTTTAATATCTTTGCTATAGCAACTTTAATTTTAGATGAAGGAATATCCACTTTCAGATGTTCTGCCTTTACGGCATTCCTTATTCTTGTCAGCATATCAGCGATTGGATCACTAGTTGCGCTCATCTTTATCAACTCTCCACTTAATTTTCTACCATGATGATTTAGTTACACCGGGGATCTCACCTTCACTGGCAAGTTTCCTGAAGCATATCCTGCACATATCAAACCTTCTCAAGTAACCTCTCGGTCTGCCGCAAATCGCGCATCTGTTATGTTGTCTAACTGAAAATTTCTTTTCGCTGTTGTGCTTAGCTATCATGCTTGTTTTTGCCATAAATGATTACCCCTGTTCCTTAAAAGGCATTTTAAACTCTTTGAGAAGAGCAAATGCCTCCTCTTTTGATTTGGCCGTTGTTACTATAGTTATATTAATACCGTGAATTTTCTCGGTTTTATCAAAGTTAATTTCAGGAAAAATAATCTGCTCGTGAATTGAAAAATTATAATTACCGTTTGTATCAAAAGACTTCCCTGAAAGCCCCTTAAAGTCCCTTACCCTCGGAAGAGCGATATTAATTAGCCTGTCAAGAAATTCATACATCCTGTCACCGCGGAGTGTTACCCTTGCTCCAACATCATATCCTTCCCTGATTTTGAAGTTCGCGATAGATTTTCTTGCGACAGTTTTAACAGCTTTTTGTCCTGTAATAAGGCCAAGTTCCTGGAGAACTGAATTAAGAAGATTAGGATTTGAGTGAGCTTCACCCATTCCGACATTCAGTACTATCTTTTCAAGTTTTGGAACCTGCATAATAGTCGAATACTTAAACTGATTAACCAGATTCTGCTTGTATTGCTTATTATATTCTTCTCTTAATCTTACATGCATAATTGCTACCCTTATTTATCTAGACTTTTGCCGCATGCTTTACATACTCTGAATTTGCTCTTATCCTTGATTTCAATACCGATTCTGCTCCCTTTCTTGCACTTATCGCAGAAATACATAACATTTGAAATATGAATAGGAAATTCAATACTAACTACTCTACCCTGCGGATTATCCTGTGAAGGTTTAAGATATTTATCTCTCTTATTGATCCCTTCAACTATAACTCGTGATTTTTCACGATCTATTTTTAAAACTTTACCACGCTTACCTTTGCTGACACCGTTCTTTATTACAACGTTATCATTTACCTTGATCTTTGGTTTTATATTTTCACTCTGACTGCTATTCATTTTTAAACCTCTTTATAGAACTTCTGGAGCAAGTGAAACAATCTTTAAAAAGTTTTTATCCCTGAGCTCTCTGGCAACAGGTCCGAATATCCTTGATCCCTTTGGTTCACCTTTTGCATCGATTATTGCAACTGCATTATCATCAAACCTGATATATGAACCATCTTTTCTTCTTACAGGTTTTGTTGTCCTTACAACAACCGCTCTTAAAACAGATTTATTATGTACTTTTTTACCTGTTGAATCTTTAAGTCCATATGAAGGCTGCGAGTCTTTCACTGCAACAACAATCACATCACCTACCGAGGCATATCTCCTTCTTGTACCGCCAAGAACTTTTATGCACTGAACTTTCTTAACTCCGCTGTTATCCGCTACTTCAAGTATGGTCTGTACCTGAATCATGATGCACCTCTACTTCACTTTCTCAATTATTTCTACTAACCTGTATCTTTTATCTTTTGATAATGGCCTTGATTCTTCAATCTTCACTGTATCGCCAATAGAACACTCATTTTTTTCGTCATGGCTTTTAACTTTCTTTGTTCTTTTCACAGATTTTTTATAAAGTGTATGCATTACAAGATTTTCTATTTCAACGACAACAGTCTTATCCATCTTATTGCTTACAACTTTCCCAATCAGCTGTTTCCTGTTAGATTTCATAGTATATAGATCCCCTTACCCTCTAGGTTTCCTGATACCCAGATCATACTCTCGTTTCAAAGTGAGAATTCTGGCTACATGTTTCTTTAAATTCTTTATCTTCTTCGGATTATCTACCTTACTGGTAACAGCCCTGAACCTTTCCTTTCTTAATTCCACCTTAGTGTCAACAAGGCTTTTGTTCAGTTCATCCATTGTCAATTCTTCAAGTTTACCTTTCATCTTGCGCCTCTAATATTGATTACACGAATACTATCCGATTTTTTCAACTGAAACAACTTTCGTCTTAAGGGGAAGTTTTTTAGCAGCATTTTCAAGAGCATCTTTTGCAAGAGCTTCATCAACACCGGCAATTTCAAAAAGAATTCGGCCCGGGAAAACCCTTGCTACAAATCCTTCAGGATTACCTTTTCCTTTACCCATCCTTGTTTCAGCAGGTTTTTTTGTAAAGGGAAAATCAGGAAATATTCTTATCCAGAGCTTCCCTCCCCTTTTTACCTTTCTGTTTACTGCTACCCTGGCAGCCTCAATCTGTCTGCTGGTAATTTTTCCTGATTCGAGCGCTTTCAGCCCATATTCACCGAATGCAACTGTAGCTCCTCTCTGGGCAGAACCTTTCATTCTACCCCTCATTACTTTTCTATGCTTTACTCTTTTTGGCATTAACATAAGAATTCACCTGTTCCGTAACTGATTATCTGGTTTTTCTTTTTACTGAATACTTATCTTCTTCGTCTTCCTGATCTTTAGAAAGAACATCACCGTTATATAACCAGACTTTTACTCCTATAAGACCGAAAGCTGTAAGGGCTTCTGCAAAACCGTAATCAATATCAGCTCTCAATGTATGAAGAGGAATCCGGCCTTCTTTGAAGGACTCAGTCCTCGCCATTTCTGCGTTGTTAAGCCTGCCTGAAACCATTATCTTAATACCAAGAGAACCGCTCCTCATGGCGTTAGTCATAGCCTGTTTTACAGCTCTTCTGTAAGGGAATCTCCCTTCTATCTGAGATGCAATCTGCTCAGCTATAAGTTTAGAATTCTTTTCAGGTTTTTTTACTTCAATTATATTAATATAGACTGTTTTAGAAGCAATCTTCTGAAGCTGACCTTTCAGTTCTTCAATATCCGCACCCTTTTTGCCGATAAGAACGCCGGGTCTGGAGGCATTAATATTAACATTTACCCTGTCAGGAAATCTTTCAATAGTGACTTTTGCTATTCCAGCGCTTTTCTTTTCTTTGGCAATAAATTTTTTTATTTTCAGATCTTCATGAAGATTTTTCGCGTATTCTTTCTTTTCATCATACCAGACTGAATCCCATGTACGGTTTATACCTACTCTGATTCCTATTGGATTTACCTTCTGACCCATCTTATTATTCCTTGTATGCTTTAATTTTCATCAGATAATATAATAGTTACATTACTGGTTCTTTTTCTGATTCTGCCCGCTCTTCCTCTCGCTCTCGCATGGAACCTTTTCATTGTGGGGCCTTCATCAACAGCAATTTTTTTGATAAAAAGAGCATCTTCGATAATATCAGGATTCTGATACTTGGCATTGGCACCCGCTGAATAAAGGGTCTTAAGAACAATCCTGGCGCCTTTCTGTGGCATATTTTTCAGAATATCAATTGCTTCAGGTAGAGAATAACCTTTTATTTCATTGGTTACAAGTCTGACTTTAGATGCAGATACTCTGTTTTGTTTTGATTTTGCAGATGATTCCATTTTCAGTCCTCTTTACCTTTTCTTCTTAGCCACTTTATCATCTTTGCTTGTATGGCCCCTGTATGTCCTTGTGGGAGAAAACTCACCTAATTTATGTCCAATCATATTTTCAGATACATAGACAGGAATGAATGTCTTGCCATTATGCACCATAAGTGTATGTCCTATCATCTCGGGAAATATGGTTGATCGTCTTGACCATGTTTTAAGTGCTTTCTTATTATTGGTCGAGTTCATCTCTTCAATTTTTTTAAACAGTTTTGGATCTACATATGGTCCTTTTTTAATTGATCTTGCCATATCAGCCTTTCCTTCTCTTGATTATATAATTATCACTGTATTTATGTTTCTTCCTGGTTTTATAACCTTTAGTCGGCTGGCCTGTAGGTGATACAGGGTGACGACCACCGGAAGATTTACCTTCACCACCACCAAGCGGGTGGTCAACAGGGTTCATCGCAACCCCTCTGACTTTAGGTCTTTTGTTCATCCATCGTGAACGACCTGCTTTACCGATTGTCACATTTATATGATCCTTGTTACCCACAATTCCGATTGTTGAGTAGCACTCACTGTGAATCTTTCTGATTTCACCGGAAGGGAGTTTAACAAGACAATAATCTTCTTCTTTTGCTGTAAGTATAGCAGTAGTACCTGCAGACCTTACAAGCTGCCCCCCTTTTCCTCTATGAAGTTCTATGTTATAAATACTTGAACCAAGAGGTATATTTTTTAGAGGCAGAGCATTTCCTGCTTTTATTTCAACTTTTTCACCTGCTTCAATCCTGTCACCCACCTTTACAGATTCGGGAGCGATTATATATCTCTTATCACCATCGATATAGGATATAAGAGCGATATTTGCGGATCTGTTAGGATCATATTCTATTGAAACAACTTTGCCCGGTATGCCGTATTTGTTTCTTTTAAAATCTATAAGCCTGAGTTTTCTTTTGTGACCGCCACCTCTTCTTCTGACAGTAACCTGTCCTTTAAAACCTCTACCTGAGTCACCTGTTTTACCTTTTGTAAGAGGCTTAAACGGTTTATCCTCGGTAAGCTCGGATTTATCGAGTACTGTCTTATATCTTAATGTTGGTGTTACAGGCCTGAATTTTTTTATTCCCATAGCGATATCCTTTTATAACAATCCTGATTATTGACCTTCAAATATTTCGATTTTATCACCGGCTTTGAGCGTAACGATCGCTTTTTTCCAGGCTGATCTTTTACCCATTCTATATCGGAGTCTGCGATTTTTTCCCCTGACGTTAACGATGTTGACCTTTTCAGGCATAACACCGAATATCTCTTTAACGGCAGCTTTAACCGTCAGCTTATTTGCCCTGGTAGCAACCTTGAAAACGTACTTGTTGTCTTCCATCATCCCGGTTGATTTTTCTGATATTACAGGTTTTATTATAATGTCATTGGAATTCATCTTACTTAGCCCTAGCATATTTTTCATTAATCTGGTTTACAGCGCTTTCTGTAAGAATCACTTCTTTTGAAAAAAAGATATCTCTTCCTGAAAGTCTTTTAACATTATTGTACCTAAACCAGGGTATATTTCTTATTGCTCTCTTAAGCATTGAATCATCACTATCTGCTTTTCCGGAAATCAGAATACCTTTTGTTACGGACAGAGCTTTACCAATATTTGCTATCTCTTTCGTTTTGCCTTCTACACTGAAGTCCTCAACAACTTTAACAGCACCGCTTTTTGCTTTAAGAGAAAATATTGAAACAAACGCAGCAGCCTTAATCTGTTTTGGAAGTTTTATTGAGTAATCCCTTGGCTGAGGTGCAAATATTGTACCACCACCTCTCCAGATTGGAGACCTTGATGAACCTGAACGTGCACGGCCTGTTCCCTTCTGTTTCCAGGGTTTTGCCCCGCCGCCTCTTACTTCTGCTCTCTCTTTTGCTGAATGTGTTCCCTGCCTGAGATTTGCGTTTGCAGCCTTAATATATTCATATATTACAACATCGTTTACTTCTGCACCAAACACTGCGTCAGAGAGCTCAACCTGTCCGACTACCTTGCCATCGATTGAATACTTATCTATCTTCATTTCAAACCGCCTATTTCACTGTTACTTTTATCAAAGAATTTTTTCTTCCCGGTATGGCGCCCGAAATCAGTACGATGTTTTTATCTTCAAGTATTTTAACAATTTTCAGATTTTTTATAGTAACCTTATCATTGCCCATACGTCCCGGCATTTTTTTCCCTTTCCATACTTCAGCCGGATAAGTATGCGCGCCTATTGAGCCCGGCGCCCTGTGGAAGTTTGAACCATGTGTTTTTCTACCACCGCCGAATCCATATCTTTTCATAACTCCGGCAAAACCGCGTCCTTTGGTTGTACCGGTAACATCTACAACATCATTTTCCTGAAAGATTGTGCATTTAATTTCACTTCCAACTTCAAGAGCCGGATCAAAATTTTCTATCTCCGCAAAGTATCTCTTCGGAGCTATATTCTTTTTCTTCAAATCTTCTGCAATAGGTTTTGTAAGCCTGAACTCTTTCTGATCACAGAAACCGAGTTTCAAAGCCTCATAACCGTCAACTTCCCTGGTCTTTTTCTGCACAACTACGCATGGTACCATTTCGCATGCTGTTACAGGCACAACAGTCCCGTCTTCCTTCACATACTGAGTCATGCCGATTTTTTTCCCGAATAGTGCCTTTTTCATCACATTAACCTATATATACTTCATTATAAATTCATAACAATAGCCGAAATTCATTTCCGGTATTTCTTTTTCTTGCAGGTTTTTTGAGTTTTTATCTTATCAGGACTTAATGTCTACAGATACGCCAGCAGGAAGTTCGAGCTTCATTAATGCTTCAACCGTATCGGAGTTCGGATCAATAATATCAATTAACCTTTTGTGAGTCCTAATTTCAAACTGCTCCCTTGACTTCTTATTAACATGGGGAGATCTTAATACACAAAACTTTTCAATCTTTGTCGGCAGAGGAATAGGGCCTGCAATTTTCGCCCCGCTTCTATTAGTTGTTGTTACTATTTTTTCCGCCGACTGATCCAGCAGTTTCGCATCATATGATCTCAGCTTTACCCTGATTCGCTGCCCTGTTAGCTTTGCCACTTTATTTCACCTTGCTTATACTTAGATAACAATCGTCAGGCGCAGGCCTGACGATTGCATATATATTCTACTGTAATATTATTCTATAACCTTAACAACAACGCCGGCACCAACAGTTCTTCCGCCTTCACGGATTGCGAACCTGAGCTCTTCTTCCATCGCTATAGGAGTGATAAGCTCAACAGTGATATCGATGTCATCACCAGGCATAACCATCTCAACTCCCTGAGGAAGAGCGATTGTACCAGTAACGTCAGTAGTTCTGAAATAGAACTGAGGACGATAGTTTCCGAAGAATGGAGTATGTCTTCCACCCTCTTCTTTTTTAAGGATATAAACACGACCCTGGAATTTTTTATGCGGCTTAATTGAACCCGGTTTAGCAAGAACCTGACCCCTTTCAACCTCTTCCTTCGCTACACCCCTGAGGAGACATCCAACGTTGTCACCAGCCTGACCTTCATCAAGAATCTTTCTGAACATCTCAACACCGGTACATACAGATGTTTTTGTCTCAACAAAACCTATAATCTCAACGCTTTCACCAGTCTTAACAATACCTCTTTCAATTCTGCCAGTTACAACAGTACCACGGCCTGTGATTGAGAAAACGTCCTCAATCGGCATAAGGAAAGGCTTATCAACAGCCCTTTCCGGTTGCGGAACATAGGAATCAAGAGCCTCGCCAAGCTTAATTACAGTCTGGAACCACTCATCATCTTTATTTCCCGCTTCAGCAGCTTCAAGAGCTTTAAGAGCCGATCCGGGAATTACAGGTACATCATCTCCCGGGAAGTCATTATTTGAAAGAAGCTCTCTTATTTCCATTTCAACAAGCTCAACCATCTCCGCCCTGTCTGAAGGATCAAGCATATCTACTTTATTAAGAAAAACTACCATGTATGGAACGTTAACCTGGTGAGCAAGAAGAACGTGCTCTCTTGTCTGAGGCATAGCACCGTCTGTAGCAGCAACAACAAGTATTGCAGCATCCATCTGTGCAGCACCTGTAATCATGTTCTTAACATAGTCAGCGTGACCCGGACAGTCAACGTGAGCATAGTGCCTGTTAGGTGTTTCATACTCCTGGTGAGAAGTAGCAATTGTTATACCCCTCTGTTTTTCCTCAGGTGCATTATCTATTTCATCAAAGTTAATTGCTTTACCTGTTCCATACGCTGTATGGAAAACTTTTGTAATAGCAGCTGTCAAAGTTGTTTTACCGTGGTCAATATGTCCGATTGTACCTACGTTAACATGTGGCTTGGTTCTTGTAAATTTTTCCTTAGCCATTGGAAATCTCCTTACTTATTTAATTTTTTCACATTATTTCTTTATTTATTATAAAACACGCAATTTAATATTATTGCAATGTAACTACATAATTGTGCCGGTACTCATTCTACAAGCGAGTTTTTGAAATAAAAAAAAAACTCGATATTCTGTCAAGTAAAATAAGCTAAATTTGCCTGTTATCAAAAAAAATAATCAACAGAGCTTTCTGATTCAATAAAAATGTCTGCTTTTCGTAAAAACTATTAAAATTTCACCGCCCAGACACTCTCTGAAACAATAATATTTTTGTAAAACAAAAAATAAATTAATTTAAATTATTCCGCTAATCCGCCCTAAAATCCTGTTCATAACAGCTTCCGGGACCAGATCGTAATGTGAAAACTGAAGGGTGTGAGTAGCCCGCCCCTGACTCATTGAACGTACAGCCGTTGCATAGCCGAAAGCCTCTGATAAAGGAATACGTGCATCTATCACTTTCAGCTCCCCTCTGTAATCAATATTCTCCATTTTACCACGTCTCTGACTTATATCATTAATTATGTCGCCAGTGTATTCTTCAGGAGAAACTACTTCGAGCTTCATAATAGGCTCCATAAGAAAAGGTCTCGCTTTCCTTGCACCGTCCTTCATAGCCATGTTTGCAGCAATCCTGTATGCCATACCGGTCGATTTAAGCTCATTGTATTTTGCTTCGAGCAGAGTTATTTCAACATCATCAAGTTTATACCCTGCAATAACCCCCCCCTGAAGAGAATCATTAAGACCGGCTTCGATATCCTTAATAAACATTTCAGGAATAATATCTTTCGAAACTTTATTATGGAAGACAAAACCTTTACCCAGCCCTGCCGGAGCAATGTTTATCTTAACATGCCCGTAATTATCCTTACCGGCAATCTGCCTTTCATATGTCTGCTCTTCAACAGCCTCTCCGGTAACAGTTTCCTTATATGTTACCTGAGGCTTACCGACATTTGCGGGTATATTAAATTCCCTGAGGAGCCTGTCCACGATTATATCCAGATGCAGTTCCCCCATACCTGATATAATAAGCTGACCGGTATCTTCATTGATACTCGATCTGAAGGTGGGATCCTCTTCACCAAGACGTGATAAAGCAGTATTAAGCTTATCCTGATCCGCCTTTGATTTCAACTCTATGGCAATTGATATTACAGGCTCAGGAAAGATCATCTTTTCAAGCAACACAGGCGTATCCTGCAGAGTTACAGTATCGCCGGTCCTTGCAGTTTTAAGGCCTACGGCAGCGATTATATCACCGGTATAAACCTCATCAACCTCCTCCCTGTGGTTGGCATGCATCCTTAAAAAACGGCTGATCCGCTCTTTTTTATTAACAGAAACATTAAGTATCTGCTCCCCGCTTTTTACTGAACCTGAATAGACCCGCATATATGTAAGTTTACCAACGTGAGGATCTGTCATAATTTTAAATACAAGTGCGCAAAATGGTTCTTTGTCATCCGCTTCACGAGTTAACATAATTTCGTGATCGTTTACATCATGACCCTGAACTGCCGGAATATCTTTGGGGGAGGGGAGATAGTCCACCACTGCATCAAGCAGCGGCTGCACGCCTTTATTCCGGAGAGCGGAACCGCAGAAAACAGGAAACAGTTTTGTGCTGATTGTTGCTCTCCTGATAGCCTGCTTCAACTCACCTTCATCTGGAATTTTTCCCTCCAGAAACATCTCCATAATATTTTCATCACAGTCAGCAAGCTTTTCTATTAAATTTTCCCGCTGTAATTCCGCTTCCGCTTTCAATTCGTCAGAGATCTCGGTTTCACGGAAATCCTTCCCGGAGGGATCGTCCCATAAAAGCATCTTCATTGAAAGAAGATCAATTACCCCTATGAATGATGATTCAACACCTACCGGAATCTGTAACGGCAGAGGCTCCGCAAAAAGTTTTTCTTTTATCATCCGGAGACACATTCCGTAATCCGCACCTACCCTGTCCAGTTTATTAACAAAGCATATTCTTGGAACATGGTAGCGATCCGCCTGCCGCCAAACGGTCTCAGATTGAGGCTCCACTCCAGCGACTCCATCAAAAACGGCAATTGCTGAATCAAGCACCCTAAGGCTTCTCTCAACTTCAATAGTAAAATCAACGTGCCCCGGAGTATCAATAATATTAATTACAGTATTTTTCCACATACAGCTTGTTGCAGCTGCTGTTATAGTTATACCTCTCTCCTTCTCCTGAATCATCCAGTCCATTTCAGCAGTACCTTCATGTACTTCACCCATTTTATGGGTTTTACCTGTATAGAACAGAATCCTCTCTGTAAGAGTAGTTTTCCCCGCATCAATGTGGGCCATGATTCCTATATTTCTTGTTCTGCTTATGGGGAGTTTACGAGCCATATTATACCTGTGATTTTTGTGAATATATTTATAAACAGCAAATACCAGGTTCTGCCTGGTATTTGTCGTAATGTAAGTTCAGTATATCTACTAAAACTTAAAATGAGCGAAAGCTTTATTTGCTTCTGCCATTTTATGAGTATCTTCTTTTTTCTTAATTGAAGAACCTGAATTATTAAATGCATCCATAAGCTCACCAGCGAGTCTCTGGAACATTGTCTTTTCAGATCTTCCTCTTGAATAATTAATTATCCATCTGATTCCAAGAGCCTGTCTTCTCTCAGGCCTGATTTCAACCGGTACCTGATATGTCGCTCCCCCTACTCTTCTTGATTTAACCTCAACAAGGGGCTTCACGTTTTCAAGTGCCTGAACAAATACTTCTATTGCATCTTTCTGGGTTTTCTGACCGATAATTTCCATTGCTTTATAAAAATTTGATTCAGATACACCCTTTTTCCCGTCATACATCATACAGCTTATAAATTTAGACACGAGTTTGCTGTTGAATTTAGGATCTGGAAGTACTTCCCTTTTAACTGGTCTACGTCTGCGCATATATTATCCTCTTAACTATTTCTCTTATATAGTGTAATTAAGCCTTCGGCCTTTTTGTACCGTATTTTGAACGGGCTTTTCTTCTGTCATTTACACCAAGAGAATCAAGTGTTCCCCTGATTATGTGATACCTTACACCGGGAAGGTCTTTTACCCTGCCGCCCCTGATTAGAACAGCTGAGTGTTCCTGAAGGTTATGACCTATTCCGGGTATATATGCTGTAACTTCAATTCCATTTGTAAGCCTTACCCTTGCCACCTTCCTCAATGCTGAGTTCGGCTTTTTAGGTGTAAAAGTCATTACCCTTGTACAGACTCCCCTTTTCTGGGGGCATGATGTCAATGCTGGAGATTTAGATTTTTTCAGCTTTTTCTCTCTACCATTCCTTATCAATTGGTTAATTGTTGGCATTTCAACTCCTATTAAATCTACTATAAATTAAATGATAATTTCAAAAACAAATATCAGCTCCGATTTTGAGTAATCCTCAATTCAGAGCTCCTTTTGTCAAGAAATTAATAAAGAGCCGCCTATTTTTCAGCACTATCAAGGTCAGCAGCAGTTAATTCCGGGTTTTCCTGGATGCCTTCAGCATCTATTGCTTCAGGTGCAACTCCATCAAGGTCACCCGGTTCATTCTGATATACACTTATATTATTATATATCCTCACACCCGTTCCCGCAGGGATCAGATGCCCTATAATGACATTCTCTTTAAGTCCCCTGAGATGGTCAACCTTACCTTTTATAGCAGCATCTGTCAGAACCCTTGTTGTCTCCTGGAAAGACGCTGCAGAAATAAATGATTCAGTATTAAGAGCCGCTTTAGTGATACCCATCAGCACAGGGATAGCAGTAGCCGGCTTTCCACCCTCATTAAGAACTCTGTCATTTTCTTCTATAAAATCAAACTTGTCCACAACCTGCTCAATTACGAAGTTGGAGTCACCCTGATCCGTTACCCTTACCTTCCTGAGCATCTGCCTTACAATTGTTTCTATATGCTTATCGTTAATGGCAACACCCTGAAGTCTGTAAACCTCCTGAATTTCGTTTACAAGGAATTTCTGGAGTTCCCGTGGTCCTTTTATCCTTAAAATTTCATGAGGATCTACAGGACCGTCATCTATTTTTTCACCCTTTGTGATCCAGTCTTTATCCTGAACCCTTAAAAACTTTGAAACAGGTATTGAATACTCTTTCTGTGAGCCGTCTTCAGCAGTGATTATAATCTTACGTTTATTCTTCGCTGTGTCACCTATTGTAACAGTTCCGTCGATGGCTGTAAGAGTAGCTGCATCTTTCGGAGTTCTTGCCTCGAAGAGTTCTGCAACTCGAGGGAGACCACCTGTGATATCCTTTGTCTTCTCTGCACCTCGCGGTATCTTCGCGAGAACAACACCGGCATTTACTGTTGAACCATGATCAACCATGAGGTTTGCACCCTTAGGGAGAAGATAGGTAGTAGGTTCATTACCCGCCCCGAATATATTCACCCTTGGCTGAAGTTTTTCTGTTTTATACTCAACAATAACCCTTTTCTTAACATTGGAAACAGGGTCGATCTCTTCAATTAAACTCTTGTTAAGTTCAACGTCTACGAATTCAACACGGCCTGTTATTTCTGTCAGGATAGGTTCAAACCACGGGTCAAATGATGCGATTATTTCGTTGGCTGCATAGGGTTTCTGAACTACTCTGAATAGTCCATTCTTTTTATCAAAATCAAGCTCAGCAATAACTTCTGTACCGACATTCACAGGTATTGAATATGGATCACCGAGAATGTAAGCCTTTTTCTTGTCAATCTTGAGGATACCGGTATTGCTCGCCTTATACTCCTCTTCATCAGAAACCTTTGCAAAGACCTTTCCTGCATAGATCTTGTCGCCGTCATTCATCAGAAGCTCTGTTTTAGATTTAAGTTCTGTCTCGGAAATTATCCTCTGAACAATGATATATCCCCTTCTGACAGTTATTATCTTCTCTTCTTCAGTCTGAATCATCTTCGATGTAATCTCTTTGATGAAGATCGGATAATTAAATTTTATTTCACTCTCCTCAACAGACCTTGAAGCGATACCACCGATGTGGAACGTACGCATTGTAAGCTGTGTTCCCGGCTGTCCTATAGACTGTGCCGCAATAATACCGACAGCTTCACCGATTTCTACCGGTCTTGAAGTTGCAAGGTTTCTTCCGTAACACTTGGCGCATACTCCATGCTTGGATTCACAGGTAAGTACGGATCGTATTTCTATAGAATCTATCTCTATTTTATCTATAAGATCAGCAATCTCTTCATCAATAACGTCATCGGCTTTTGCGATTGTCTCTCCGGTAACAGGATTAATCAAATCATAAAGAAGAGTTCTTCCAAGAACCCTTGCGCCAAGAGATTCAATGACAGTATCCCCCTCTTTAATCGGGTAGATATCTATACCGACAGTTGTACCGCAATCTTCATTTGTTATTACAACATCCTGAGCGATATCAACAAGACGCCTGGTAAGGTAACCGGCATCAGCCGTTTTGAGAGCAGTATCAGCAAGGCCTTTACGGGCGCCGTTTGTAGAGATGAAATACTCGAGAACAGTAAGACCCTCTTTAAAATTCGCGCGAATAGGAACCTCGATAATCTCGCCGCTCGGCTTGGCCATAAGTCCCCTCATGCCTGCAAGCTGTCTGATCTGCTGCCTGCTCCCCCTTGCGCCTGACTTGGCCATAATCCATATCGGATTGTGCCCGTCCATATTAGTTTCCAGTTCCCTGAACATTTCGTTGGCTATCTTCTCATTAGCCTCTGTCCAGAGGTTGATAACCCTGTTATAACGCTCTTCATCTGTAATGAAACCATTACGGTATTCATTCTCAATACTCTCGACCTTTTTATCCTCATCATCTATAATAGCTTTTTTGCTCTCCGGAACAATAATATCAGATATTGATATTGTAGGAGCAAAGTTTGTTGCGTATTTATAACCTGTCTCTTTTATATCATCGAGCATTTTAACTGTGATATTCGGGCCGTAATTTCTGAAAACATCAGCAATTATTTTTGAAAGCCCTTTATCAGTAATGACATTATTAACAAAGGGGTAACCTTCAGGGAGCAGCCTGTTGAATATAAGTCTCCCTGCAGTTGTTGAAACAAAATTATCCCCCATGAGATAATTAATTCTGGTCCTGTACCTTATCTGTTTATGCTCGATTGATCTAATTACATCATTAAAATCATCGAAGTACTTATCCTCCCCCTCGCTTCCGGCAATCATATCTGTCAGATAATATATACCGAGAACTATATCCTGTGAAGGTGTAGCTGTCGGATGACCGTTAGCGGGTGAAAGAAGATTGTTTGTTGAAAGCATAAGTGTCCAGCACTCAAGCTGCGCTCTGGGTGAAAGCGGTACGTGAACCGCCATCTGGTCACCGTCAAAGTCAGCGTTATATGCATGACAGACAAGTGGATGGAGCTTAATAGCTTTACCTTCAACAAGTGTCGGCTCAAATGCCTGGATACCAAGCCTGTGAAGGGTCGGAGCACGGTTCAGCAGTACGGGATGTTCCTTAATTACCTCTTCGAGAACCTCCCATACTTCATCACGCTCATTTTCGACCATTTTCTTGGCTGATTTTATATTCTGAACAAAATCCTTGTCCACGAGTCTTTTCATGATAAATGGCTTGAATAGCTCAATAGCCATCTTCTTAGGGAGACCGCACTGGTGGAGTTTAAGTTCAGGGCCTACAACGATTACAGAACGGCCGGAGTAGTCAACACGCTTACCAAGAAGGTTCTGCCTGAAACGGCCCTGCTTACCTTTAAGCATATCACTGAGAGACTTCAGAGGTCTGTTACCCTTACCTTTAACGGCACGTTTCCTTCTGCTGTTATCAAAGAGAGCATCTACAGCTTCCTGAAGCATCCTCTTCTCATTTCTTACAATTATTTCCGGAGCCCTGAGCATAAGGAGACGCTTGAGCCTGTTGTTTCTGTTTATTACACGCCTGTAGAGATCATTGAGGTCAGATGTAGCAAAACGACCGCCGTCCAGCTGAACCATAGGCCTCAGTTCCGGAGGAATTACCGGAACTACATCAAGTATCATCCAGTCAGGTTTGTTCCCTGATTCTTTGAATGCTTCAATGATCTCAAGCCTTTTAATAAGCTTCTTGTCAATCTTTGCGTCTTTGGCAGATTTCATATCAATCTCTGCGCGGAGGGCTCTGGACTCTTCATCCAGATCAATATTCACAAGCATATCTTTGATAGCCTCAGCCCCCATTGATGCAACGAATGTATCACCATATTTTTCATAGTGATCATAGTACGCATCTTCATCAATTATATCACCGCGCTTCACGTCGTCCGCTTCGGCATCGCCCGGATCAATTACGATATATTTCTCATAATAGAGAACGGATTTAAGATTATTAACAGTAATATCAAGGAGTAAACCCATCCTCGATGGAACTGATCTGTAATACCATATATGAGCAACCGGGGCCGCAAGTTCAATATGCCCGCCCCTCTCTCTTCTTACTTTGTAGTGTGTAACTTCAACACCGCACCTGTCGCACACAACGCCTTTATATCGTATCGATTTGAATTTTCCGCAATAGCATTCCCACTCTTTTGTGGTACCGAATGTTCTTTCACAGAAAAGACCGTCCCGTTCCGGTTTCAGAGTCCTGTAGTTAA